>NZ_CP065359.1:962222-1275833 GCF_019904295.1 Ruegeria sp. SCSIO 43209
GACCGCAGCTTGGTTACATGTGGAATGCGCCAGGCAATTTGGGCCGGGGTTGATTGCTGAAGATCTGCCGGAACAATTGCCAGCGGTATTCGCACGGCTTGAAATCAATGGGTCATAGGCAAATATTGGCCGATCGCGGGTCAAAGCGGCAATGTTTCGCCTTATGATTTACCTGTGCGCATAACGGGTGTTTGCAAGCTGCAACACGCAGCGCAAGAATTGTCTTGCAGGTTAGCTGGGTGCTGCTTTCGAACTAGGTCAAAATATTGATTATAAAACGCTTTCCCTGAAGGTCCCCGCTTCCGCCTGTGGCAGAAATGCAATGCCGGGCTAATAAGCTTTAGCAATCATTGGAACCGTTAATCCAGGTGCGCATATCGGCAATATCTAAAAAAACTGACCCATCTATGGTGAATGACATGACAGTGAATTTTAAGCTGACTTCGATAGCCGCGGCGCTTGTCGCAACAACGGCAATCCCCGCCGCCGCCGAACTGAAATACGAAAACAACACGGGCGGTTATGTCCTGCTTTATGGTCAGTTGCACCCGGCCTTAATCTCGGTTGACGACGGTGAAGAGACCGAAACGCGCGTTCTGGACAATGACCTGTCAAACAGCCGCGTCGGTTTGGAACTGTTGCAGCCCTTCGGCAACAACGATTTCACCTTCCGTTTTGAAACCGGGCTTGGTCTGCCGAGCTCGAGCGAGTGGAACCAGCTGGGCACAGATTTCAGCGGCTGGACCCGTGAAGATATCCGTCACGTGGATTTCGCACTTGCCGGTGACTGGGGTAAATTCTCGGCCGGTCAGGGCAGCATGGTGGCCGATGGCGCTGCCGAAGTGGATCTGTCTTACGTTGGAACTGCGCTGTATTCCTTTACCAACGATGAAAATGGCGGGTTCTTCTATCGCGGTACTGACGGTTTGCTGAGCGACATCACCGTTGGCGATTCCAGCAGCAACTTTGACGGTGCGCGCCGTGGCCGCGTTCGGTATGACACGCCGGAGTTCAGCGGTTTTAAGGCCGGCATCGCCTATGGTCAGAACATTCTGTCCAGCAGCGATGACGATGACTATTACGATATTGGCCTTCGCTATAACAACACCTTCGGCGGCGGGGTTGAATTTGCAGCGGCGGTTGCATACTCGGTGCGCTCGGCTGACGATGGATCGGGGGACCGCAAGGATACGATCGGGTCGGCCTCGGTTATGCTGCAAAACGGCCTGAGCTTCACCGTAGCCGCCGGGACGCGGGACAATGACGCGGATGGTGCGTCTGACCCGAACTACTTCTACGGCAAGATTGCCTACGAGGATCAGTGGGTATCCTGGGGTAAAACCGGTATCGGGATCGACTATTACTCGGGCTCGGACTTCGTAAATGACGGCTCCAGCACTGATGCTTGGGGCATCGCTGTTGTTCAGCGTATCGACAGCATCAATACAGATGCATATCTCAAATACCGCAATCACGATTTCGAAGATGGCGCTTCGTTCGACAACAACGAGGCGTGGGTGCTGGGGGCCCGCTGGAGGTTCTGATTTCTCAGCTTTCGATGATCGAACGCTCCGGCCTGTGCCGGGGCGTTTTTTCGTCTGTAATAGGGGTAAAACCAGCCTGAAAGGGCCTTTGCCTCTTGCACGCAGGCGGCTGTGCAAATAGAAGGCGTCAAATTTGCCCGGCGCGCCCGTTTTGCGCGCCCCGAATCCTATGGGGACTACCAAAATGCAGGTTACCGAGACGCTGAACGAAGGTCTGAAGCGCGGCTACAACATCGTTGTGACCGCAGCCGAGCTGGACGACAAGGTCAACGAGAAACTGACCGAAGCGCAGCCCGAGGTTGAAATGAAGGGTTTCCGCAAAGGCAAGGTGCCGATGGCTCTGCTGAAAAAGCAGTTCGGCCAGCGCCTGCTTGGCGAAGCGATGCAAGAAACCATCGACGGTGCGATGAACAAGCACTTTGAGGACAGCGGCGAACGTCCTGCTTTGCAGCCCGAGGTCAAGATGACCAACGAGGACTGGAAAGAAGGCGACGACGTAGAAGTTGCGATGTCCTACGAAGCGCTGCCCGAGATTCCAGAAGTTGACCTGAAATCGGTTGAACTGGAGAAGCTGGTTGTCAAAGCGGACGACGCAGCCGTGGAAGAAGCGCTGAACAACCTGGCCGAGACCGCGCAGAACTTCAAAGCGCGTCGTAAGGGTTCGAAAGCCAAGGACGGTGACCAGATCGTGTTCGACTTTGTTGGTAAAGTTGACGGCGAAGAGTTCGAAGGCGGTTCGGCTGAAGATTACCCGCTGGTTCTGGGCTCGAACAGCTTCATCCCCGGCTTCGAAGAGCAGTTGGTCGGTGTGAAGGCCGAGGAAGAAAAAGACGTCAACGTCACCTTCCCCGAAGAATACGGTGCTGAGCATCTGGCCGGCAAAGACGCCGTTTTCACCTGTACCATCAAAGAGGTGAAAGAGCCGGTCGCGGCTGAGGTCGACGACGAGTTGGCCAAGAAATTTGGTGCCGAAGATCTGGCTGGGTTGAAGGCACAGATCGCCGAGCGTCTGGAAGCCGAATATGCTGGTGCGTCCCGTGCAGTAATGAAGCGCGCTTTGTTGGACGTGCTGGACGAGAAAGTCTCGTTCGACCTGCCGCCGTCACTGGTAGAAGCAGAAGCCAAGCAGATCGCGCATCAGCTGTGGCACGAGGAAAATCCTGACGTTGAAGGTCACGATCACGATCCGATCGAACCAACCGACGAGCATAACAAGCTTGCCGAACGCCGCGTGCGTCTGGGCCTGCTGCTTGCCGAACTGGGCCAGAAGGCCGAGGTTGAAGTGACCGACTCGGAAATGACACAAGCGATCATGAACCAGGCGCGTCAGTACCCGGGCCAGGAGCGCCAGTTCTTTGAATTTGTGCAGCAGAACGCCCAAATGCAGCAGCAGCTGCGTGCGCCTATCTTTGAAGACAAGGTTGTCGACTACGTCTTCGAACTGGCTCAGGTTGCCGACAAAGAAGTCAGCAAGGACGATCTGCAAAAAGCCGTTGAGGCACTGGAAGAGGAATAATCCTCTTCCTTCCCCCTTTAGAGGTCAAAAAAAGCGGAGCCGTCTCGAATTAGACGGCTCCGCATGGGTGGCTTTGTACTATGAGGTGAGGGGGTCAGGCCTCATGAGCAAAAGCACGGGGGGTCTGTAACAGAGCGGTCTTCTGCTCTGGAGTGAATGTGTCGGACAGCGCTTCGATCAGTTTCAGCACTGCCTGCCTTTCTTCTTCCGTCTTGGCCGCACTCATCTGTTCGACAAAGTACTTCTCAAGATCGGTGAGCGGCTTGTGGTCACGATTTGCCGGGCTGAGTTTGGAGGCCTTTTGGGCCTCGAAGAACTCCAACGCCTTTTCTTCTTCGATAAAGACATCGTGGTGAATGTCTGCGAATTCGCGAAGACCCGAAATCCTCTCTTCTGTGCAATCCAGCAACGCCGCCATGGCCGGTACCTTGCCCATCGGAACGGTTTCGCCCACATAGTCGTAAGGCGCACAGTTCGAGCGTTTGAGAACGCGGTTCATAACCGGGTCAATCACGGTGATGATGTCCTGGATACCCGCGCTGCGGCAGTATTCCAGAGATCCGATCATCAGCTCACAGGTCGCGTAAGAAACCGAGTTCTTCTCTTTCCCTCGGGTCAGTCGCTGCGTGTCGACGCAGAAGCGGGTGGATTCCCACATGGTCGCGCTGCGCATTGGCGCTTCGCCGCATAAGATATCCGAGAACACATCTGAAAGCATGTGCGGGCCGGTTGTCTGGAGTGCACGTACTGCGGCTACGACGTTCCCCTCATCGTCGAGACCAATTACGTATGCAGGATCCAGATGATCGAACTGATCGATTTCTTTGCCGTCTTCGATGTGGACGTCCCATCCAAGTCGCCCGCCAAAAACCCGAGCGCGCAGTTCGAACATATCGTCAAGAACTTCGGTGAACAGATGTCTGTTCAGCCCATCAACTACCAAAATCATGTTAACCCCCTTCGAGTGATCTGTCTGTGGATAAGACGTTACCCGGTTTCCACAGCGAATCTATTGGGGGTTTCCCGTAATATTGGCTTTTTTTAGCCCAATTTCGGCAAAATTTGGCTTTATCCTGGGTAGATTAAGCCGATTCCGATGGCCCGACCGACAGCCTGCGGAGTCGTCAGTGCATTAAGCTTTTCGCGAGAAGAGCGCAAGTGCACCTCAACCGTGCGGTGCGAAATCGACAGTATATCGCCGATATCTTGTTGCGATTTACCCGCTGCGGCCCATTGCAAAATCTCCAATTCTCGGCTGGAGAGGGTCGGGTGGTACAGCATCCGGCTGATCGTATCCGATGTCATGACATTGTCATGGATGTGTACGGCCAATGATTGCAGGTCACTTATCACGTTGGGCACCAGTTTCTTCCACTCATCCCGGCTGCACTCGCGCACTGCGCTAAGCAAGCCGATATCTCCGTACGGCCCGCGAACCGGAATCGTAATGCCTTGATCTGGAATGCCAAAATCATGTGCATCGCGAAAAACGCGCTGGAAATCTTTACCGCGTTCCAGACGGCTCCAGTCGACCGGAGCGATACTGCGCTGGCTCATGTGCAGCGTCGGATCGATCAGGTGCAGGCCTTGCTCTTGATAGTGGGTTTTCCAGTCGTCCCCATAAGTCACATGGCCGTGAATCGTACCTGCAGCAGGATTCATACCCGCATAGGCTGCGTGGTCCATTTCATATTTGTCACAGACCTGACGCAGGAACTCGTCATACCGAGTATCCTGTTCGGGAAGAGTGCTGAGATCAACAATATCCATACGGTAACGACCAGTTAGACCCGAGTGAGCGGGCGGATCCCCTTGGCCAGGAAAATGATACTGTCTTCCCTGACGTCAAGCAGGACACCACATTTCGCTTGTCAAGACAAGAAGATGTGGGAAATGTCTGCCTTTTATAGGTAAATGTGCCTTTCGGGCACACAATTACGCACCTTTAAAAGATTTAACGTCAGAGTTGTGCAGTAGGTCATGGGATTCGCCGTGGCATTTCGAAGGTTATGTATGTGCATTACAATCGAAATGCGAATTAAACATGCCTATTCTGTGGCAGAAACCAGACCCGTCTCGACGAGCATGCCCCTGGCCTTTGCTTCGGGCCAATATCCTTTGGCATAAAGAAAGATGGCACGCTGCTGATCTCCATCAGACAAAAGCCAGGCGCCTCGCAGGTATTTTCCGGCAAACTCCAGATTGGTATCGGCGTCCAGCAGGCCTTTGGCATTTCCAGTATAACCCATTGATCGCGCAGTGGCCGGGAGGATTTGCAGAAGCCCATAATAGGGGCGGTTCACCGCCCACGGCCGATGTGTGCTTTCACGGATCGCCAGCTTGTGCACCAACTCCCGCGGGAGCTCGTAGTGGTCAGCCCATTTATTGATCGAGGCGCGAAGCTCGGGTGTTTCATTGGGGTAGAGGGGGGGATCGAAGGTATCGCCGGAACCCGAGCTGCCAGGACTGCCACAAGCTGCAAGCGGTGCCATAAGCAACAAGGTTAAGACGCGGCGACGAAGGAGGGGGGTCATCAAAATACTCCTGATTGCGAATGGCGATGATATGAAACCCTCGCCGGTCTGCAAGGCCAGGCGAACAATCGGGCTGAATTTTGCTTGCGATGTAACAAAAAGAAAAAGGGCCGCGTAAAAGCGCGGCCCTTTGATATTGGATATGCAGTCAGATCAGGCTTTTGCTTCGTCTTCTTCGACCGGAGCTTCTTCGGCAACCAGATCTTCGTCTTCCGAAGCGGCAGAGCCTATGTCGTCGAACAGCTCGGCGATCTCGAATTCGGCAGCGGCTTCTTCTTCAGCAGCCAGTTCCTGGATCGATTTGCCCGATGCCTGCAGTTCGGCTTCTTCTTCCGAACGTGCGACGTTCATCTTGATCTCGACTTCTACCTCGGGGTGCAGGTTGACTGCGACCGAGTGCAGACCCAGTTCCTTAATCGGAGCGATCAGGGCAATCTGTTTCTTGTCGACGGTGAAGCCAGCTTCGGTTGCGGCGTCTGCGGCATCACGCGGGGTGACCGAACCGTACAGTGCGCCGGCATCCGATGCCGAACGAATCACGATGAACTGCTGACCGTCCAGCTTTTCAGCCAGCGCTTCAGCTTCTTTCTTGGTTTCCAGGTTGCGTGCCTCAAGCTGGGCTTTCTGGGCTTCGAACGACGCGATGTTGGCGTTCGATGCGCTCAGCGCTTTGCCTTGGGGCAGCAGGAAGTTGCGGGCGTAGCCGGGCTTGACGTCAACGACGTCGCCCATCTGACCCAGTTTCGCAACGCGTTCCAGAAGGATAACTTGCATGTCAGTCTCTCCTTACTTCACGGCGTAGGGCAGCAGGGCGAGGAAGCGGGCGCGCTTGATAGCACGGGCCAGTTCACGCTGCTTTTTCGCCGAAACGGCGGTGATGCGCGAAGGTACGATCTTGCCACGCTCAGAGATGTAGCGCTGCAGCAGACGGGTGTCTTTATAGTCGATTTTCGGCGCGTTCTCACCCGAGAACGGGCAGACCTTGCGGCGGCGGAAAAATGGTTTTGCGGCCATGGTTTATGTCCTTTCGTCAGGCGTTGATCAGCGGCGCTCGCGGCGGCCTTCGCGCTCATCGCGCTTCTGCATCTGGACCGAAGGGCCCTCGGCATGCTCGTCGACCTTGATGGTCAGAACTCGCATCACGTCATCATGCAGGCGCATCAGGCGTTCCATTTCCTGAACCGCACCCGAAGGGGCATCGGTTTTCAGGAAGGCATAGTGGCCTTTGCGGTTCTTGTTGATCTTGTAAGCCATCGTCTTGACGCCCCAGTACTCGCTTTCGACGACGTTGCCGCCGTTGTCAGCCAGAACGGTGCCGAAATGTTCGACAAGGCTTTCTGCCTGCGCGTTGGACAAATCCTGACGCGCGATCATTACATGCTCATACAGTGGCATGTGCACTCCTGTTTATATCAAGGCGCATTTCAAAGGCGGGGCCATATGGTCCTTCGCGACCCTGCCACGAGAGGCTGCGCGATTCATAACTCCTGCGAAGGATGGCCCCGTATACACGTTTGAGCGGGCGGGGCAAGCCCTGCCACATATGCCTTTGTGAAGTCGCCCTATTTCCACTGGTGCGCCCAATTCCTGACGCTTTTCGCCCCGAGGTTGTTCATGAAGCCGGGAGAACCCGGTAGATTGGAAAACATAGACAGGGCAAGACAATGGCCGTCATGAACACAAACACTTTTGAACAATCGGCACCTGCCGCGGTATTTGATAAATCCGTCCCCGTGCTGATTACGTTTGCGCCGAATTGGCGGGCTCGGATGTTTCTTCTGCGTGCCGTTGGTGTCTTTCTGATTGTGTCGGCCTTTTCGATGTGGTTGATGCCGGGTTCGGTTATGGGGGCCGAGGTTTGGCCTATCAAGTTAGTCGCTTCGCTGATGTTCTTGATTGTTGGCGTCAGCCTGCTGACCATCGAGGTGATGGATGCGCGCCCAGACGCCTATTTTGACCCAATCCGCCGCGAGGTTCGCATTCTTCAGAAAAACGAAAACGGTCGGCCGCAAACGGTATTGCGCCGCAGCTACGACTCGCTGGGTGGCGCGCGTTTCGCTGACGACCAGGTCGAACTGTACGATGTAGACGGAAGCCTGCTGATGAAGCTGCCACTGGAATCGGCGGATGTTGGCTCAGCGCTCAAAGGTCAACTCAGCCAAAACGTAACAATTTTCGCCTGATTTTTATTCTGTTCAAAAAGGAACAGAAGTTGTGAATCAAAAAAACTTGTGTGCCGCCCTTGGGCGGCACATTTTCGTAGGTGAGCAACCCACCCGGTTTGCAACAACACCATTGCGGAGATTGTTATGAAATCCACCCTTATTGCTGCTGCTTTGGCCGTATCGGCGACCACAGCATTCGCCAGTGCTGAAAAATACGTTTTGGACTCCAGCCATAGCCAGGTCATCTTCAGTTGGAACCACCTTGGCTTTTCGACCACCACGGGCATGTTTTCGGGCTTTGAGGGCGAAATCATGTTTGATCAGGAAGACCCGGCAGCATCGAGCGTGACTGTTTCGATGCCGGTCGTTGAGATGATCACCGGTTGGAAACCGCGCGAAGATCACTTCATGACCGAAGATTTCTTTGGCGCAGCCGAAGGTGATCTGGTGACCTTCACTTCAACTGGTATCGAGGTCACTGGCGAGAACACAGCCAACATCACCGGTGATCTGACCATGAATGGTGTCACCAAATCCGTGGTTCTGGATGCCAAGCTGAACCAAGTGGGTGAACACCCGATGGCGGGCAAGCCATGGGCCGGATTTGACGCCACCACAACGCTGGTGCGCAGCGATTTTGATTTGGGCCAATTCGCTCCATTCGTGGGTGACGAGGTCGAGGTCAAGATTTCGATCGAGGCACAGAAGGCCGACTAATCCCTTCATGATCCCAAAAAGAAACCGTCGGGGTTATGCGCCCCGGCGGTTTTCTATTTGTTGTCGCGTTCTGCCGTCAATTCGACTGCCACGATAACCGTGAACCCCAACGAATCTTCGGTGGGTTGCGATGTTCCAACGTCGAAATCCATTCGGTTGAGTTCCAGATTCCCCGACATCGTCGCTGCATCGTCGGCCAGTTCCAGCGTAAATGGCAGGACGACATCGATAGATTTGTCCCGGATTGTCAGAGGTCCTCGCGCCTCATAACCCGCATCCGTTTTGAACAGGTCGGCCTTAAATTGAGCCGTAGGAAACTGCGCACTGTCAAAGAAATCCGCACCCATCGCTTGGTCGGTGACTGTGCCGAGGCTGAGTGAACCAATGGCAATCGTTACATCGACGGAACCGGCCAATCCCGGCTCGGCGGGATCCTCAAACGCTATCGCTGCAGTCCAGTCAGCAAACTCGCCGCTTACGGGACTGCCCAATTGCGAGATAGTAATCGACAGGGATCCGTCTTCGACCTCCCATTCCGATTGAACTTGCGCAAGTTCGGCCGTGTCTTCGGTTGCTTTGGACTGGTCGTCAAAGACACCGGTGGACCAACCTCCGACCAGCACCGCGCCCCAGATTGCCAAGGCGGCGAAGGCGGGAACAATGGAATGGTGCTGTGCCGGGGGTTCCGGCGCGTCCGATTGGCCGGGCAGCATACGGCGCAGGGTACTGTCTTTGTCCACGACATGGTGTTTCAGCGCGCCCGCTATGTGCAGCACGAGCGCCACACCCAGGGCCCAGACGAAAAGCCAATGCAGGCTGGCGCTGATGTCTGCAAGGAAAGCTGACTTCGGAATAAGCGGCAGGTTCTGACCAAGGGGCCATAGGATCGGCGCGAAGCCGTCGGTGGCGGCGTGGTGGATCCAGCCGCTGAGCGGAGCCAGTACAAGCGAGCCGTACAGCAGCCAGTGCACAGTTTCGGCGGCGAAGGCCTCGGGTTTGTTTTCAGCGTTCAGCAAGCCCGGCTTCGTCTGGGTAACAGCCCAAAGGATTCGGGCCAGTGCGACGAAGAACACGGTAACACCAATGGTTTTGTGCAGTGAAAACAGCTGGGCGGCGCGGGCGATGTCATCCTCGGTCGTGGAAATGCTCGGATCGTAAATCGCATGGGCCAATTGGTTCGCGAACCAGCCCAGCGGCAGAGCCGTCAGGATCAGTAGCGCCGTCAGCCAGTGAAATGCTTTGGTTACACCACCATAGCTGGACCGGGTGTTGGTAAGGGGCATCGATTGGCTCTCCGAGTTTCTGAATTGAGGGTAAGTTAAATGGATGCCGTGTGGACACAAGACAGAGAAATGCACAGTAAAGGTGTCCTGATGCAGAACGCAGGCAATGCTTGTGCCGCGCCGATTGTCAGTTTAAACCCCGCCGAAATCTGACGTCACGCAAGAGGCACCAATGACACGCGCGTTTGTTTTCCCCGGGCAGGGCGCCCAGACCATCGGAATGGGCAAGGCCTTGGCTGAGGCATATCCAGCCGCCCGCGCCGTTTTCGATGAGGTCGATGAGGCTTTGGGCGAAAAACTGAGCGATCTGATCTGGGAAGGCGATATCGCAGAGCTGACCCTGACTCAGAATGCACAGCCCGCGCTGATGGCAACCTCGATGGCCGCAATGCGCGCACTTGAGGCCGAAGGCGTTTCGATTTCAATGGCATCTTATGTGGCGGGTCACTCGCTGGGTGAATACTCGGCGCTGGCTGCGGCCGGAGCTTTGACGGTTGCCGATACTGCCCGCCTGCTGCGGACGCGCGGGCAGGCGATGCAAAGTGCAGTGCCGGTGGGCGAGGGCGCAATGGCCGCCATTCTGGGGCTCGATCTTGAAGCGGTGCGCGCCGTTGCGGAAGAGGCCGCGCAAGATGAGGTCTGTCAGGCTGCCAATGACAATGACCCAACCCAGGTAGTCGTTTCTGGTTCAAAAGCCGCTGTTGAGCGCGCAGCCGAGATCGCCAAGGAAAAAGGTGCCAAGCGTGCAATTATGTTGCCGGTAAGTGCTCCATTTCACTGTGCGCTGATGCAGCCTGCGGCAGATGTAATGGCAGAGGCTTTGGCCTCGGTTGAAATCAAAGCGCCTGCCGTGCCTTTGGTTGCGAATGTTCGCGCCGAAGCTGTGGCTGATCCAGATATGATCCGTCAGTTGCTGGTGGAACAGGTCACCGGCTCGGTTCGGTGGCGTGAGAGCGTACAGTACATGGTCGCGCAGGGTGTGACCGAAGCGTGGGAGATCGGCGCGGGCAAAGCTCTGTCGGGAATGATCCGCAAGATCGATCGAGCATTGGCGTGCACAGCGGTCGGGACGCCTGAAGATGTACAAAAAGCCGTTAACCCCGGCGCATGAACAAGGGACAGCCGCCGGTTTCGGCGGCCAGAGAGGAAACATAGATGTTTGATTTGACAGGTAAGAATGCGTTAATCACCGGTGCTTCGGGTGGTATTGGCGGCGATATCGCCCGCGCGCTTTACGACGCTGGTGCAACTGTTGGCCTTTCCGGAACGCGCGTGGAGCCTCTGCAAGCTCTGGCCGACAGCCTTGGCGATCGTGCGCATGTCTTGCCGTGTAACCTTAGCGATCCCGAAGCCGTCGAGGCCCTGCCGAAACAAGCGGCTGAGGCGATGGGCTCGGTTGATATTCTGGTGAACAACGCAGGCATCACACGCGACAACTTGTTCATGCGCATGTCGGATGAAGAATGGCAGAGCGTGATCGACGTGAACATGACCGCAACGATGAAGCTGTGCAAAGGCGTGATCAGGGGCATGATGAAGGCGCGCTGGGGTCGGATCGTCAATGTCTCGTCCGTTGTGGCTGCGATCGGAAACCCAGGGCAGGCGAACTATGCTGCCTCCAAGGCCGGCATGATCGGCTTTTCCAAGGCGCTGGCGCATGAGGTTGCGACCCGTGGCATTACCGTTAATGCGGTTGCGCCGGGCTTTATCACCACCGCGATGACCGAGAAGCTGACGGATGAGCAAAAGAAGGGTCTGCTGCTCAAGGTTCCGGCCGGTCGTATGGGTGATCCGCAGGAAATCGCAGCCGCTGTGCTGTATCTGGCAAGCCCTGAAGCAGGTTATGTTACCGGAAGCACCTTGCATGTGAATGGCGGTATGGCCATGTTGTAATCGCAATTCAGGGTGGGCGCGAAAGCGTTTGCCTTGTGCGTTGTCTGTGCTATAGGCGGCGCATATGCGCAGGAACCGGTCCAAGGGCCGGTTCTCTGATTTCCCGGGGACCCGGGACCCAAACCGCCCGGAAAGGGCAAAACAAGTCCACCCCGAACGGGCAAGGGCAGAACCGGGCGGACAGCCCTGAAATTGAAATGAGGAATAGACATGAGCGACGTCGCAGATCGCGTAAAGAAGATCGTTGTTGAGCACCTGGGTGTTGAAGAGGACAAGGTTGCCGAAAACGCCTCGTTCATCGACGATCTGGGCGCAGACAGCCTGGACACCGTTGAGCTGGTAATGGCGTTCGAAGAAGAGTTCGGCATCGAGATTCCGGACGACGCAGCCGAGACCATCCAGACCTTTGGCGACGCGGTCAAATTCATCAGCGAAGCTTCCTAAGCTGACCTGACTGAGACAAAAACGGCGCTTCCGGGCAACGGAAGCGCCGTTTTTTTATGCTCTGCCACATTTCGCGCTTGCTTTGAGGCGTTGAGGCTCCGCACTCTGACACCTGAGGCAAGTTTCTGAGCGGGCAAGGGCATGATAAGATCCACCCCGATGATCAATACGGCGCGTCTGACCTTGTGTGCAATGCGCCCCGAGGATTTCAACCGGTTCGCCGAAATCTGGCGCGACCCCGAAGTTGTACGCCATATCGGAGGCACCCCGAAAACGCGCGGCGAGGCGTGGGATTCTTTCCTGCGCAACGCTGGACATTGGCAGATGACCGGGTTCGGTCAATGGGGTGTGATGCTGCAGTCGAATCGTACTCTGATCGGGCAAGCCGGGTTCTTCTATGGCAACCGGTCTCTGGGCGATGATTTTGATGGTTTTCCCGAAGCCGGCTGGGTTCTGGCCCCGGACATGCAGGGGCAAGGATACGGGTGTGAGGCCGCGCAGGCGGCGCACGACTGGTTCGACCGGATTATACCGGGCCCGTTGGTTGCGCTGATCGACGCGGACCATGCAGCCTCACAGCGATTGGCTGAAAAGCTGGGCTACAAGCTGTTGCGCGAAGCTGAATACCGCGACACGCCCGTTCATCTGTTTCGCCGTGATGGACCTCCTGCACGGGTGTGAAACGCATTGGGCAGTGCGATGCCGCAAAATGGACGAGCTTTGCCGATCTTGTGAAACAAAGCGGCAAATTGAGACTCTATGCTATCGTGGAATTACGGAATGATTCAGCGGAGGATATGAATCATGATGATTTACCCCACGATGGAGTTGCAGAACGGTCGGTGCGTTACGCTGGACAAGGGGCGTCTGGATGAAGCGATGATCTGGCATGTCGATCCGGTCGAGACCGCGCGCGGCTGGTCTGCGGCTGGAGCGGAATGGATGCAGCTTACGGATTTTGACGCGATCGAAGGCCGGGATACCAATTCCGAACTGATCGAAGAAATCATTCGCTCCTCTGAAATGTCAGTGCAGCTGGCAGGGGGGATGCGGACCCGCGAGCATGTTGAACATTGGATCAACAAAGGGGCCGGTCGAATCGTGATTGGCACACTTGCGGCCTGGGACCCGCAGTTAGTTAAGGAACTGGCCAAGCTTTATCCCGACCAGATCGTGTTGGCGGTTGATGTTTGGCAAGGGCAAGTGATGACCGAAGGTTGGCGCAGCCAAAGTGCGTTTACCCCGGAAGCCTTCATCGAAGCTTTCGCGGATACGCCTCTTGCTGCCATTCTGGTGACCGATATCGATAGCGATATGGAAGACGTCGAAGCGCAGCTGGGTCTGATTTCAGGACTGGCCGAAAAATCGCGTACACCGATCATAGCCAGCGGTGTCGTGCGTACCAGCGACGATATCTCTCGTCTCGCCTATATCTCGAATATTTCGGGTGCGATCGTTGGCCGGGCACTGTTCCGCAAGTCCGTCGATCTGTCCGAAGCATTGGAGGTCGCCCAATCGGCACACGAGCCAGTCGCCGAGTTCCAGTAAACTTCAGTACCAGACGACCCGCCTTTCCCGTTGAAGGAAGGGCGGGTTTTTGCCTTTCAGGCATCGTTCAACTCAATTGACAGAGGATTTGAACAGGTTACGGCACAAGGATGCCGGTTCAGAATATGCCGTTGCTCTTGCCCCCGCACCCCGGGCCGGGGTATGAGCGGTTCTCATAACAGGAAGCAGGCAAGAGGCACTTCATGCGCAGAGTCGTTGTAACCGGTCTTGGATTGGTCACTCCTTTGGCCAGTGGGGTCGAGGAAACATGGTCACGGCTGCTGGATGGAGAATCCGGCGCAGGACCAATCACGCAGTTTGATGCCGAGGCAAGCGGGGTCACCACGACCTATGCCTGCGAAGTGCCGCGCGGAGATGGCACCAACGGGACGTTTAATCCTGACGATTGGATGCCGCCGAAAGAACAGCGCAAGATTGAAGATTTCATCCTATATTCCATCGCTGCAGCCGAGATGGCTTGCAAGGATGCCAATTGGCTGCCCGAAGACGAAGAAGACCGCCTGCGCACGGGCGTTCTGATTGGGTCCGGTATCGGTGGGCTGGGATCAATTGCCAACACGGCCAACCTGATCCGCGACAAAGGTCCGCGCAGGGTTTCTCCGTTCTTTATCCCGGGCGCGCTAATCAATCTGGCCTCGGGGCAGGTTTCGATCCGTCATGGGTTCAAGGGGCCGAACCACTCGGTCGTGACTGCTTGCTCGACCGGTGCCCATGCGATCGGTGATGCCAGCCGCATCATCCGCGCCGGGGATGCAGACGTGATGATCGCAGGTGGCGGCGAGGGCTGTATTTGCGAAATCGGTATCGCCGGCTTCAACGCCTGCAAGGCGCTGTCGACCAAATACGCCGATGACCCGAAGAAAGCGAGCCGCCCCTATGACATCGACCGCGACGGTTTCGTCATGGGCGAAGGTGCAGGCATTGTAGTTCTTGAGGATTACGAACACGCCAAAGCGCGCGGTGCCAAGATTTATGCCGAGGTTCTGGGCTATGGGATGTCGGGTGACGCTTATCACATAACCGCGCCGTCCGAGGATGGCGATGGGGCCGAACGCTCGATGAAAGCAGCGCTGCGTAGTGCGGGGCTTGAGCCGAAGGATCTGGATTATATTAACGCGCATGGGACCTCGACCATGGCGGATACGATTGAGCTGGGCGCGGTAGAACGCCTGCTGGGGGATCACGCCAGCAACGCGACGATGACTTCGACCAAATCGGCCACTGGTCACCTGCTGGGCGCCGCTGGCGCGATTGAGGCGATTTTCTCAATCCTTGCGATCCGCGATCAGGTTGCACCACCGACGATCAATCTGGACAATCCAGCAGTTGAAACTCCGATCGATTTGGCCCCGAATGCCAAGCGCGAGCGTGAGATCAACGTGGCCTTGTCAAATTCGTTCGGCTTCGGCGGCACCAATGCAAGTGTGATCTTCGGAAAGGTCAACTAAATGTGGCGAGCGCTCGCTTCGAACGCGTTGACAATACTGATCGTTGGGCTGTTCCTGATGGGCGGTGTCGTCCTGTGGGGGCAGTCGCAATACAAGTCCGAAGGACCGCTGGAAACCGCGATCTGCCTGCAGGTAAAGCCAGGCTCCAACATGACACGGGTCAGCCGTGACCTCGAGGATCAAGGTGCGATCAGCAGCGGGTTGATTTTCCGCTTAGCTGCTGATTACACAGACAAATCTCAGCAGCTGAAAGCGGGTAGCTTTCTGGTTCGCGAAGGCGCGTCGATGGAGCAAATCGTCGACGACATAACTCATAGCGGTGCCAGCACTTGCGGGACCGAGATCGAATACCGCATTGGCGTGACCCGTATGCAGACCCGCGTGCGGGAACTGAACCCGGCGACTCTGGATTTTGATGAGGTGGCTTCCTTTGTGATCGGCGAAGAGGACGCCCCGGAAGTTTATGCAGAAAAACGCGGTGAGGCGGATACGCGTTATCGCATCTCGTTAGCTGAAGGCGTCACCAGTTGGCAGATTGTCGAGTCGCTAAAGGCGATGGATTTGCTAACCGGCGAAGTAGCAGAATTGCCCGCTGAAGGGATGTTGGCCCCTGACAGTTATGAGGTCAGACCCGGTGAAGATCGGAATGCAGTTCTTGCTGAAATGCAGGAAAAACAACAGCTTAGAATCAACGCAGCGTGGGAGGGGCGTCAGGATGGTTTACCTCTGAACAGCCCCGAAGAGATGCTGATTTTGGCTTCGATCATCGAAAAAGAAACAGGTCAGCCGGAAGAGCGTGGCCAGGTAGCCAGCGTTTTCGTTAACCGTCTGAACCAAGGTATGAGGCTGCAGACAGACCCGACGGTGATCTATGGTGTAACCAAAGGGCAGGGTACTTTGGGTCGCGGTTTGCGGCAAAGCGAACTGCGCCGTGCGACGCCTTGGAACACCTATGTTATCGAAGGGCTGCCACCCACCCCGATTGCCAATCCGGGTCTCGCGAGCCTTGAGGCTGCAGTGGCACCTGACAACACGGATTTCATCTTCTTTGTTGCGGACGGAACCGGTGGTCATGCCTTTGCCGAGACCCTGCAAGAGCACAATCGCAACGTCGCAAAGTGGCGTGAGATCGAGGCTGAGCGGAATTCCGGGAACTGATTCAATCGTCCGTGTTGTACAGGTTTGAAACGGCCCTTTGTCCGACTTGTACAACACGAATCTCTGACCCCGACAAAGCAACGGCCCGGTCAATCGACCGGGCCGTTTCTTATTCAGGCCGCTTTCGCGCGACGCGGTCGGCGGCGTCTCTGACCGCCCGGTTTGGGCGCACCAGAGTGCTGAGGTTTCGGGCCGCGACGGCGGTTGCTTGGACGGCGCGGGGTTTTCTTTGGTGAGATTGCTTCAGGCATCTCACCGCTGGCGACCGGGATTTCGATCTTCATCAGCTTCTGAATCTGACGCAGCAGGTCGACCTCTTCCGCCGAGCAGAAGGCAATGGCCTCGCCCTCGCGGCCTGCACGAGCGGTGCGGCCGATGCGGTGGACATAGTTGTCCGGTACCTCGGGCAGGTCGTAGTTGATCACATAGGCCACGCCCGGAATATCGATGCCGCGCGCGGCGACGTCGGTAGCGACCAGAACATTGACCTCACCGGCGCGGAACGCCTTGATTGCGCGGTCGCGCTGGCCCTGACTTTTGTTGCCGTGGATCGAGGCTGCATTGTAGCCATCGGCGACAAGCCCCTTCATCAGCTTTTCCGCTCCGTGTTTGGTACGAGAAAAGACCAGCGTCAGCGCGTCCATGTCAGCCGAGAGGATCTCGCGCAGTTTGGCGGGTTTTGCAGGCTTTTCAACAAAGTGGATCGACTGCGTGATCTTGTCGGCTGCTTTGCCGGGGGGCGAGACCTGCACCCGTTGCGGGTTGGTCAAATAGGCACGGCTGAGCTCTTCCATTTGCTTCGGCATGGTGGCTGAGAACAGCATGGTTTGGCGCGGCGTGCCCAGTTCCGGCGCGATCCGACGCAGGGCATGGATGAAGCCCATATCGAGCATCTGGTCAGCCTCGTCCAGTACGAGGTGCTTGACTGAACCCAGATTAACCGCACCGCGATCCATCAGGTCGATCAGGCGACCGGGGGTGGCGACAAGAATGTCGGTGCCGCGCGCCAGAAACATGATCTGCTTGTTGATCGACTGACCGCCAACCACGGTCGCGACGCGGATCTTGGTTTTCTTGGTCAAGTTGCGAAGGCTGTCGGCGATCTGGTTGACCAACTCGCGGGTGGGCGCGAGGATCAGCGCCTTGGCGGTTTTGGGATCGGGCTTGCCGGGCTGGGCCAGCAGATGGTCGATCAGCGGCAGGCCAAAGGCCAATGTCTTACCTGTACCGGTCTGGGCGAGGCCAAGGATATCGTGACCATTCAGGGCCAGCGGGATCGCCTGGTTCTGGATCGGGGTCGGTTGAGTGAAGTTGGCGCGTTTGAGCGCATCATTTAGAGCGGGCGCAAGGCCCAGCATATCGAAGTCGAACAAATAACTATCCTTTATAGCCCGAGGCAAAGGTCCACGGGCAAGTCGTGATGGGCCGCTTCCGCGACCGGCAGGGGTTGTGCGAAACCTCAGGACGTGCAGGCGTTCCCTGCAGCATCTGATTGTCGCGTCAAGAACCCTGCGTGATGGGGAACTATGGGTGAATCGGGCGCTGTTGGGGGCGGTGTCGCCCACGTGCTCACGCGGTAGCGCTGTTTGAGGGGCACATGCGCCTTGCGGTCGCGATTGTCAAGCGCCGTGTCGGCTATAAGCTTGCGCGGGTTGCGCGTTTGCCAGATACGGTTCGGAAGGTTTTATGAGTCGGGTCATGACATTCAGAGCTTTAGACGGAGCGGATTTGAGGACCGCCAGCGTCGCCCTTGTCATCGGCGGGATGATGTGGGGGCTGTACTGGATTCCGGTTCGCCACTTTGTCGACCAAGGACTGGATGGCCCATGGCCCGGTATTGTGATGTACACCTCGGCGTTGATCGTACTGACGCCCTTCCTGATGCGCGAACGGCAAGCGCTTTTGAAAGACTGGCGCGGGCTGATCTTCAGCGGGATGTTCACCGGTGCTGCGTTCAGCTTGTTTACCATCAGTCTGGTTTACACAGATGTCGTCCGGTCAATCCTGCTGTTCTATCTGACACCGGTCTGGGGAACGATCCTTGGAATGGTGTTTCTGGGTGAACGTCTTGGCCCGGCGCGCGTGCTGGGCTTACTCTGCGGTCTGGGTGGCATGTTCATCGTGCTTGGCGGAGAACAGGGGTTTCCCTGGCCGCGCAATACTGGAGACTGGCTGGCCCTGATCTCGGGGATCACTTGGGCGATGGGATCTCTGGGGCTTTATCGGACGTCCGGTATCTCTGTTCCGGGGCAGGTTTTTGCCTTTGTTTCAGGCGCTTTGGTGTTGTCTCTGCTGAGCGTTCCATTCGGCGGCGGTTTGGCGTCATCAGAGGCAGTCGGCGAGATGGTTATACGTATCGGCCCGGTCGCGTTGCTGTCGGTCCTGTACACCTTGCCGATGTTTTTTCTGACGATTTGGCCCGCAACCAAGCTTACCCCGGCACGCGTTGGTCTACTGCTGATGAGCGAAGTTGTGGTGGGCCTGATCTCGGCGGCGGTCTTCTCGGGCGAGCCGTTTGGGATGAGAGAAGCATTGGGTGCGGCTTTGATCGTAAGCGCTGCGTTTCTTGAGGTCATGCGGGGCTGATCGTTAACGGATCGGACGCCGGGTGTTGCATCTGCGTTGCGTAACGCATTGACTTTGCGCGCTTTTCTTGGTACGAATTATGTCATGCTAGAAGAGGTGGGCAACGGCCCCGGGGCGACCCGGCGGTCGTTTTTCGTTTCTCTCGTGCGGAAAAACTCACGCATGAGGTCACAGGCAAACATGACTTTGATTACCCCGGAAGAGCGGATTTCTCAGACGGCTGATTTATTGCAGTCGCTTGAGCGATCCATTCGCGATCTGCGCCAAGCGGCGGAAGAACTGCGAAAACAGATCGGTGCCGGGGAGGATGCAGACCTTGCCGGAACAGGCAAGCAACTGGGTCAGCTAGAGGGGCTGATCCGCAGTTGCCAGAAAGTGGAGACAAGCTTTGTCGAACAACATCACAGACAAGCCGGAATTGCCCAAGGGGGCTATGCGCTCGACCTTGATCGGGCACGATCTGAGATCGGGTGCAGGCTGGCTCGCCTCCGCGCCTGCTGCGGTGCAGGACAGATTTCTGAGTGAGATCGGGGAGGGGGGGCTGTGTGCCCTCCCTTTCCTGTTCGAGTTCTGGGCACTACCGCATCAGTTGCCGCCCGAGGGTGACTGGCGCTCGTGGATGATCATGGGCGGGCGCGGGGCCGGTAAAACGCGGGCGGGGGCCGAATGGGTGCGGTCGGTGGTCGAGGGGTCTTTGCCTCTGGATCGGGGGCAGGCGTGTCGTGTGGCTCTGGTCGGTGAGACATTTGATCAGGTGCGCGATGTGATGATCTTTGGGGATAGCGGGATATTGCAGTGTTCACCGCCGGATCGGCGGCCTGTTTGGAAGGCGTCTGAACGCAAGCTGGTTTGGCCTAACGGGTCCGAGGCGCAGGCGTTTTCGGCGCATGATCCCGAGGGGCTGCGGGGGCCGCAATTCGATGCGGCCTGGGTGGATGAGCTGGCCAAGTGGAAGAAGGCTGGAGAGACCTGGGATATGTTGCAATTTGCGCTGCGGCTGGGGGAACGGCCGCGGGTCTGTGTGACCACGACGCCGCGCAATGTGAAGGTTTTGAAGGAGTTGCTGGCGTCTCCGTCCACGGTACAGACCCACGCGCCGACCGAGGCGAACCGGGCCAATCTGGCGGGTTCCTTTTTGGAAGAGGTACGCGCGCGCTATGCCGGCACGCGGCTGGGGCGGCAGGAATTAGACGGGGTGTTGCTGTCGGATGCTGAGGGCGCGTTGTGGACGGGTTCGATGCTGGAGGCGGCGCGCTGTGCGCAGGTGCCCGCATTGGACCGGGTTGTCGTGGCGCTGGACCCGGCGGTGACGGCGGGGTCGGATGCGGATGCCTGCGGGATCGTGGTCGTTGGTGCTCAGCTACAGGGGCCACCCGAGGACTGGCGGGCCTATGTACTGGCTGACCGGACGGTGCAGGGCGTTGGCCCGGCTGGCTGGGCGCAGGCGGCGATTGACGCGATGGATGAGTTCGGGGCTGAACGGCTGGTGGCCGAGGTCAATCAGGGCGGGCAACTGGTGGAAGAGGTCGTGCGGCAGGTGGACCCTCTGGTGCCTTATCGCGCGGTGCGGGCGTCACGCGGAAAGGTCGCGCGGGCCGAGCCTGTAGCGGCGCTATACGATCAGGGGCGTGTGGCCCATTTGGCCGGGTTGGACTCGCTGGAGGAGCAGATGTGCCAGATGACCGCGCGCGGGTTCGAAGGGCAGGGCTCACCCGACCGGGTCGACGCGCTGGTCTGGGCGCTGCATGAGTTAGTTGTGGGGCCTGCGGGGGCGTTTAGAAGGCCGAGGGTGCGGAGTTTGTGAGCACTCTGAGGGGTGCTCTACAAACAATCATATTTCTCCTAAAGGGCTGATCTTTCGCTGGGCGCATTCAGGTTCAGGGCGTTGGGTATTCTTGATTCCAACTGTCCTCGTATTCGCCGAGCAACCGGGACAACGTCA
This sequence comes from Ruegeria sp. SCSIO 43209, assembly GCF_019904295.1. Taxonomy (NCBI): domain Bacteria; kingdom Pseudomonadati; phylum Pseudomonadota; class Alphaproteobacteria; order Rhodobacterales; family Roseobacteraceae; genus Ruegeria; species Ruegeria sp. SCSIO 43209. The sequence continues at coordinate 983,022 of NZ_CP065359.1, forward strand.
GCAGCGAAGAAAACAGCCTTGCGTGGACATCCGGCGACATCATGGTTTTGTAGTCATCAAGCAGCTGCACAAGAACGACTACGTTGGAGGCAAACACCTCGTAGACGTGTTTGTCGGCAGCAGTAGGTTCCTTGGTCCAGTTATTGTTCGTATCGGAGTGTCCGGACGGTGCAGGTTCGTTTTCAGTCATCGGGTGGCCTCTTCAATTTGAAGCACACGTGGGGGCATGTGAAACGCAGGCAACAGCCGTGGCAAGAAATCACAAGAACTTGGCGGCGATGGCAAAGGATTTGGGTTAAATGTCCAACGAGCCGCTAAATCTTACAATTGGCCATGCTGGATGGGGCTCACCAGACCGGGTCGACGCGCTGGTGTGGGCGCTGCATGAGTTGGTTGTGGGGCCTTTGGGGGTGTATCGGCGGCCGAGGGTGCGGAGTTTGTGAGACGGCTGACAGGCAAAGAGCCGAAATTAGTTCTGACGGCTCGCGAGCCAAAGCTCGAAGTCAATAAACACATCATCACCGGATTTTTCGTATTTGGACTTGGCGTCAAATCCTCTCAATCCAGCGAAAGCATCGTCGGGGATTTGCCACCTTAGTGAATAACCTTCGTCCAAAGCACCCTGTATTTCTAATTTGTATTCACGAATGCGCTTGGGGTTTTTCGGAGCAAAGTTTCGCGTCTTGAAATCCCGCGCGTTCATACGAACCAGTATGGCGTCGTTTCTTTCGACATCGTCTTTATAGAACCCAAACGGTCTATCTTCGTCGGCATTTTCTCTTAGATACTTTTCAATACCCGTCGGTGAGCCGGAGCCAAGAAACAATAGCCATCCGGTGCCGAGATCGCATGCGGGATGCTCTATGAAAGCTAAAACCCAAGCCTCATCGTACATTGCGTCATAGGAAATCCGCTCAGCCAGATAGTGAATGTCATGTGTATCCAAGGTATTCAGAAAAGCCCGCCCCTCATGACTGTCTGGAGGAGTTTCGTGCATGTTGATTACTTGTGCGGCGGCTTCCCAGTCTGGACGGAGATGCCGTGTAGCTACTCTGCGTTCGGCGTTTTGCTCTGCTTCAAGAAATTCTTCTGGAGTGCTGTGTTGAAGTTGTAGCTGTTTGAACGTGTTCGCCCTGTTTAGTTTGCGAAGCAGCCGTTTCCGTTTGAAATTGAAAATTAGTTTAGAGATTGTGGACACAAGAAAATCCCAGATTCAGTGCTTTGATTGCTCTTGGTGACGATAAGCACTCTTATTTTGTCGAGATTATGTTGAAGCACGCGCTGCGACTCACTTGGTTCGTGTCAGCTTTTAGTCCGTTGCCCACCCCCCGTACGCTCCATTCTCAAGCCCTAAACTTCTTTCCGTCATAACTCCTTTCAACAAGCCGGGTAGAGCGGCGGCAGAAAGGAGCACAGATGGTATTCGATTTCTTGCGTCGTGGATCGGCTGAGGCAGCGCCTGAGGCGAAGGCGAGCGCGGCGGGGCCGGTGGTGGCGTGGCAGACGGGTGGGCGCGTGGCGTGGAGCCCTCGGGATGCGGTGTCGCTGACGCGGACGGGGTTTTCGGGGAATCCGGTGGGGTTTCGATCGGTCAAGCTGATCGCCGAGGCGGCGGCGGCCTTGCCTCTGGTGCTGCAGGATCAGGCGCAGCGCTATGATGTGCATCCGATCCTTTCGCTGATGCGTCGTCCCAATGCGGCGCAGGGGCGGGCGGAGTTGATGGAAGCTCTGTTTGGGCAGTTGTTGCTGTCGGGCAATGCCTATATCGAGGCGGTTCAGGCCGATGGGGGGCTGCCGGTTGAGCTGCATGTCTTGCGATCCGACCGGATGAGCGTGGTGCCGGGGGCGGATGGCTGGCCCAAGGCGTATGACTATGCCGTGGGCGGCAAGAAGCACCGGTTTGCGGCGGAAAATATCTGTCATATCAAATCGTTCCATCCTCAGGATGATCATTACGGATTTTCACCGATGCAGGCGGCGGCGATGGCGATTGATGTGCATAACAGCGCGTCTCGGTGGTCGAAATCACTGCTGGACAATGCGGCGCGGCCTTCGGGGGCGCTGGTGTGGAAGGGTGACGGCCATGGGGTGATGGCCGAGGATCAGTTCCGGCGTTTGTCGGATGAGATCGAGCAGAACTATCGCGGGGCGCGCAATGCTGGGCGTCCGATGGTTCTGGAAGGGGGCTTGGATTGGAAGCCGATGGGGTTCTCTCCGTCCGACATGGAGTTTCAAAAGACCAAGGAAGCCGCCGCCCGCGAGATCGCGCTGGCCTTTGGGGTCCCGCCGATGCTGCTGGGGATCCAGGGCGATGCGACCTATTCGAACTATCAGGAGGCCAACCGGGCGTTTTATCGCCTGACCGTGCTGCCCCTGGTGACGCGGGTGGCGGCGGCGGTGTCAGAATGGCTGGCGGGCTTTATCGGTGAGGATCTGATGCTGAAGCCTGATCTGGATCAGGTGCCGGCGCTGTCGGCGGAACGGGATGCGCAATGGGCGCGGGTCAACGGGGCGGATTTCCTGACGGATGCGGAAAAGCGCGCGTTGCTGGGGCTGCCGGAGCGTGGCGATGGGTGACGGTTATCCTCCGTTCGACTGCGCGCCGGGCCTGCGTCTGGCCGCACATGAGCGGGTGGCCGAGATCCAGCACGCCCACCTGTGTCGGCGGCTGGATCAGATCGAAGAGATGATGGAGCGGCTGGAGAAGCGGTTGTGGCTGACGGTTTACGGCGTGGCGGCGGTGATTTTGGCGCAGGCGTTTCAGTCGTTACTGGTGGTAGCGCCGTAATGTCAGTGGGTTACATGGAGAAGTTCATGGATTTAGAACAAAAATTCGCTCGGTTTGGCGACGGGTTGTCGGTGTCCGGGGATGCGGTGATCGAAGGGTATGCCAGCCTGTTTGAGCAGGTCGATCAGGGCAGCGATGTGGTGCAGCGCGGGGCGTATACGGGCTCGCTGGAGGGGCTGGCAAAGGCGGGTCAGCGGGTCAAGATGCTGTGGCAGCACGATCCGGCGCAGCCCATCGGCGTCTGGGACGAGGTGCGCGAGGACGACCGGGGCCTTTGGGTCAAGGGGCGTCTGTTGGAGAGCACGCAGAAAGGCCGTGAGGCGGCCGAGTTGATCCGGGCGGGCGCAATGGATGGTCTGTCGATTGGCTATCGCACCAAGCGGGCCGTGAAGAATGACAAGGGCCAGCGGGTCCTGACGGAACTGGAGCTATGGGAGGTGTCGCTGGTGACCTTTCCGATGTTGCCCAGTGCGCGGGTGGCGGCGAAGGGCGTTGAGCCTGACGTTGAAAACACCTGGCGCAGTATTGCCGAGGTGTTCAACGACGCCCGGCAGGAGCTGGCGCGGACCTAGCGCGCCTCAATACCCACCCAAAAAGGAAGTGCTGATGAGCAAGACCGAGACCCCGGCCTTGACCGGAGAGGGTGCGCCCCTGGTTCAGGAGGTGAAGCAGGCGATGGCTGGCTTCGTGAATGAATTCAAGGACCTGAAGGCTGAAGTTAAAACACAACTGCAACAGACAGAAGAGCGACTGACCATGCTGGATCGTAAATCAACCATCGCGGCACGCCCGCATCTTGCGGCCTCGATCGAGGACGGCGCACCGCACCAGAAGGCATTCGACGCCTATGTGCGTTCGGGCGAGGATGACGGGCTGCGCGGGCTGGAGATTGAAGCCAAATCGCTGTCGAGCGCGGTGAACAGTGATGGCGGTTATCTGGTTGATCCGCAGACGGCTGAGATGATCAAGTCGGTGCTGAACTCGACCGCCTCGATCCGCTCGATTGCGGCGGTGGTGAATGTCGAGGCGAACTCGTTCGACGTGCTGATCGACCACACCGATGTGGGTGCGGGCTGGGCGGATGAGACCTCGGCGACCGCCGAGACATCGACCCCGTCGATTGACCGCATCTCGATCCCGCTGCACGAGCTGAGCGCGCTGCCCAAAGCGTCGCAACGTCTGCTGGACGACAGCGCCTTTGATGTCGAGGGCTGGCTGGCCGGTCGTATCGCCGACAAGTTCGCCCGCGCCGAGGCGGCGGCGTTCATCAATGGCGATGGCGTAGACAAGCCCAAGGGTATTCTGAACCACCGGACGGTGGAGAATGGCAGCTGGGGTTGGGACAGCCTGGGCTATATCGCGACGGGCATTGATGGCGGTGTCGATGCGGATGCCATTGTGGATGTGGTTTATGCGCTGGGCGCGCAGTACCGGGTGAATGGCACCTTCGTTATGAACTCGAAAACCGCGGGTCTGATTCGCAAGCTGAAGGACAGCGATGGTCGCTTCCTGTGGTCGGACGGTCTGGCCGCCGGTGAGCCCGCGCGTCTGATGGGTTACCCGGTGCTGATTGCCGAGGACATGCCGGATGCGGCGACCGACAGCTACTCGATTGCTTTTGGTGATTTTCAGTCGGGCTACACCATTGCCGAGCGTCCCGACCTGCGCGTGCTGCGCGATCCGTTCAGCGCCAAGCCGCATGTCCTGTTCTACGCGACCAAGCGCGTCGGCGGCGACGTGAGCGATTTTGCTGCGATCAAGCTGGTGAAATTCGGCACTGCCTAAGCGGTGACGGATCCGGGGGGCCACTGGCCCCTCGGGCGGCGGGCGCGGGCCGGGGTGATATCCCCCGCGTTGTCTAGCTGCTCCCCTCCGTCCGAGCAACGTGGGGCGGCGCGTGCCCGTCATTTTCCAAGGATACGGCCCCGGAGGGGTCCGAGATTGCGGAGTGAATAGATGATGTTGATCGAAGAAACCGCCATCGCGGATGCGGCGCTGCCGGTGGATCAGTTCAAGGCGCATCTGCGGCTGGGCACGGGGTTTGCCGAGGGCAATGTGCAGGACGAGGTGTTGAATGGCTTTCTGCGTGCGGCCATTGCAGCGATTGAGGCGCGAACCGGCAAGGTGCTGATCGAACGGAATTTCTCGTGGAGCCTGAACGGTTGGCGCGATCCAGCAGGTGAGGTGCTGCCGGTGGCCCCGGCGGTCTCGGTTGCTGCGGTCACGCTGACGGATGCTGCGGGGACCGAGACGGTTGTGGACGCCGAAGCTTATCGGTTGGAGCGCGACATGCAGCGCCCTCGGTTGCGTCCGGTTGGGGCCTGTTTGCCAAGGGCGCAGACCGGCGCCTCGGTGAAGATCGTTTTCACGGCCGGAATGGCTGCGGATTGGGGCGGGCTGCCCGCTGATCTGGGGCAAGCGGTGCTGCTGCTGGCGGCGCATTACTATGAATACCGCGATGAGACGGCGCTGGGTGCGGGGTGCATGCCGTTTGGTGTGACAAGTCTGATCCAGCGTTACCGCACAGTGCGCTTCGGTGCAGGGGTGACGCAATGAGCACGCCGCTATTGAGCCGCAAACTGGTGCTGGAGGCCCCGGTGCGCAATCCGGATGGCGCGGGGGGATACACCGAGACATGGGCCGCGCTGGGCTCACTTTGGGCGGAAGTCACGGCGCGCAGTGGGGCGGAACGCGCGGTCGGTGGCGCTTCGGTGTCGCGGGTAGGGTACCGGATCGTCGTGCGGGGCGCGCCCGAGGGGTCCCAAATGAGGCCCACACCGGATCAGCGCTTTGTCGAAGGGACGCGCCGGTTTGTCATTCGTGCGGTGGCCGAGCGTGATGGGCGCGGCCAGTACCTGACCTGTTTCGCAGATGAAGAGGTGGCGGCATGAGTTACGGCGTTGCAGCGGCTTTGCAGGCGGCGGTGTTTCAACGGCTTTCTGGCGATGCGCAGGTGGGTTCGCTGTCAGGCGGTGCGATCTATGACGCGGTGCCATCGGGGGTGCTGCCTCAGACCTATGTGACGCTCGGGCCGGAGGAGGTGCGGGACGCCTCGGACCGGTCGGGGGCGGGCGCATTGCACCGGTTCACGGTTTCGGTGGTGTCCGAGGCGGCGGGCTTCAGTGCGGCCAAGACATTGGCGGGCGCGGTGTGTGACGCGCTGGAAGGTGCGGCGCTGAGCTTGGACCGGGGCCATCTGGTGGGGCTGTGGTTCGAACGCGCTAGCGCCCGACGCACGGGAACCGGCGGCGCGATCCGCCAGATCGATCTGAGATTCCGCGCCCGCGTGGAAGACGACTAAGCAATCAACGGAGAGAGCATATGGCTGCCCAGAATGGAAAAGACCTGTTGGTCAAAGTGGATATGAACGGCACCGGCCTGTTCGAGACCATCGCGGGGCTGCGCGCCACGCGTATCAGTTTCAACGCGGAAAGTGTGGATGTGACCAGCCTGGAAAGTCAGGGCGGGTGGCGCGAGCTGCTGTCGGGGGCCGGGGTCAAATCGGCCGCTATTTCGGGCTCGGGCGTGTTCAAGGATGCGGGCACAGATGAGCGTGCGCGCCAGCTGTTCTTTGACGGTGAGACGCCCGGCTTTCAGGTGATCATCCCCGATTTCGGTATTGTCGAAGGCCCGTTTCAGGTCAGCAGCATCGAATATGCGGGCTCGCATAACGGTGAGGCGACCTACGAGATGAGCATGGCAAGCGCCGGCGCGCTGAGCTTTACGGCGCTCTGATGGCCAATCCGTGGACGGGCGAGGTGGCGCTGACAATCGATGGGGAGCAGCGGGTGCTCAAGCTGACATTGGGTGCTTTGGCGGAATTGGAACAAGAGCTGCAGGCCGGGTCTCTGGTCGAGCTGGTGCAGCGGTTCGAGGGTGGCGCGTATTCCAGCGGCGATGTGCTGGCGTTGCTTGTTGCCGGGCTGCGCGGCGGCGGGTCTCAGGTGACCCGCGATGATCTGCTGCATGCCGAGATTGCGGGCGGGCCGATGGCGGGGGCCAAGGCGGCAGCCGAGTTGCTGGCGCGGGCCTTCATGGTGCCCGAGTGAGCGGGTTCGACTGGGCCGTACTGATGCGGGCCGGGTTCCTCGGCCTTCGCCTGACGCCGGATCAGTTCTGGCGTCTGACCCCGGCTGAGCTGCGGCTGATGCTGGGGCAGGGCGCCGGGATGCCCGCGATGAACCGGGCAGGGCTGGATGCGCTGCTGGCGGCCTATCCGGACAAGACACAAGGAGAGCGTAATGACGGATCGTGATGGTTTTGACGACCTGCAGGAGCGGGGAGAGGCGCTGGGTGATGCGCTGGGCGATGCGGCGACCATGGCCTCGGCATTTGATGGCCAGATGCGACGGATCAAGGCCGCGTTTGAAGAGACCGGAAAGGATGTGGCTACGCTGGAGCGTGGCATGTCGGGCGGGTTGCGCAAGGCTTTTGATGGCGTGGTGCTGGATGGGATGAACCTGTCGGGGGCGCTGGATGTGCTGAAGAACTCGATGATCCGCACGGCGTATTCAGCGGCGATCAAACCGGTGACGGATCATTTCGGCGGGATGCTTGCCAATGGGGTGGGTGGCTTGGTGCAGGGGATACTGCCCTTTGCCGATGGCGGCAGTTTTTCTCAGGGCCGTGTGATGCCGTTTGCCAATGGTGGGGTCGTTAGCAGCCCGACCATGTTCCCGATGCGAGGCGGCACCGGGTTGATGGGTGAGGCGGGTCCCGAGGCGATCATGCCACTGGCGCGCGGGGCCGATGGCAAGCTGGGTGTGCGGTCACAGGGCGGCGCGCGAGCGGTCAACGTGGTGATGAATATCTCAACACCGGATGTGCAGGGGTTCCGCCGCTCTCAAGGCCAGATCGCGGCGCAGATGAGCCGCGCATTGGGCCGCGGCAATCGCAACAGATAAGGGGAGCAGGCGATGAATTTCCACGAGGTGAGATTTCCCGCCAGCCTGAGCTTTGGCTCGGTCGGTGGGCCGGAACGGCGCACGGATATCGTGACGCTGGCCAACGGGTTCGAAGAACGCAACACGCCCTGGGCGCATTCGCGCAGGCGCTATGATGCGGGTCTGGGGATGCGGTCGCTGGACGATGTCGAAACGCTGATCTCGTTTTTTGAGGCGCGGCAGGGCCAGATGTTTGGATTCCGCTGGAAGGATTGGTCGGATTTCAAGTCGGGCGCAGCAACGGCTGAAGTCGACAAGGGCGATCAGGTGATTGCGCGCGGGGATGGCGAGACGACCGATTTTCAGCTGGTCAAGACCTACAGCTCGGGCGGGTTCAGCTATGTGCGGCCAATCCTGAAGCCGGTACTGGGGACCGTGACGCTGGGGCTGGATCAGGACGCGCAACGCGAAGGCGTGGACTTTGAGGTCGATCTGGCGACCGGACGCGTGATGTTCTCGGCCCCGCCGCCTGAGCAGGTCGAGATTACGGCCGGGTTTGAGTTCGACGTTCCGGTACGGTTCGACACCGACAAGATCCAGACCAGCGTGGCCAGCTTTCAGGCCGGTGACGTCCCGAACGTACCGGTGGTCGAGGTGCGGGTCTGATGAGCGGGGACAAACAGGCGCTGCAGGCGCATTTGCAAAGCGGGCTGACCACCACCTGTCGTTGCTGGGCGATCACGCGCAGCGACGCACAGGTCTATGGTTTCACGGATCACGATATGGAGTTGCGCTTTGACGGGCTGGTGTTCAAAGCCAGTACCGGTCTGACCGCTGCGGCGATCGAGCAGGCAACCGGCCTGTCGATCGATAATACCGAGGCGATGGGCGCGCTGTCTGATGCCTCGGTCCGTGAAGAGGATATCGAGGCGGGGCGCTTTGATGGGGCCGAGGTGCGGGCTTGGCTGGTCAATTGGGCCGATCCTGAGCAGCGGATGCTGCAGTTTCGTGGTTCGATTGGCGAGTTGCGTCGCGCTGGCGGGGCGTTTCATGCGGAATTGCGCGGGTTGACCGATCTGCTGAACCGGCCTTTAGGGCGGATTTATCAGAAGCCCTGTACGGCTGTGTTGGGGGATAAGGCGTGCCGCTTTGCCCTGGAGACGCCGGGTTATCGCGCTGAGGCTGAAATTGTCGCGCTGGACGGCGCGGCTTTGCGTTTGCAGGGCGCGGAGAGTTCTGATGCGGGTTGGTTTGAACGCGGCAGGCTGGATGTGCTGGACGGGGCTGCGCAGGGCCTGTGGGCCTCGATCAAGCTGGATGAACAGGTCAGAGATGGCCGCGATGTCACGCTGTGGTCGGCGATTGGCGGCGGGCTGGCGGTTGGGGACCGGGTCCAGCTGATCGCCGGGTGTGACAAGCGCATGACCACTTGCCGACTGAAGTTCAACAACATGCTGAATTTTCAGGGCTTCCCTGACCTGCCACACGAGGATTGGGTCATGGCCGTACCCAAGCGCAGTAGTCAACACAAAGGGGGAAGCAGGCGGTGATGCGGACAAAACAAGATATCGTGGACGAAGCGCGCGGATGGCTGGGCACACCTTATGTTCATCAGGCCTCTGTTCGGGGTGCAGGCGCCGATTGTCTGGGCTTGCTGCGGGGCGTTTGGCGCGCGGTGATGGGGCATGAGCCCGAGGCGGTGCCGGTCTACAGCATGGATTGGTCCGAGCCACAGGGTGAGGAACGCATGTGGGCCGCAGCCCGTCGCCATCTAGTCGAGAAATCGCCCGATGATTTGGCCCCGGGGGATGTATTGCTGTTTCGGATGCGGGATGCGGCCGTGGCAAAGCATCTGGGCATCGTCAGCGCCCAAGACCCGATGCGATTCATCCACGCCTATACCGGGCATGGTGTTGTTGAAAACACGCTGAGCGAGCCTTGGCGTCGCCGCGTGGTCGCTTGTTTCGAATTCCCGCTGGAGGATTTCTGATGGCCACAATAGTTCTGTCTGCTGCAGGTGCGGCAATAGGTGGTTCGATCGGGGGCTCGGTTGCGGGCCTATCAACGGCGGTGATTGGCCGCGCGGTCGGGGCGACGCTGGGGCGGGTGATCGACAACCGGTTGATGGCCAGCCAATCCGTAATGGGTGGCGGCAGCGAGGTGGTCGAGACCGGGCGTCTGGATCGTTTCCGTCTCACCGAAACCGGTGAGGGTGCGACCGTCGCGACGGTCTACGGCCGGATGCGAGTTGGAGGACAGGTCATCTGGGCCTCGGACTTTCTGGAAACCCGATCGACCTCGACGACGACGCAAACATCAGGCGGTGGCGGTGGAGGCAAGGGGAAACCCAAGCCCGTTGAAGTGACGACAACAACAACCACGCATAGCTACAGCTATTCGGTGTCTCTGGCGATTGCGGTGGGCGCGGGACAGGTTGCGGATATCACGCGTGTCTGGGCCGATGGTGAAGAGGTCGAGCGCCGAACGCTGAACATGCGGATATATCGCGGCGATCACGAGCAATTGCCCGACCCGCTCATTGAAGCGGTCGAAGGGGCAGGCACGGTGCCCGCCTATCGCGGCACGGCTTATGTGGTGATCGAAGATCTGGCGCTGGGCCCCTTTGGCAACCGCGTGCCGCAATTCTCGTTCGAGGTGGTGCGGCAGGAACAAGAAGAGATGCCGGATGCGGCGGACGCGCTGTCACGGATCATCAAGGGGGTGGCCTTGATGCCGGGTACGGGTGAATACGCGCTGGCTTCATCTCAGGTTAATTACACCAAGGGCCGGGGGCGCAGTTGGGCGGCGAATGTCAATTCACCATCGGGCAAGTCCGATCTGGTGACCTCGACGCGGGCGCTCGGCCAGGAATTGCCGGGCTGCGAGGCGGCTTCGTTGATCGTGTCGTGGTTCGGCGATGATTTGCGCTGCGGAGAATGCCAGATCCGCCCCAAGGTTGAACGCAAGAATATCGAGGGCGCAAACATGCCCTGGAGTGTTTCAGGTCTGTCCCGAACTGCGGCGGGGCAGGTGAAATGGCAGGATGGGCGTCCGGTTTATGGCGGTACACCGGCTGATGCGGCCGTAGTGCAGGCGATCCGACACCTGAAGAACTCGGGCAAACGGGTTATGTTTTATCCGTTTATTTTGATGGAGCAATCAGAGGGCAACGGCCTGCCTGATCCGTGGTCCGATGCGCCGGATCAACCTCATTTACCCTGGCGTGGGCGGATCACTTTGGATGTTGCTCCGGGGCGGCCAGGCTCGCCGGATCAAACTGCCGATGCGGATGCGCAGGTGGCGGCGTTCTTTGGTACGGCGCGCGCGTCACATTTCTCGACCAGCGGCAGCAAAGTGACCTATCGCGGCCCAAGTGAATGGGGGTTACGGCGGTTTATTCTGCACTATGCGGCCCTGTGCAAGGCGGCGGGCGGCGTGGAGTCCTTCTGCATCGGGTCCGAGATGCGCGGGCTAACGCAAATCCGCGGCGCGTCTGGCTTCGCTGCAGTTGCGGGGCTGCGGTCTCTGGCCGCGGAAGTGCGCGCGATATTGGGTCGGGAAACTAAGATCGGCTATGCCGCAGACTGGACCGAGTATTTCGGGTATCAGCCGCAAGACGGCACCGGAGACCGGTATTTCCACCTCGACCCGCTTTGGGCCGATGAGAACATAGATTTTGTCGGCATCGACAACTATATGCCGCTGTCCGACTGGCGGGATGGGGGCTCGCATCTGGACGCTGAGGTGTCGAATGGGTCGATCTACGATCTGGACTATCTGCGCGGCAATATCGAAGGCGGCGAGGGGTATGATTGGTACTATGCGTCACCCGAGGAAGCCGAAGCGCAGATCCGAAGCCCGATCACTGATGACGATCATGGCGAGCCGTGGGTCTGGCGGTACAAGGACCTGCGCAACTGGTGGGCGAACCGACATCATGAGCGGATCGGGGGCGTGCGGCAGCAAACACCCACGGGTTGGGTTCCGGTGTCCAAGCCAATCTGGTTCACCGAACTGGGCTGCGCGGCCATCGACAAGGGTACGAACCAGCCGAACAAATTCTTGGACCCAAAGTCGTCTGAATCGAATTTGCCGCGCTATTCCAACGGAGTACGGGATGATTTTATCATGGTTCAGTACCTTCGGGCCGTCCTTGGCTATTGGGGTGATACTGAGATCAACCCGGTTTCAGATATCTATGACGGCCCGATGGTGGACCTGTCGAACGCATTTGTCTGGGCTTGGGATGCGCGTCCGTTCCCGACTTTCCCGAACCTGCGGACGCAGTGGTCGGACGGCGATAACTATGCACGTGGGCATTGGCTGAACGGGCGGTCCGGGTCGCGGACTCTGGCCTCGGTCGTGACAGAAATCTGCCATGAGGCAGGGGTGACGGCGATTGATGTGTCCGAGCTCTACGGCGTGGTACGCGGTTACGCGGTTGAGGACGTAATGAACGCTCGGCAGGCCTTGCAGCCGCTGATGCTGCGCTATGGGTTTGATGCGATCGAGCGGGACGGGGTGCTGAAGTTTAGAACCCGCGACGGGCGTCGGGCCGTTGACATTGACCCCGAGCAGATCGCCATCAGCGCGGATATCGACGGGCCAGTGGAACATCGCCGCGAGGCTGAGGCCGAGATGACCGGTCGCGTGCGTCTGCGGTTCGTCCAGTCGGATGCAGATCACGATGTGGTCGCGGAAGAGGCTGTTTTGCCGGATGACAAAACCCATGCGGTTGCGGTCAACGAAATGCCCCTGTCGATGACCCGCGCCGAGGGGCGGCAAACGGTCGAGCGCTGGCTGAGCGAATCCCGCATTTCGCGAGAGACGGCGCGTTTTGCGCTGCCGCCGTCGCTGTTGAACGTTGGGGCCGGGGATGTGGTGCGTCTGCCGGATGCCGGGGACGGAGCTCTTTATCGGATCGACCGGTTGGAACAGGCCGAGATGCAGCTGGCGGATGCGGTACGCATCGAACCCGGCGTTTATACCCCTTCTGATGTGCTGGATGATGTGGCGGTGGCCAAGCCGTTCATCGCTCCGGTGCCAGTTCTGCCGGTGTTCATGGATCTGCCGCTGATCACTGGATCCGAAGCGCCCCATGCGCCGTATCTGGCGATATCGGCCGAGCCCTGGCCCGGTAACGTGGCTGTCTATTCGGCTGCACAGGATGAGGACTATACCTTGCATCAAGTAATCGCGGGGCAGGCGGTGATTGGCTTCACCGAAACACCCCTGCGACGCGCAGGCGTTGGGATCTGGGACGAAGGGGCCGCGTTGCGTGTCAACCTGATCGATGGCGTGTTGGAGTCTCGTCCCCGCTCGGCGTTGCTGAGTGGTGCCAATCTGGCTGCCATCGGTGACGGAACACCGGGCAATTGGGAAGTGTTCCAGTTCTCGGATGCGGTCTTGCAGGAGACTGGCGTTTACAATTTGTCAGGCCGCTTGCGTGGTCAGCTGGGTACGGATGCCCTGATGCCGGATGTATGGCCTGAAGCGTCTACCTTTGTCCTACTGGATGAACGTGTTTATCAGACCGGATTGCTGCGCACCGAACGCCGCGTGGCCAAGCATTACCGTATCGGCCCTGCAACGCGCGGGTACGAGGACCCGGCATATGTGCATCTGGTTGAAGCTTTCGATGGCAATGGGCTGAGACCTTATGCGCCAGTGCATTTGCAGGCTTCTGCGTCGGCTACCGGGGACAAGATCTCGTGGGTGCGCCGCACCCGGATTGATGGCGATGACTGGAGCGCATTGGATGTGCCTCTGGGCGAAGAAAGCGAATCCTATCTGATCCGCGTCTTCACTGAGGGTGCTTTGTTGCGCGAAACTGTCACCAGTGATCCGGTTTGGCAGTATTCTGCCGCGATGAAAGCCGATGACGGGCTGGCCGGACCCTACGATATCGCAGTCGCGCAGGTTTCGGCTACCTACGGACCCGGGGCGTTTGCGCGCCTTTCGGTCGGCTAGCCGTGCGGCCAGTCCTGCACGGAGATCTCAGCGCGGCGGCGCGGGCTTTGCTGGCCGCGCCGCGAACCGACCGCGATAGGATAATTACCCTCATGATTGCTGAGGCCGAACTGGCGGATCGACATGTCGCCAGAACTGGGCGGTTGCATCCTGTTTATGGAAATGGCTCGTTGATGGCAGCCGCGTGCTGCCGGACCTTGGCAGACGAACCAAATTTCGACGATCTGCAATATTGCCAATGTTTCGAGATGGTTCTGCGCAAACTGATCCGGTTTCAAATCAGCCAGATGCGCAACTGACACATTTTGAGGCGGCTAGGTCCAGCTCTAGCCTTCCGTGCGCTATTTCCTCGCCGCAATCTTCGCAATAGCCGAAATCGTCTTCGTCCATCCGGTTTAGAGCGGCCCGAAGCCGATGCGTTTCGGTGTCGCGCCGGGCCTGTTGCGCCTTGGCCATTGCTTGATTTTGCAACGCATCCATCCGGCTGAGCCGACCCACTGCCTGTTGATCCAGCTCCACAACTGATTGCGCATCCTGACCGGCGGCGGATTGCGCGGCGAGATCGCGAAGGCGCTGGTGAACAAGCTTCCGAAAATGGTCCAGATCGGCTGAGTTCATTTTTTGTTGTAGTGCATATCAAGGGTTTGCGTTTGGTAATTTTACGACTAGATGGCTATTCTAAGCGCAGCAAAGGATGAAAAGCCATGTTCGAAACGCGCAGCCAAGTGACACCTGTGGACCCGGTTTGGGACCGCATCACCTCGGAAGCCCATGCAGCCGTCGAGAAAGAGCCGCTGATGGGTGGGTTGGTGCACGCCTGTATCTTGCATCACCGCAGTCTTGAGAGGGCATTGTCCTATCGCATCTCGGCCAAGCTATGCTCGAATGAGATGTCGATGATGGTACTGCGTGAGATCGTGGATGAGGCCTATGCTGACGACAAAGCGTTGATAGAAGCCGCGCGCGCGGACCTGATGGCCGTTTATGAACGCGATCCGGCCTGCCACCGCCTGCTGCAACCGATCCTTTATTTCAAGGGGTATCAGGCGATGCAGGCTTATCGCGTAGCCCACTGGCTTTGGAACAAGGGGCGCCATGATCTGGCGTATTTCTTCCAGATGCGATCTTCCGAGATATTCGGCATTGATATCCATCCAGCTGCCCGCATCGGTAAAGGCATCATGATCGACCATGCCCATTCTATCGTGATCGGTGAAACCGCTGTGGTTGGGGACAATGTTTCGATGTTGCATTCGGTGACGTTGGGCGGAACCGGCAAGGAAGAAGAACAGCGCCATCCAACCATTGGTGACGGCGTTCTGATCGGCGCGGGTGCTAAGGTTCTGGGCAATATCGAGGTTGGCCATTGCAGCCGTATCGCCGCCGGATCAGTGGTGCTGCAGGAAGTGCCACCGTGCACGACGGTTGCTGGCATTCCCGCCAAGATCGTGGGTGAGGCCGGGTGCGAACAGCCGTCAATCTCGATGGATCATATGCTGGGGAAAGACCAGTAATTCGGAGTGAATAGATGAAAAAGGCCGCCTCGGGGTTCGAGGCGGCCTTTTTTGTGCATGATCTTCTGGGCTTAGGCCAACATGACCATCGGATTTTCCAGGTTGTCGACGATGGCTTGCAGCAGCTGAGCGCCAAGCGCGCCGTCGATGACCCGGTGATCGACCGACATGGTGACGGACATGACGGTTGCGACCGTCAGTTCTCCGTCATCGCCCACTATGGGTTTCTTGAGGCCGGTACCAACTGCGAGGATACCTGCATGCGGCGGGTTCACGATGGCATCGAAATTGTCGATGCCGAACATGCCGAGGTTCGAGACTGCGAAAGTACCGCCTTGGTACTCGTGCGGGGCCAGCTTGCGCTCGCGGGCGCGTCCGGCGAGGTCTTTCATCTCAGTCGACAGCGCCGACAGCGATTTGGTGTCGGCATCTTGCAGGACCGGAGTGAACAGACCGCCCTCGATGGCGACGGCAACAGCCACATCCGAAGGTTTCAGTTGCAGAACCCGGTCGCCCGCCCAGACGGCGTTGCATTCGGGAACCTGCTGTAGTGCGTTGGCGACGGCTTTGATGATAAAGTCGTTGACGCTGAGCTTCACACCCCGGCCTTCGAGTTGCTTGTTCAACTGGCTGCGGAACTTGAGTAGCGCATCCAGCTTAATGTCGCGACGCAGGTAGAAATGCGGGATGGTCTGTTTGGCCTCAGACAGACGCGCGGCGATGGTCTTGCGCATGCCATCGAGTTTGATCTCTTCGTATTCGCGGCCTTCGTACATCTTGGCCACGGCGTCCGCCGATGGACCTGCGGGAGCGGCGGCGGTTTGGGCGGCTGCAGCAGCAGGCGCAGGTGCCGCTGCAGGTGCGGCTGTGGCGCTTTCCACATCGGCTTTGACGATACGGCCATGCGGGCCAGAACCTGAGATTTGAGCCAGATCCAGACCCTTTTGCGCGGCAATCCGACGAGCAAGGGGGGAGGCAAAAATACGACCGCCATCCGCTTTGGCCGGTGCCGCTGGGGCAGGGGCGGGCGCCTCGGGTGCCGCTGGTGCGGCAGCCTCGTTGCCCGCGGCGGCAGCTGGCGCAGCCGCGGGAGCAGCGGTTGGCGTTGCACCGATATCATCAGCGCTTTCCCCATCTTCCAGCAGGACTGCGATGGCGGTGTTGACTTTAACGCCTTCGGTTCCCTCAGGAATAAGGATCTTGCCGACGGTGCCTTCGTCAACGGCCTCGAACTCCATTGTTGCCTTGTCGGTTTCAATTTCGGCCAGCAGATCGCCCGAGGAGACGGTGTCGCCTTCCTTGACGAGCCATTTTGCAAGTGTGCCTTCCTCCATCGTCGGGGACAGGGCAGGCATCAGGATTTCGGTGGGCATTTCAGCGCTCCTCAATCAGAGTAATTTGGTCAAAGGGCGCCTTGGGGCGCCCGGTGCCGCGTGCGAGTGTCGCAATCGCAGCCTCGATTTTGTCTTTGTTCTCCGCCATCCAGACATAGGCGGTCTGGTGTGAGGGGCGCGCGCCGATCAACCGCATATCCGCCGCCAATCGCTCGGGTACAAGCGCCCGCACGATGCGGTTGTCGATGTCAATCTCGACACGGTAGCATTCGGTTGCTGGATCGCGGCCCCTGATCTCCATTACCGGTAGGTCACCTGTTTCACCGCAGCGATCACCTCATCAGTGGTGATCAGCGCCAGCTTTTCGAGGTTCGCCGCATATGGCATCGGAACATCTTTGCCGGTGAGGGTGATGACCGGGGCGTCGAGATAATCGAACGCTTCCTGCATGACGACCGAGCTGATGTAGCTACCAACGGAACCTTGCGGCCAGCCTTCTTCGACGGTCACAAGACGGTTGGTTTTCATCACCGAGTTGATGATCGCGCCGGTGTCCATCGGGCGGATAGTGCGCAGGTCGATCACCTCGGCGCTGATGCCGTCTTCGGCCAGCTTGTCGGCGGCTTCCAGCGCATATTGCATGCCGATGCCGAAGCTGACGATGGTCACGTCAGAGCCTTCGCGCCAGATGCGGGCCTTGCCCAGCGGGATGGTCAGGTCATCCACTTGCGGCACGTCGAAGGACCGGCCGTAGAGGATTTCGTTTTCCAGGAAGACCACGGGGTTCGGGTCGCGGATGGCCGATTTCAGCAAACCTTTGGCATCGGCTGCGGAATAGGGCATCACCACTTTTAGACCTGGCACCTGCATGTACCATGCGGCGTAGTCCTGCGAGTGTTGCGCGGCCACGCGGGCAGCGGCACCGTTAGGGCCACGGAATACGATCGGACAGCCCATCTGACCGCCAGACATATAAAGCGTTTTGGCGGCAGAGTTGATGATCTGGTCAATCGCCTGCATGGCGAAGTTGAAGGTCATGAACTCGACAATCGGTTTCAGCCCGCCAAAGGCCGAGCCGACGGCGATGCCGGTGAAGCCGTGTTCAGTGATCGGGGTGTCGATGACACGTTTGGCACCGAATTCATCGAGCAGGCCTTGAGAGATTTTATAGGCGCCCTGATATTCAGCGACTTCTTCGCCCATCAGATAGACATCTTCGTCGCCGCGCATTTCTTCGGCCATCGCGTCGCGCAAGGCTTCGCGGACGGTTTGCTGCGCCACCTCGGCGTCGGCAGGCCAATCGGGCGACAGATCCACAACCGGAGCAGCGGGGGCTGCTGCGGCAGGAGCGGGGGCCTCAACCGCCGCAGGGGCGGCTTCGGCCTCCGCTGCGGCTGCGGGCGCAGCCACGGGCAGGGCGGAGGCGTCTTCACCATCTTCGACCAGGATCGCGATAGGGGTGTTTACTTTGACCCCTTCGGTGCCCTCGCTGATCAGAATCTTACCGACGATGCCTTCATCGACGGCTTCGAACTCCATCGTCGCCTTGTCAGTTTCGATCTCGGCCATGATGTCGCCCGAGGATACGGTGTCGCCTTCCTTGACCAGCCACTTGGCCAATGTGCCCTCTTCCATCGTGGGCGAAAGGGCGGGCATGAGAATTTCGGTTGCCATGTCTTATTCGTCCTCTCAGGCGTAGATATCAGTCCAGAGCTCGTCCAGCGACGGCTCGGGGCTTTCTTTCGAGAATTCGGCGGCCTGATTGACGACCTCTTTGATCTCTTTGTCGATCGCCTTCAGGTCATCCTCGGTCGCGTGTTTGCCGGTCAGCAGCAGCTCGCGTACATGTTCGATCGGGTCGCTTTGTTCGCGGACCTTCTGAACCTCTTCGCGTGTACGGTACTTGGCCGGGTCAGACATCGAGTGGCCGCGATAGCGGTAGGTTTTCACCTCGAGGATGTAGGGACCTTTGCCCGCACGGCAGTGGGCGACCGCTTTTTCACCTGCGGCTTTGACGGCCAGCACATCCATGCCGTTCACCATTTCACCCGGTATTCCGAAGGCTTGACCGCGGTGGTAGATGTCGGCCGAAGAGGTCGAGCGTGCTTGCGCGGTACCCATGGCATACTGGTTGTTCTCGATCACGAATACCACCGGCAGTTCCCAAAGAGCAGCCATATTGAAGGTCTCATAGACCTGACCCTGGTTGGCCGCGCCGTCACCGAAATAGGTGAAGGTGACGCCGCCGTTCTCTTTATACTTGTCAGCAAAGGCCAAACCCGCACCCAGCGGAACCTGTGCGCCGACGATGCCATGGCCGCCATAGAAATTCTTCTCTTTCGAGAACATGTGCATCGAGCCGCCTTTGCCTTTGGACAGCCCGCCTTCGCGACCGGTCAATTCGGCCATTACGCCGCCCGGGTCCATTCCACAGGCCAGCATGTGGCCGTGATCGCGATAGGACGTGATGCGCTTGTCGCCTTCTTTGGCCGCGGCCTCAAGGCCGACAACAACCGCTTCCTGACCGATGTAGAGGTGGCAGAAACCCCCGATCAGACCCATGCCGTAGAGTTGACCTGCCTTTTCCTCGAATCGGCGGATCAGCAGCATCTCGCGGTAATATGTGGTCAGTTCGTCCGCAGAAACATTTGGTTTCTTTGTGGTTTTTCGCGCAGCCATAGTGGCGATCTCCCCCTTTCGGCAAGATAGTTTAGCGTTAAACTATCTCATAGAGCATTTCACACGTTCTGGCGAGTACTAATGTTACGTGAGGGCAGGATACGCGAGTTGCGGCCTGCCACAGCTTATCTTCCGGGCGTTAAGGTACAGAGATTCTTAGTCAAAAATTTCGTCAGCGGATGACGATCTCATCCGCGCGGATCATGCCGAGCACTGAGCGGGCCTGTTGATCCAGCAGATCGAGATCCAGATAGGTGTCTGACAGTCGGCGGGTCAGGTTCTCCATCTGCTCGATTTCGGCGTTCAGCTGCGCCAGATCGCGAGACAAAACATCGCGCTCGGCGGCAATCTCGACCCGGCGAAACAGACCGTAATCCCCTTGAACGGCGGCAAAGGTGAAATACACCCCCAGCATGAAGGCGATCGTGAAGAAAATGAAGGCCCCTAAACCGGGCCGATTGGAACGGGACACTGTGTTAACCGCCGTGTGAAATACTGCCTCAGAAACGCACCCTTTTTGGATGTCTCGACGCACTATGTCACAGGTGATTCGGCTTGTGAATCCCCTGAGTAGAAAAAGCTGAGACCTGAGGTTTGAGCGCTTACGGGTCCAGCGCGGCCACACCCGGCAAGGTCTTGCCTTCCATCCATTCAAGGAAGGCACCACCAGCAGTAGAGATATATGAGAAATCCGTTGCCGCGCCCGAGGCGTTCAGCGCGGCCACCGTGTCGCCCCCGCCCGCGACCGAGGTCAGCTTGCCATCGCGGGTTAGTGCTGCGGCCTTCAGCGCCGCCACATTGGTTGCGGCATCGAACGGGGTCAGCTCAAACGCCCCCAGTGGGCCGTTCCAAATCAGGGTCTGGCTTTTTTCCAGCACTTCGGACACGGCTGCGACGCTTTCGGGACCGGCGTCTAGGATCATCGAGTCAGAAGGGCACTGATCAGCGGGCAGCACCTGATGCGGCGCGTTGGCCTCGAACACTTCGGCCACGACGATGTCGCGCGGCAGGACGATCGTACAGCCAGCGGCTTCGGCCTTGCCGAGGATTTCGGCGGCGGTATCGGTCATAGCGTGCTCGGCCAGCGATTTGCCGACATCGATCCCCTGGGCCAGTAGGAATGTATTCGCCATCCCGCCACCGATGACCAGATAGTCAACCTTCTCGATCAGGTTGCCCAGCAGGTCCAGCTTGGTCGACACTTTGGCGCCCCCGACAACCGCTGTGACAGGCCGCTTGGGTGCGCCCAAGGCGGCTTCAAGCGCGCTCAGTTCCTGCTGCATCAAGCGCCCGGCACAGGCGGGCAGCAGACGGGCCAGCGCCTCGGTCGAGCTGTGGGCGCGGTGCGCGGCCGAGAAGGCATCGTTGCAATAGATGTCGCCCAGCTTTGCCATGCCTTGGGCAAGTGGGACGCTGTTCTTGGTCTCCTCGGCATGGAAGCGGGTGTTTTCCAGCAGCAGAACCTCACCTTCCGTCAGGGCGGAGGCGGCGGTTTCAGCCTCATAGCCCACGCAATCATCGGCAAAGCGCACGGGAGCCCCAAAAGCGGATTCAAGTGCTGGCACAAGCTGCTTCAATGACAGCTCGGGTACATGCCGACCACCGGGGCGTCCGAAATGGGCCAGCAGGATAGGTTTACCGCCTGCGGCGAGGATATCGCGCACGGTTGGCACGATCCGTTGAATGCGGGTGTCGTCGGTCACCACGCCATCCGCGACCGGTACGTTGATATCCACGCGCACCAGAACCCGCTTACCGCCAAGATCCATATCGTCCAGAGATTTCCAGCCCATCGCGCTCATCCTTGCCCATTGCATCCAGTTTCAGCGGTTCTTTTCCTGCATTTTGCGTTCAGGTCAATGCGTCACTTGGCATTCGCGCGCCCGCGTCATAGGTATTTGCGCAAGTTTCAAAGACAGGAGGGCCAGATGGCCGAGATCAAAGACCCCGAAAACACGATCATCATTGAGCTGAAAGACGGCAATGTCGTCATCGAATTGCTGCCCGACGTGGCCCCTCAGCACTCGGCCCGCATGAAAGAGCTGGCGCGTGGTGGTGAATATGACAACGTCGCCTTCCACCGTGTGATCGACGGGTTCATGGCGCAAACCGGCGATGTGCAGCATGGCGACATGGAAGACGGGTTCAACATTCGTATGGCGGGCACCGGTGGATCGTCGCTGCCGAACGTTCCGGCAGAGTTTTCGAAACTGCCCCATGATCGCGGCACGTTGGGTGCGGCACGCTCGGCCAACCCGGATTCGGCAAACTCGCAGTTCTTCATCAACTTCAAGGACAACCATTTCCTGAACGGCCAGTACACCGTGTATGGCCGCGTCATCGACGGGATGGAGCATGTAGACGCGATTGTGCGTGGTGAGCCGCCAGCGAGCCCCGACCGCATGATCAGCGTTAAGGTGGCTGCTGATGCATAAGCTGGCTGCAGTTTTTGCCTTGCTGGCCAGCCCTGCGCTGGCAACCGGGCTTGAGATTGAGATCGAGGGCGAGGGCGCCAATGGCACCGTCACCGTTGATCTATTCGAGGATATTGCACCCAAGCATGTAGAGCAGATCACCGCTCTGGCCGCTGCGGGTCAGTACGATGGGGTTGTGTTCCACCGTGTGATCGATGGGTTCATGGCGCAGACCGGCGATGTTGAGTTTGGCCGTGTCGGTGGCGACATGCGTCGTGCGGGTACGGGTGGATCGGATCGCCCTGATCTGCCTGCTGAATTCTCGGATTTCAATTATGACCGGGGCGTCGTGGGTATGGCGCGGGCGCAGGACCCAGACAGCGCGAACTCGCAATTCTTCATTATGTTCGAGCCCGGCCCGTTCCTGAATGGTCAGTACACGGTTGTTGGTCAGGTGACAGAAGGGATGGACGTGGTCGATGCGATCAAGCGGGGCGATGGCCCTAATGGCGCAGTGATCGGACAACCGGATGCGATGAAAAAGGTCACGGTGACCGAATAAAAGAAAACCCCGGCGCGCTTCTGCGGGCCGGGGGTTCTTGATGCGGCCGGGTCAATCGTCGTCCGACATCGCCCGCCAGATCAGTGCGCCAATCGCACCGCCGATCAAAGGTGCCACCCAGAACAGCCAGAGCTGCGCCAGTGCCGGTCCGTCAGCAAACAACGCCACGCCGGTTGACCGGGCGGGATTTACGGAGGTGTTGGTCACCGGAATCGAGATCAGGTGGATCAGCGTTAACCCCAAACCAATCGCAATCGGGGCGAACCCGGCAGGCGCGCCGCTGGAGGTCGCGCCGAGAATGATCACGATGAAGAACGCGGTCATGACGATTTCGATGATCAATGCGGACATCATCGAATAGCCTTCGGGTGACGCCTCGCCATACCCGTTCGAAGCAAATCCTCCGACACCTTCGAATCCGGGCGCGCCACTGACGATCAGGTACAGCACCGCTGCTGCGGCGATCGCTCCGATCACCTGCGCGATCCAGTAGGGGATCAGATCCTTGGCATCGAACCGCCCGCCGATCATCAGCCCAAGGCTGACCGCCGGGTTGAAATGCCCGCCCGAGATATGACCGACCGCGTAGGCCATGGTCAGCACCGTTAGGCCGAAAGCGAACGAAACGCCCAGCCAGCCGATACCCACATCGGCCACACCTGCAGCCAGTACCGCGCTGCCGCAGCCGCCGAGTACCAGCCAGAATGTACCGAAGAATTCGGCCATGAGTTTTGATGACATGAAAAGCCCTCCAGAAATCAATGACTTTAAGGTTAATTCAAAAAACGCTTTTTGTGAAACTGTGAGAATGCGGGGAATTTTCCTTCAAGACACGTCAGATAGGGGGGCTGTTAGGGAATATGCTTATTCCGGTGTGTTGGCGATTAAGAACGACACACTCGGCCCAACTTGCGTTTTTCTCCTTTGCGCCCCAATGTCCGGTATCGGTTTTGGGCTTGTGATGTGGCGGGGGTATCAAAGTGAAGTTCAAAAAACTGTATTCGGATGCTCAAGGCGAAAGCCATTGGAAAGACATCGAAGTCGAACTTGAAGAGCAAAGCTTTGCACCACCTGCGAAAGCAATCGAGATTTCAAAGCCAGAAGCTGTCAAGCAAACCATGTTCTTGAGACTCAAGAAGGGTTGGGATGAGCCAATTCATCCCACACCTGTCGCTCAAAAGCTCATTTGTCTTTCTGGCTCAGTGCGCGTGACCGCGAGCGACGGGGAATTCAGAGATATTGGTCCGGGTGACGTCTGGCATATGGAAGACAAACATGGCAAAGGCCACCACACAGTTGTAACAAGCGATGATGATTTTCTTTCGATGATCGTGCAGTACGAGTAGCGGGGGCAACGCAGACCAAGCCCTCCTGATCAACCAAGCGCATTGCGGCACTTGCGCGGTGTAAGGCCGCTTCGTCCCGCATTGAGGTCATTGTCAGATTTATACGAACACTCCAAAATAAAAAAAAACGCCGCAGGGTATCCTGCGGCGTTGCTGATTGGTCTTGCCGATAAGTGTTTACTGCTTCACTTCCGCCGCCGGGTTGGCACCCGATTTGCCGCTGCGGCCCGGGTTCAGCGGGTCGTCCTGACGCTGCACCGAACCTTCGAAATGCGCGCCGCTTTCAATGGCGATGGTCTTGTGAATGATGTCGCCTTCGACGCGGGCGGTCGAGGTCAGGCGGACCTTCAGGCCACGGACGCGGCCCACGATACGGCCGTTGACCACTACGTCATCTGCAGTGACTTCGCCCTTGATGGTGGCAGTCTCGCCGATGGTCAGCAGATGGGCGCGGATGTCTCCTTCGACGGTGCCCTCGACCTGGATATCGCCCGAGGTCTTGATGTTACCGGTGATGTGCAAATCCGAGGACAGCACCGATGCGGGTGGCTTGGGCTTGGGAGGGGTGCTGGCCTTTGTTTCAGCCGGTGCAGGTGTTGCCGGAGTGGCCGGAGCGGCTGGTTTTGCTGCCTCAGTCTCTTTCGATCCGGGTTCGTTGATTTTGCTCTTAGAAAACATTTCTCGCAGCCTTGATGTAAGTCATTGGGTTAACAGGTTTTCCGTTCACACGGACCTCGTAGTGCAGGTGTGTGCCGGTCGACCGTCCGGTGCTACCCATATCAGCAATATGATCCCCGCGCGAGACCCTTTGACCAACCTTTACGCGTACCTTGGTGTTATGAGCGTAAAGTGTCTCAATCCCAAAGGCGTGCTTGATCTTTACCAGCCGTCCGAAACCCGATTGCCAGCCTGCATGAGTGACAACACCATCAGCAGTCGCGAAGATATCGGTGCCCGAGGGGCCGGCGAAATCAGCGCCATTATGCATGCGGCGACCGCCGGTCTTTGGGTCGCGCCGCGTACCGTAGCCGCTGGTGAAACGAACCGCTGCACGCACCGGGCTGGCGAAGGGGGCCTTTTCCGCAGCGATACGATAGAGGTTCAGCTGGTCCATCTGTTCCAGCAGGATATTGGCGCGGATCTGGTCGGGGCTCAGTTCCTCACCGCGGGTGCTGAAGGATAAAGGGGTCAGCGGACCGCCCATACCGCTATATCCGCGCCGAACTTCGTCGAGGATACGATCTGTTGGCATGCCCGCGCTGCGGAACATCTTGTCGAGAGGTTCGACCGAGATCAGCATCGCCTCTTCCAACTGGCGGAAAATCTCGTCGCTGCGCTCCTGCATCAGGCGGATTTCAAGCTCGAGCTCGTCACGCTGGTCCAACGCGCCTTGCGCATCGGCAGCGATCTGGTCGCGCTGCGCCGCGGTCCGGGCCAGGGCATCGGTCATGAACGCCATCTGTTCCGGGTTTGCCGATGCCATCGCATAAGCCGCGTCCGCATCAGTGCTGGGTTGCAGTTCGGCCAGTTTGGTCCGCGCGTCTTCGCGTTGCTTCATAGTGGCACGCAGCGTGGTTTGGATCACCTCGATGCCGGTTTCCAACTCGCGCCGGCGGTTCTCGGATTCCAGCAATTCGGACTGCATGACCGAAATCTGTTCCAAAGCCGCGTTGAACCTGTCATGTGCAGCCAGAGCTTCGGCCGCACGCGCATCGCGCTCTTCCGACAGGATGTTCAGACGTTCTTGATAGGTCGCCTGATCGCGCTTGGCCTGTTCCCGGAAATTGCCCGATCCGATGCTGTCCATCAACAGAACTGACGTGGCAATCGCGGTCCAGGCGACCATCACCGACACACCGGCGACTGCAGCGATCTGAGTTTCAGAACTCAGTCGGATGAACCGCGTGTCGTTGTCAGATTTCAGAAAAACACGGCGCTCTGGAAAGTGCCGCTCGAGCAGTGAGTGTAGTTTAATTGCCAGACGTGTCCGCACGCGTCCTACCTCAATTGTCCCCATATCTCGGAGCCGGTCGTGAGTGAGTAGCCGCTCCTTGACGCGATTGCATAAAGCGGTCGAGGCATTCGGGCAAGTTTGTTAACCAATCAAGAGCTATGAACGGAGAATTACCGCACGTGATCGGCGAGAACTTGCCGATAGCGAGCATTTGCGGTCAGTCCGACACAACTCCGGGTGGTGGCAGGTCTTCGGTCAGGGGCCAATAGAAATCTGGCGGCAGTCCGGCCTCGGCCCGTTTCTCTTCGTTAAATGGTGGTTTCAGCGCGCCGTGGAAATAGCGGCGGACGAGGGCGTGGAATACATCCTTGGGGTCGGCATTCTCGCGCCCGCACAAGAAGTGGAACCATTTCGAGCCATAGGCGACGTGACCAACTTCCTCGGCATAAATCACTTCCAGTGCAGCGACTGCGTCGTCAGACTTGGCCTTGCGGAAAATGTCGATCATTCCGGGGGTCACGTCCAGCCCACGTGCCTCAAGCACCATTGGGACGACGGCAAGACGACCCATAAGATCCTGTGCGGTGTCCTCGGCGGCGCGCCACATGCCTGCATGGGCGGGCAGGGCGCCATAGTGGCTGCCTATCTGTTCGAGGCAGTCGCAGACCATCTCAAAATGGCGCGATTCTTCTTCGGCGCATTTCACCCAATCGTCATAGAAGCCGATGGGCATGGGCACATGGCCAAACCGGGCGATGATATCCCAATGCAGATCCACGGCGTTCAACTCTATATGAGCGACAGCGTGCAACAGTGCGATGCGGCCGGCCTCGGACCCCGCCCTTCGGCGCGGTACATCACGAGGCGACAACAGTTCGGGCTTTTCAGGTCGCGCAGGGTATAGCGGTGGCTTTGCGGTGCCCACTTCGATCTTGGGCGCGTCGCCTTGCCGGGCTGCGAACCAGGCAGCGGCGTATCGTTTGGACAGGGCGGTTTTCTCGCGACCGACTGATGTGGTCAAAACCTCGGTCGCCATTTCGGTCAGTGTTTTTGACACGCTTGCCCCCTTACGCTTCACTCCGCGCGGGTCATACCCTTGATGCCCGCGCGGGTCGAGAGGGCTAGAGCGCGCGTGCGGCCTCCAACACTTCGTCCACATGACCCGGCACTTTCACCTTGCGCCAGACGCGGGCGATTTTTCCATCCGCATCAATCAGAAAGGTCGAGCGTTCGATCCCCATGGATTTGCGTCCGTACATGTTCTTTTCGATCCAGACGCCATAATCTTCGCACACGCTCTGACCCTCATCGGACAAAAGCGGCGTCGTAAGGCCGTGCTTGGCGACAAATTTGTCATGCTTTGCCACGGTATCGCGCGAAATGCCGAAAACGTTAGCACCCGCATCCGCAAAGGCTTGTAGTTGTTCCGAGAAACCGATGGATTCCTTGGTGCAGCCCGGCGTATCATCGCGGGGATAGAAAAACAGAACGACCGCGCGGCCACGCTGTTCCGACAGGGTCACCTCGCCGCCGCCGTCGCGAGGCAGTGTAAAGTCGGGTGCGATGTCTGAGACTTCGGGCATATTCAAACTCCGGCTGAGAAATTAACGGTTGCCGCATATCATAGGGCTCCGTTGACAGGTTGAAAGGCGTGAGACGCAAATTGGTCCAGCAAGAACAGCAGGATGACACGAAGGCGGATAAGAAACCCCGCCGTCGGTCGCGGCGTCGGACCGCAGGGCTGTGGACATTGCGCGGTGTCTTCATCCTTGGATTTCTGGCACTGGTCACCGGCTTTATGGTTGTCGGCCAGCGCATGCACGCGCCGGATTGGTTGCGCGACCGGGTCGAGGCGCGCCTTGATCAGACATTGGGTGGCGTCAAAGTTCGGTTCGGCGATGTCAGTTTCATCATTCATGAAGGCTGGCGTCCGCGATTGCGACTGACCGATGTTCGTATCAGCGATGCGGACGGACGGCAGATTGCCGAAGTGTCCGACCTGCGGGCCAGCCTGTCGATGCGCCCGCTGTTGCGCGGGCATGTGCGCCCGAAGCGGATCATATTGCAAGGCGCGCAGATTGCACTGACACGGGGTGTCGATGGAGCGCTGTCGCTGACGGTCGGTGCCGGAAGTGCGCCGGTCGGTCAGGCCCGGAACCTGGCGCAGCTGATTGAATCATCGGACGAGGTGTTCCAGGCGCCTATTTTGTCAGCCCTGACCTCGGTCGAACTGGATGCAATTACGCTGGACTATCAGGACCTGCGGCTGGGCCGGTCCTGGGTGCTGGACGGCGGGCGTATTCAGGCCAACCGCAGCGCGGGTGAGGTTCGTCTGGCCACCAATTTCTCGGTGCTGGCCGGTCGCGATTATGTCAGCACGATCGAGGCCAACTATACCAGTTTGCTGGGCAGTCCGGCTGCGCAGTTCGGCATCTCGATCACCGATCTTCCCGCCGAGGATATCGCAGGCCACAGCCCGGCGCTGGCATGGATGCAGGTACTTCGCACACCGATCTCAGGTGCTTTGAGGGGTGGCATTGATACTGAGGGCGCGCTGGGGCCGGTCTTTGCCACGTTGAATCTGGGTGCAGGCGCCGTGCAGCCCACGCCTGAAACAACACCGATCAAATTCGACGCGGCGCGGACGTATTTTACCTACGACCCGAAACAACAGGCGCTGGATTTCAATGAAGTCTCGATCCAGTCTGCCTGGGGTACGGTGCAGGCAGATGGCAAGGCCTTTCTACATGGGGTCAAAGCTGGCGGGTTGGACAGTATGTCGGGGCAGTTCCGCCTCAGCGGGATTGAGATCAACCCGGCCAATCTGTTCCCCGAAGCACTGAATCTGACGCGGGCCGATGTTGATTTCCAGATGAAACTTGCGCCGTTCCGTATACAGCTGGGGCAAATGACGGTTGAAGACGGTGCACATCGCGCACGGCTCAGCGGGTCTCTGGCTGGTTTGACCGACGGCTGGGTCGCAGCCATTGATGCACAGATTGATCGGATGAGCTCTGATCAGCTGTTGAACTACTGGCCCGAACGACTTGCCCCGAAACCGCGCCTTTGGGTCACCGATAACCTCTATCACGGAGAAATGTCCGATCTGGATTTCGCCCTGCGTTTGCGGCCCGGAGAAAAGCCGGACATCTATGCGGATTTCGAATTCGACAAGACCGAGATACGGTTCGCCAAGACGTTGCCAACCATCCAAGACGCGCAGGGACAGGCCAGCCTGCTCAACCGGCGCTTTACCGTCTCGGCGCAAAAGGGGATTGTGATCGCGGATGAAGGAGGTGCTGTTGATGCCTCGGGCACCTCGTTCATCATTCCCGATACCGGCATCAAAAAAACCACCCCGGCCATTGCGCGGATTAAGGCCAGCGGCAGTGTAACCGCAGCCATGTCATTGCTGGACCGCCCGCCGCTGCAACTGTTGACCAAGGCCAATCTGCCGGTGGATCTGGCCGACGGTCAGGTCAGTCTGAATGGAACGCTTTCCTTGCCGTTGATTAAGGGCCTGAAGCTGGAAGATACCAGGTTCCATTTTGTTGGCGAGTTGTCGAATTTGGACAGCAGCAAGCTGGTACCCGGATTTGAAGTCAGCGCAGACCGATTGGACCTGAACGGCGACCAGACGCAAGTGGCCATCCAGGGCGAGGGGCTGTTTGGTGTCGTACCGGTTGAAGCGCTTTGGCGGCAGCCGATCGGAGGCGAAACCCCGCAGCAAAGCGAACTGACAGGTCAAATCGAACTCTCCCCGCGTCTGATGGAACAAATCAATGCCGGACTGCCGCGCGGCATGTTGACCGGAGAGGGGATCGCCGATTTCAGCCTGAGTCTTGGTGCGGGTGAGCCCCCGCGCTTATCGGCACAGTCCGATTTGGTTGGCGTCGCGTTGGCGATCCCTGAGCTTGGATGGCGCAAATCAGCCAGCACTGGCGGCTCTCTGACTGCCGAGGCCATGCTGGGCGCTCAGCTAAGTGTCGATTCCCTTCGGATCAACGCTGCTGGTCTACGGACAACTGCAGCGATCTCGTTCCGGGATGGCGGGTTCGAAAGGGTACGGTTCAGCACGTTCGAACTGGGCGACTGGCTTGCAGTTCCGGCGGAATTGATTGGGCGTGGTGCCGCGCTGCCAGATATCCGTGTGTTGGGCGGCGTGCTTGATCTGGGAAAATCCACTATCGGCGAGGGAGGCAGCAGCAGTGGTGCTGCCGGGCCCGGGCCAAAGCTGGATGTGAAGCTGGACCGACTACAAGTCACTGAATCCGTTGCGTTGACCGGGTTGACTGGCTCGTTTCAAACCACTGGCGGACTGACCGGCAGCTTTGCGTCGCAGGTCAATGGCGGTGCAGCGATCCGCGGACAGGTCACCCCGCGCGCGTCCCGATCTGCGGTTGGTCTAACCTCGGACGATGCGGGGGCAGTTCTGCGATCAGCGGGGGTTCTGACGCAGGCACGCGGTGGAACAATGCAATTGCAGCTGGATCCGATCGCGGAGCCTGGAAACTATGACGTCGACCTGAAAATCAAAAATACGCGGATCACGGACGCCCCGGCCATGGCAGCGATATTGAACGCGATCAGTCTGGTGGGGTTGCTGGATGAAATGGCGGGGCAAGGCATTTTCTTCGCAGCCATCGACAGCAAAATGCGTATCACTCCGACCGAGGTGAAAGTGCTGAGCGGTAGTGCCGTAGGTCCATCAATGGGGCTGTCCTTTGACGGTACGGTCGACACTGTAGCCGGGATGCTGAACCTGCGCGGCGCGATTTCACCGATCTATCTGGTCAATGCTATTGGCAGCGTTCTGACCAAAAAGGGGGAAGGTATCTTTGCCTTCAACTACACTTTGTCCGGACCGCTGTCCGACCCGCAAGTTTCGGTCAATCCTCTGTCTGGCCTCGCACCTCTGTTTCTGCGCAACCTGTTGCGCGAGCCCGCGCCAACGGTCTCGGATGGCCCGAATGCCACACCGGATCGATCTGGCGAACCCAATCCCGCCTTCCAGACACGTGGTGAGGATCGCTGATCTGAGCTGTGGCCGAATCTGTCGGGCCGATGTATGGCGCGGCCATGAAACTCAGCGACTTTGACTTCCACCTGCCCGAACACCTGATTGCCACGCGTCCCGTCAGCCCGCGCTCGTCAGCGCGACTGCTGCTTGCGCAGGGTGATGCTGTTCAGGACCGGCACGTGTTCGATCTGCCGGACATATTGCAGGCCGGGGACCGTCTGGTGCTGAACGACACCCGCGTCATTCCCGCTCGCCTCAGCGGTCGCCGCCACCGTGACAGCGCGCAAGGGCCGGTATCTGCCGCGATTGAGGCAA
This sequence comes from Ruegeria sp. SCSIO 43209, assembly GCF_019904295.1. Classification (NCBI taxonomy): domain Bacteria; kingdom Pseudomonadati; phylum Pseudomonadota; class Alphaproteobacteria; order Rhodobacterales; family Roseobacteraceae; genus Ruegeria; species Ruegeria sp. SCSIO 43209. Next base: position 1,013,801 of record NZ_CP065359.1, read on the forward strand.
CGTTGCTGGACCCGCAATCTGATGGTTGTTGGGCCGCGCTGATCAAGCCGCTTAAGAAGATCAAACCGGGCGAAGAGATCGTATTCTCAGACGATCTGAGCGCAACCCTGGACCGAGTTGCCGATGGCCAAGCCTATCTGCGCTTCAACCTGACCGGAGAGGATTTCGATCAAGCGTTGGAGCAGGCCGGCGCGATGCCGTTGCCTCCCTACATCGCAGCGAAACGTGCAGCGGATGAACAGGACAAGAACGACTACCAAACTGTGTGGGCGCGAAACTCCGGAGCCGTAGCGGCCCCAACCGCGTCCTTGCATTTTGATGATGCGCTTTTGCAGGCGCTATCGGAGCGCGGTGTCGAATTCACGCATGTCACACTGCATGTGGGGGCAGGCACATTTCTGCCGGTCAAAGTGGAAGACGTGACCACCCACAAGATGCACGCCGAATGGGGACGTGTCAGCGCGCAGGCCGCTGCCGAGATTGCGGCGACCAAAGAAGCGGGCGGGCGCGTTATCCCGGTGGGCACAACTGCCCTTCGACTGATCGAAAGCGCAGCACGACGCGGCCGGATCGCGCCGTGGGAAGGCGAGACCGATATCTTCATATACCCAGGTTTTGAATTTCACGTCACTGATGCGCTGATGACCAATTTCCACCTGCCGAAATCCACATTGCTGATGCTGGTTTCGGCGTTGATTGGGCAGGATCGGGTCAAGTCGGTCTATGACCACGCTATCGCAGAAGAATATCGCTTTTTCTCATACGGCGACGCGTCTCTGCTGATACCATAGTCGTATCTTGGCCATCTGCGCCCTTACAATGTCGTAGACAAGCGCGACGTGCTTCGTCATTGACGGCAAAGCGGACAAAACACACCAGCAATTTTGGATAGGCAGAATGCTTCAGGTTCTTTCCAGCGCTTGGGCGCTTCTTCTGGGAATGGGGTTGCTGATGGTCGGCAATGGCCTGCAAGGCACGTTGCTGGGGGTGCGTGGAGAAATCGAGGGATTCTCGACCTTCGAGATGTCCTTTGTGATGTCGGCCTATTTCCTTGGGTTCCTTGGCGGCTCGCGTCTGGCACCTGAAATGATCCGCCGCGTGGGGCACGTGCGCGTGTTTGCGGCGCTGGCCTCGTTCATCTCGGCTGTCATGATCATGTATCCGATGCTGACCGATCCAATTGCATGGTCGATTGGCCGCGTGATTATCGGGTTCTGTTTTTCGGGCGTGTATGTGACCGCGGAAAGCTGGCTGAACAATGCCGCAAACAACGAGAACCGAGGGCAGGCGCTGTCGCTTTATATGATGGTGCAGATGACAGGTGTGGTGAGTGCCCAGGCCTTGTTGCTGGTCGGCGACCCGGCAGGATATGAGACCTTTGTCATCGCTTCTATATTGGTTTCGATCTCATTTGCGCCTATCCTGCTGTCCATTTCTCCGACCCCGGCGTTCGATACCACCAAACCGATGACATTGCGCCAGCTGATGGAAACATCGCCGCTGGGCTGCGTCGGCATGTTCTTGCTTGGCGGGATATTTTCAGCGCAATTCGGGATGAGCGCCGTTTATGGCGCTCAGGTTGGATTGAGTCTGGTCGAGATTTCGACCTTCGTAGCGGTGTTTTATATCGGCGCCGTAGTCCTGCAATATCCGTTGGGCTGGATGTCCGACAGAATGGACCGCCGTCTGCTGATCATGCTGGTGGCCGCTGTTGGTGGGGTAGGCGCCGTGATAGGCATGATACTGGGCGTCACTTTCACCATGCTTCTCGTAGCTGCCTTTATCATCGGCGGCATGACAAGCCCGCTTTATTCTCTGTTGATCGCGTATACCAATGACTACTTGGAGTATGACGATATGTCGGCGGCTTCGGGCGGCCTGGTTTTTATTAACGGCTTGGGCGCTATCGCAGGTCCAATTATCACCGGTTGGCTAATGGGGGCTGGCGTGCTCGGCCCACAAGGCTTTTTCCTGTTCATCGCGGCGCTGATGTTCATCATGGCCGCCTATGCGGCCTATCGTATGACCCAGCGCGTCTACAAACCCGTGGATGAAACCGGATCGATTGCCCCGATTTACCCGACATCTTCGCCCGTTGCTCTGGAAGTTGCGCAAGAGGTCGCCATTGAGGCAGCCCAGGACGAGCAGGATACGCAAGAACCCGCCTGAGCGCCGGAAATGTGACTTTTGTGTTGCAATATGTTACTGTCACAAATCTGTAAAAGTGATTTTAATGACGTTACGTCCTGGGGAGGGCAATTACGGAGTCTAGGGCAATGGTAGGTCCTGAAGAAGTATTGAGTTTTTGGTTAGATGAGGTTGGCCCCGAGGGGTGGTACCTGCAGGATGAAGCGCTGGATGCGCGGATCCGGGATAAATTTCTTTCAACATGGGAAGCCGCGTGTGAGGGTAAATTCTCGCTTTGGCTGACCTATCCTAGCGGTTCGCTGGCCTATATTATTCTTATGGATCAGTTGCCTCGCAACATGTTCCGGGGAAGCAAACAGGCCTTTGCATCGGATCGGGCAGCACTGGCTGCAGCGAAATGCGCGGTCGACAAAGGCTGGGATCTTAAGATCGACGAACCGGCGCGGCAGTTCTTTTATTTGCCGATGATGCATTCGGAAAATCTGTGCGATCAGGAGCGCTGTGTGCGCCTTATGATCGAACGGATGCCGGAAGGCGGCGAGAGCAATCTGCTTCATGCGCGCGCTCATCGTGAAGTGATCCGCAAGTTCGGTCGTTTCCCGTATCGAAACGATGCGCTGGAACGCGCGACCACTGAACACGAAGCCGCATATGTCAGTAATGGCGGATATGGTTCGACTGTGCGCGAGTTGCAGGCCGCGACCTAGGTCGCGGGCTCACAGCCTTTTAGGATCAGAAGGCGGTCGGTGACAGTGTCGGCGGATGTCGTGATGGCATAGTCGATCAAGTCTTCTGGTTTTTCGACCAGGCCCGCCAATCGGGCCTGAGTGTCTTCCAGCTTCCCCTCCAGATCACCCAAACGTCGCAATGCCGCATTCAACTGTTGGCGCGTGACCGCATCGAGCTGCGTGCCCTGACTGCCAAGGGTCGCAAGATCGCTGCGCAACGCGGCCAGTTCCCCACGAATTCCCTGCGCCTGATCTCGTAGCGGCGCCACGACCTGCAGGTTCTCAGCAAACCCGACCCGGATCTGATCGACAGACTGCGCAAGTTTCCACCCCAAAAACAGGCATAAAGCCAACAATATCAATGTCGCGTTCAAAAGAGCGAGCAGTAAATCTTTGAGCGTTTTAGCCATGATACGCCTTTCGAAAATCGGGAAGGTCAAAAACTGGTAGTGCATATTCGTCAGTTCTAGCCTTTGCGGTAACGTGGGTATAGGCTGAATTCAGCTCCAAATACCTGATTTGACCCCGCGTCACATATGTCGCGGGCTCTGATGTTGATGCGTTGTAAAAAATAGTTTAACGGTAAACTAGTTTTTGAACTGACCTGTGCCGAGAGGGAAACATGGCTGCACAATCTTATGATCTGATCGTAATCGGGGCTGGCCCCGGTGGCTATGTAGCCGCTATTCGCGCGGCGCAACTGGGCCTGAAGACCGCTGTTGTCGAGCGCGAACATCTGGGTGGTATCTGCCTGAACTGGGGCTGTATCCCGACAAAGGCACTACTGCGATCATCGGAAGTGTTTCACCTGATGGAGCGTGCCAAGGATTTTGGCTTGAAAGCAGACAAGGTCGGCTACGATCTGGATGCGGTTGTGAATCGCTCGCGCGGTGTTGCCGCGCAGTTGTCCGGCGGCATAGGTCATCTGCTGAAAAAGAACAAAGTCGCTGTTGTCATGGGTGAGGCATCGATCCCCGCCAAGGGCAAGGTCAGCGTCAAAACAGACAAAGGCACGGAAGACCTAACCGCGAAGAATATCGTTCTGGCCACCGGTGCCCGGGCGCGCGAACTGCCGGGCCTTGAAGCGGATGGCGATCTGGTCTGGACGTATAAACACGCGCTGCAACCGCCGCGGATGCCCAAGAAACTGCTGGTCATCGGCTCGGGTGCGATCGGGATCGAATTCGCCAGCTTCTATAACACTTTGGGCGCGGACACGACCGTGGTCGAGGTGATGGATCGAGTGCTGCCTGTAGAAGATGCCGAGATCAGTGCATTTGCCAAGAAAGCTTTCACCAAGCAGGGCATGACCATCATGGAAAAGGCGATGGTTAAACAATTGGACCGCGCCAAGGGCAAGGTGACTGCGCATATCGAGGTGAAAGGCAAGGTTGAGAAACACGATTTTGACACGGTGATCTCGGCCGTGGGCATCGTCGGTAATGTGGAAAACCTCGGGCTTGAAGCCTTGGGTGTGAAGATCGACCGCACGCACGTGGTCACCGATGAATACTGCCGCACTGGGGTAGACGGGCTTTACGCTATAGGTGATATCGCCGGGGCGCCCTGGCTGGCACACAAAGCCAGCCACGAAGGCGTGATGGTAGCTGAGCTGATCGCGGGCAAACACGCACATCCGGTGAAGCCTGAAAGCATCGCGGGCTGCACCTATTGCCAGCCTCAGGTCGCTTCGGTTGGATATAGCGAAGCCAAGGCCAAAGAGCTGGGTTATGACATCAAGGTCGGACGCTTCCCGTTCATCGGCAACGGCAAGGCCATCGCGCTTGGTGAGCCCGAGGGACTGATCAAGACCGTCTTCGATGCCAAGACCGGGGAATTGCTCGGAGCACACATGATCGGTGCCGAAGTCACAGAGCTTATTCAGGGCTATGTGGTCGGTCGCCAGTTGGAAACCACTGAAGAAGACCTGATGAACACCGTCTTCCCGCATCCGACGCTGTCTGAAATGATGCATGAAAGCGTGCTGGATGCCTATGGACGCGTGATCCACATGTAAGGCCAGGGGGCTCTGCCCCCGCCGCGGCAAGCCGCGACTCCCCCGAGATACTTATAGCCAGATGAAGCAGGGGATCCGTACTTCATCTGGCCGAAAATACCTCGGAGCGCGAGGCAGAGCCTCGCAAAGGATCCTCATTTATTTATTGCTTCCAATATACGGGCCCACGAGCGGATGCCTTTGTGGAAGCTTTTGACGTCGTATTTCTCGTTCGGCGAGTGGATGGCATCATCGTCATTGGCATACCCAACCAGCATCGAATCCAGCCCCAACACTGTATTGAAATATCCAACCACCGGGATTGATCCGCCCATCCCGGTGAAAACGGCCTCGCGATTCCACTCGTCCGAAAGTGCTCTGCGGGCCGCTTCGAATTCTGGGCGGCTAAGGTTCATCACCGAAGCAGGAGAGCCTTCGAGATCACTGTCCCAGACCACTTTTGCATCCGTAGACAGGCGCTCTTCGACATGTTTGCGGATCCTTTTGCGGAGCGCATCCGGGTCCATGTCGCCGACCAGGCGGCAGGTGATCTTGCAATGTGCCTCGGACGGGATAACGGTCTTGGAGCCCGCGCCGTTGTAACCTCCCCAAAGGCCATTCACTTCGAGTGTGGGTCGCGCCCATTGTTGTTCCAGCGTGGAATAGCCTGTTTCACCGTGCGGCTCGGTATAGCCAACCGAATTCAGGTATTCCGCTTCATCAAACCCGCAATTCTCCCATTGGCGCAACTGCTCGGCCGGGACTTCGTGTACGCCTTCGTAAAAACCTTCGACCGCGACGCGGCCGGTTTCTTCATCATAGAAGGATGCGACGATGCACGACAGTTCCCGCAGCGGGTTCAGACCCGGCCCGCCATAGTGGCCCGAATGCAGGTCGATGCGGGGACCGATGATTGTGAATTCATCCTTGAGCATGCCGCGCAATTGCGACGCTATCGAAGGCACCCCCCGCGACACCATCGAAGTATCACAGACCAGCGCGAGATCCGCCTGAAGCTCGGATTTGTTTGCTTTGAGAAATGGCACGAGTGAGGGCGACCCGGATTCTTCCTCACCTTCGAAGAAAAACGTGATGCGGCAGGGCAGGGTGCCATGCACTGCTTTCCAGGCGCGGCAGGCCTCGACGAAGGTCATCAGTTGGCCTTTGTCGTCAGAAGCGCCGCGCCCGCGTATCACCTGTCCGTGTGGAGTGTCTTCCAAAGCCGGATCGAAAGGATCGCGTGTCCACAGCTCCAGCGGATCGACAGGTTGCACATCATAGTGTCCATAGAACAGAACATGCGGCCCACCGCTGTCCTCACCGACATGGCCAACGACCATGGGATGTCCCGGAGTTTCGCGCTTTTCGGCTGCAATACCGATACTTTTCAGATCCGCCACCAGCCAATCGGCAGCCTGGTCGACTTGGTCCTTGAAGGCCGGGTCAGTCGAGATGGAGGGAATGCGCAGAAACTCCATCAGGCGGTCGATGGAGGTGGTCAGATCGGTATCGATCCGGCTCAGTACAGCGTCAAGCGACATAGGGGTCTCCTGGGAAGGTCTTGAAATTGGACAGAGCCTATCAGCATGGGCGGTACCGTCCAGCAGGTTTCTGTGCTGGATCTGGGGGAAAGGCCTGCGGCGTTTCCTCGCGTCTTGTGGTCGTAACTTTGCTTGTCGGTTTAGGCGTTTGGCGTTATTTGATGCAAATCAAAGTTGGGTTCGGCTGTTCGGCTGTAGGCCAGTTGGACAGATGAACGCGACGCCATACTTCCAGCCCGGCTTGTGAAGTGGCGAAAAAAGTCGCCCGGGGCTATAATAACCGGGCATCCAAGGAGGGTCCGTTGGACTATACTGCTCAGCTCGATACAGCGATTGCCAGGCTGCATGACGAAGGACGTTATCGGACCTTTATCGATATTGAACGTCGGAACGGTCATTTTCCGCATGCGGTACGGACTTGTCCCGATGGTTCGCAGCAGAACATCACCGTGTGGTGTGGCAATGATTATTTGGGCATGGGTCAGAATCCTGTTGTTTTGGAGGCCATGCACGAGGCGGTGGAGGCCGCAGGCGCAGGCTCGGGCGGGACGCGCAACATTTCAGGCACGACAGTCTATCACAAACGGCTGGAAGCTGAATTGGCGGACTTGCACGGCAAAGAAGCCGCACTGCTATTCACCAGTGCCTATATCGCCAATGACGCGACACTCAGCACTCTGCCAAAATTGTTCCCCGGCCTGATTATATATTCCGATGCACTGAACCATGCGTCGATGATCGAAGGCGTGCGCCGCAACGGGGGTGCCAAACGCATCTTCCGCCACAATGACGTGGCACATCTGCGTGAGTTGCTTGAGGCTGATGACCCTGCAGCCCCCAAGCTGATCGCGTTTGAGTCGGTCTATTCGATGGATGGCGATTTCGGACCCATTGAAGAGATTTGCGATCTGGCCGATGAATTCGGTGCTTTGACCTATATTGATGAGGTTCACGCGGTTGGCATGTACGGCCCCCGCGGCGGGGGCGTAACCGAGCGTGATCGGTTGGCGCATCGCATTGACATCATCAACGGAACGCTGGCCAAAGCCTACGGTGTCATGGGTGGTTATATCGCCGCCAGCGCTAAGATGTGCGATGCCATCCGGTCCTATGCGCCGGGCTTCATCTTCACTACCTCGCTGCCTCCTGCGGTTGCGGCAGGGGCGGCAGCCTCGGTGGCCTATCTCAAGCGCGCGCCTGAACTGCGCGAGCAGCACCAGACCCAGGCCAGCATTCTTAAGCTGAGGCTGAAAGGGCTTGGCATGCCTCTGATTGATCACGGCAGCCACATTGTGCCGGTGATCGTTGGCAACCCAGTCCACACCAAGAAGTTGAGCGATATGCTGCTGGATGACTATGGTATCTATGTGCAGCCAATCAATTTCCCGACCGTTCCGCGCGGCACCGAACGTCTGCGGTTTACGCCATCTCCGGTGCATGGACCCGACGAAATGAACCGTCTGGTGCAGGCAATGGACGAACTTTGGTCACATTGTGCGCTAAATCGCGCCGAACTTGCTGGATAACCTCACGCTAAAGTGTGCAACGAGTTTGCTGCGTGTTAAGCTTACGCTAACAAAAGAAGCGGACGAATCGTTATAGGGGCGATTCGACGTTTGCGCGTAACACGCGACAGGCAAAGATGGGGCAGCAGGAATGATTGGGCGCAGATCACAGCGCGATTCCGAAGAAGACATGGACGTCAGACCCAAGGGTTTTGATGACTATGAGGTACGGCTTGGCGATGTCATGCGCGGCGAACGTGCAACGATGGGCAAGTCGCTTCTGGATGTGCAGCGTGAACTGCGAATCAAAGCCAACTACATCGCCGCCATCGAAAATGCAGATCCCGATGCCTTTGACACACCCGGCTTCATCGCCGGGTATGTGCGTTCATATGCCCGCTATCTGGGCATGAACCCCGATGAGACTTTTGCGACCTTCTGTCAGGAAAGCGGTTTCGAGGTTGCGCATGGCATGTCAGCCGAGGCGTCGGTGGTCAAAAAAGCGCAAGGTGGTTTGCCCTCACGCGGGCCGATGGGACGTGATCCGTTTGTCTCGCCCAGTACGCCTTATATACCGGGCCGCGAATCCGTAGTCAGCCAGATTGAACCGCGTGCTATTGGATCGACGCTGGTGCTGTTGGCCGTCATTGGCGGCATCGGTTATGGGGGCTGGTCGGTTCTGAACCGCATTCAGCAGGTGCAGGTCAGCCCGGTTGAGCAGGCCCCCGTCGTGCTTACAGACCTTGACCCGCTGGATGCCGCACAGGCCCGGCCCGAGGCAACGGAACTGGCCAGCGCCGAGGTGCCAAGCTCTGAAGCGCTGGATCGTCTGTATCGTCCGCAGGCACTTGATGTGCCGGTGCTGGTGGCGCGGGATGCGCCGATTTCCACCCTTGATCCGCGCAATGTCGGAACGTTCCGCGCGCCCGAACCTCCGCAGATCAAGGTGACCGAAGTTCATACGGTTGAACGCCCGGCCTTGCCTCAAGTGGTTGAAAAGCTGGATACGACGCTGAAGATCGTGGCCGTGAACCCTGCTTGGATGCGTGTCACGGCAGCCGATGGCAGCGTGATTTTCGAAGGAACTCTGGGTACCGTTGAGCAGGGCAGCACGTTTGAAGTGCCGCTCACCGAGGAACCCCCGCAACTGCGAGCAGGAGCCGCGGGGTCGGTCTATTTCTCGATGAATGGCGAACATTTTGGTCCTGTGGGCGCGCCGGGCACGGTGGCCAAAGGTGTTGTTCTGTCAAAGGATGCCGTTGCAGAAACCTTCGCAGTTGCCGATCTTGAGGCCGATCAGAACAGCGCACTCAAGCAACTGGTGGCCGAGTTGCAGACCGAGGCGGCAGAAGCGCCCGCCGAGTGATCTTGGCATTGCTCCCCAAGGGATGGCGAACTATCTAAGGGTCAATTCAGGCTGATCCGGATCGATCCTCATGTCGCTCAATCACGTGCGCCCTTGGCGCAATATCTATCGCCGCAAATCCCGCCAGATCATGGTTGGCAATGTGCCCGTCGGAGGTGACGCACCGATTGCCGTGCAGACCATGACCAACACGCTGACCACCGATGTGGCTGCGACCGTGGCACAGGTGCAGGCGGCAGCAGAGGCGGGGGCGGATATCGTGCGGGTCTCGGTCCCGGATGAGGCCTCGTCAAAAGCGCTGAAAGAGATCGTGCGCGAAAGCCCTGTTCCTATCGTGGCTGATATTCATTTCCACTACCGTCGCGGAATCGAATCCGCCGAGGCCGGTGCGGCCTGTCTACGGATCAATCCGGGCAATATCGGCGATGAAAAACGGGTGAAAGAGGTCATCAAAGCCGCGCGAGACCACAATTGCTCGATCCGGATCGGGGTGAACGCAGGGAGCCTGGAAAAGCACCTGCTTGAGAAATACGGCGAGCCGTGCCCCGAAGCGATGGTCGAGAGCGGGTTGGAGCATATCCGTATTCTCGAAGACAACGACTTTCACAATTTCAAGATCAGTGTGAAGGCCAGCGACGTATTCCTGTCAGCGGCGGCTTATCAGGGCATTGCCGAGGCGACGGATGCGCCCATCCATCTGGGCATCACCGAGGCCGGAGGGCTGGTCAGCGGCACCATCAAATCGGCCATCGGTCTGGGCAATCTGCTGTGGATGGGCATTGGCGACACGATCCGCGTCAGCCTGTCTGCTGATCCGGTGGAAGAGGTCAAGGTCGGCTATGAGATCCTGAAATCTCTGGGCCTGCGCCATCGCGGCGTGAACATCATCTCATGCCCCTCCTGCGCGCGACAGGGTTTTGACGTAATCAAAACGGTTGAGGCGTTGGAGCATCGCTTGGAACACATCAAGACACCCATGAGCCTGTCGATCATCGGCTGTGTCGTGAACGGTCCGGGTGAGGCGCTGATGACCGATGTCGGTTTCACCGGTGGCGGGGCAGGCTCGGGCATGGTCTATCTGGCAGGCAAAGCCAGCCACAAGATGTCAAACGACCAGATGATTGATCACATCGTTGAAGAGGTCGAAAAGAAGGCAGCAGAGCTGGATGCGGCAGCTGAAGCTGCTGAGTAACAAGGCCTATGCAACAGGCATTTGCTGTGTTGCGCAGTGAATGCCGCCGCCCAGCTCGCCCAATACGTCGACATTCAATGCAATGATCTCGCGCCCGGGGTAGTGACGAGCTAGGGCCATCTGTGCAATCTCATCGGTTTCGCGGTCTCCAAACTGGGCCATCACGATGCCGCCATTACAAATATAGTAATTCGCATAAGACGCCACGAATTCGGGATCGTTAACTCGGCGCCTATTGGGTTCAGGGATCACCTCAACCTGCAATCCTTCGGCGACGAGACGGTCATGAGTATCAAGGGCCGCGACATGAAACGGATCATCCACATCCGGCTCGTCTGGCAGGTTGATCAAAACGCGCCCAGGGCCGGTGAAGCGCGCCAGACTGTCGATGTGGTAATCGGTGATATCCTCGCCCCAGACCCCATCAGACCAGACCATGCGGTCGGCCCCATATGCAGCCAGTAATCGAGATTCAATTTCATTGCGTGACAGGTCTGGATTGCGGTTCTCATTCACCCACGAGCTTTCATGGGCCATGATCAACCCATGACCGTCTTGTTCTACACCGCCGGCCTCGCCTTTCAAGCCGGTCGGAAGCAGGGGCAGACCGAGATGGTCGGCAACCTTGGCAGCGATCCGCGCATCGTGTTTGTGCACCTGTTTCCGACCCCAGCCATTGAACTGGATACGAGTGACCGCAATCCCGCCTCGATTGTCGATCACGAAGATTGGACCTGCGTCGCGGCACCACAAATCTTCGGTTGGAACATCCCAGAGCTCGACTGATGAGGAAAGTTTTTGACGTGCATCCGCATGGTGCTTTCCCGCCGCAAGCATCGTCACGGGTTCAAAGGCGGAAATGGCGTTCGCGATTTCCGCGATGGTTTGTTGCACCATATCCAGAAAGATCTGGTCACGGTAAACTTTGCGGCTGACCGGCCATTGCATAAATGTGCGTTCGTGGGGCGCTTCTTCCGCCGGTACAAAGAAGTTTGAGGTGCGCTGAGCGAGGGCTTGCTTAGACAGGCCCATAAAACTCAGCGCACCTCCAGTGAGTAAGAGGTTCCGTCGATCCATGCTGGAAACCCACAGTGATGACTTAACCCTGTTCTGCCCGAACACCATTTGCGATCTGGAGCATTTGGTCTGCGGGCAGGTACCCGCGCATCATTTCGGTGCCCAGAACAAAGGACGGTGTGCCTGAAATCCGCAGCTTTTGCGCCAGATCGCGGGTTTTTGCGATTTCTTCGGTGACCTCATCGCTGTTCATTGCCGCGATGATCGCGTCGCTGTCCAGACCCAGCCCATCTGAAATCCGGCGCAGGGTCACCTCGGAGGGCTCGCCGCTGAATTCCAGCAGAGCGTCATGCACCTGCTTATAGGCATCGTCTCCCGCCACCTGTTTTGTTGCGATGGCAAAGCGGGATGACGCTACAGAGGCATCGCCCAGGATCGGCAATTCCTTAATCACAAGACGGATATTGCCGTCCTCGGCCAGCAGGGTGGCCACTTCGGGCACGGCGCGCCGGCAGTAACCGCAACGGTAGTCCATGAACTCGACCAGAGTAATATCGCCGTCCGGATTGCCACCGACCCAGCTGTAACCGTCATTAAAAAGCTCGTCAGCGTTGGCCGCAACGAGCTCCTTGTCAGCCTGAGCCTCGGCAACGGCATTGCGTTCCTCAAGGATATTGATCGCCTCGAGGATCACTTCGGGGTTTTCCAGAAGGTATTCGCGCACTTGTGCGCCAAACTCGGCCTTCTCGGCGTCGCTCATCGCGTTCAATTCCAGCGCCTGCGCAGGACCAGTGATCAGGGAAAGACCCAATAGGGCCGGTGCAGCATGTCTCAGGATCATTTCCGTTTCCTCTTTTTCTTCTTCTTTGCGCGCTCCGAGGCAATCAACACATCCTGTGCCCTTTGCCAACCCGGAGAGCCTTCGGGGAGCTGTGCAACAGCCCGTTTAGCATGTATGCCCGCATCATCAAGTCGGCCCTGCAGCGCATAGCGTTCTGCAGTCACCGCAGACGCCATTCCGTTGTTGCCCACCTGCGAATAGGCAGAACCCAGATCCTGCATCAGCCGGGCATTGCGATAGTCGCGTGCGCGCGCCTTTTCAAGCACTTGCAGGGCTTTCTTCGTCTTGCCATCCGCCAGCAAAGCACGTCCGTAACCGGCGAGGATCAGGGCATTGTTGGGCGCCATATCAACGGCTGCACCGTAGGCATCCACAGCTTCGGGCACGCGCCGGTTCTCCAATAGAATCTGGCCCTTCAATTCATAAAAAAACGGATCGTCAGGGCGAATCTCAAGCGCACCATTGATTGCGGCGCGGGCACGGGCGAGATCGCGATTTTGATGATGGGCCGATGCCTCGCGCATCAGGCGTATGTCACGATCTTTTTCTTCGCCCGCGCGACGCATGGTCCAGGTCGGGGATCGAAGAAAGGCTGACAACTTACCTTTGATCCGCGCGAACCAGTAATCGGCATTTGCGTTTTGCTCTGCCTTGTCGCCGAATTCGTTCAGAAAGGCCTCGGCGGCGCGCAAACGTTCGCGGCTGGTAGGGTGTGAGCGCATGTAGGGGTCTTGATTGACGGGGTTCAACAGCTCTTGCCCCGCGAACTTACGGTGCAGGTTGACCATCCCGCGCGGAGATACTCCCGCCCAACGCAAATAGCTGGCAGCACTTCGATCCGCCGAGGCTTCTTCAGCCCGCGTATGGCCCAGAAAGCTGCGCAGCGCCGAGGCTTGTGTGCCCGCTGCAATTCCTGCAGCAGCTTCTCCGCCACCTGCGGCTGCGGCTGCAAGCGCTAAAAGTGTCCCAAGCTGCGCGTTACGTTGTGCCGCGCGCAGGTTCTCTGAGCGTCTGGCCAAGTGGCCGTTGGCGATGTGCGCGGCCTCGTGTGCGATCACCGCTTGCAGCATCTCGGGCGTATCGACGCTCAGGATCAAGCCATAGTTGATATAGATCGTGTTGTAATCGATCACGAAGGCATTGAACGTACCATCATTGACGATCAGTACGCGCACCCGGTTGGTGTTCAGGCCAGCGGCCCGCAGGATCGGAAAGGCAAGCTCTTGCAGCCCGTGTTCAATGTCGGGATCGCGGATAAGGCTTTGCGCGCTGGCCTGCATGGCGCTGATCGACCATGTCACTGCCAGCAGCAACACGGCCGGGATTGACGCCAGCCGGGATAAGCGTTCAAAAGCCATGGCTGCAACATGGGAGATGGCCATGAGAAACTCAACCCGTTCCGGGGTCAATCCCTTCATCGTGATGGACGTGATGGAGGCCGCGCGCAAGGCGGAAGAAGCCGGGCGGCATGTCGTTCACATGGAAGTAGGTCAACCGGGGACCGGCGCACCCAAAGGGGCAACCGAAGCATTGGCGAAGGCCATGGAACAAGGGCCGCTTGGGTATACGGTGGCTTTGGGTTTGCCCGCTCTTCGTCAGCGGATCGCGCAGATGTATGGCGAATGGTATGGCGTTGATCTCAATCCAGAACGGGTGGTCATCACACCGGGATCATCGGGCGGGTTTTTGCTCGCCTTTACCGCTCTGTTCGACAGCGGTGATCGGGTGGGGATTGGTGCCCCGGGATATCCCTCTTATCGGCAAATCCTGAAAGCCTTGGGTTTGGTGCCGGTAGACTTGCCGACAGCACCGGAAAACCGGCTACAGCCGGTGCCCGCCGATTTCACGGGGCTTGATTTGCAGGGATTGATGGTTGCCTCGCCTGCCAACCCGACTGGAACAATGCTGGATCACAAGGCGATGCAGGCGCTGATCGATGCGGCGCACGGGCAGGGTGCATCGTTCATCAGTGACGAGATTTATCACGGGCTGGAATACGAGGCCAAAGCCGTCACTGCGCTGGAGCTGACGGATGAGTGCTATGTGATCAACTCATTCTCTAAATATTTTTCGATGACCGGCTGGCGCGTTGGCTGGATGGTTGTGCCCGAAGATCAGGTGCGCGTGGTTGAGCGGATTGCCCAGAACATGTTCATCTGCGCGCCTCACGCCAGTCAGGTGGCCGCATTGGCAGCTATAGATTGTGACGACGAATTGCAGGCAAATCTGGATGTATACCGCCGCAATCGTCTGTTGATGTTGGATGGGTTGCCCAAGGCCGGTTTTACCAGTATCGCACCGCCGGATGGGGCGTTTTATGTTTACGCGGATGTCTCAGACTTGACCGATGACAGCCGGGCATTTGCAGCCGAGATTCTCGACAAAGCCGGGGTTGCCGTGACGCCGGGGCTGGATTTCGATCCGGTGCGCGGGCATACGACGCTGCGATTTTCCTATGCGCGATCGACCGAAGACATTCAGGAAGGGCTGGATCGGCTACAACTTTTTATGGCCAAGCGGGGTGCGATCCCGCAATCGGCCTAAAGCGTTCACAAAGGCGGCGTCATGCGATAGGCTCTGCCTCAAACGATCTCGGGATAACTTGAGGGCATGAGCAGGATTTTCTACGCAATCGCCCTGATCTGGGCGCTGACTGGTGCTGCTGTCGCGCAAGACTTTAGCGCGCTTGCACGCGTCCTTCCGGACCAGAGCGGCATCGTCGATGATGGCAATACCGGCGTAAGGGTCGAACTTGGGCTGACTCAAGGCGTGCCATACCGCGTGTTCACACTGCGCGATCCATACCGCGTGGTGCTGGATTTTCAAGAGGTCGACTGGTCTGGCCTGAACCGCGAGACCTTCCTGCAAACCAGCCGGATCAGCGGTGTTCAATTCGGGGCGTACGTGCCCGGTTGGTCGCGTCTGGTGTTGGAGCTGGGCGCTCCGCTGGCGGTGGAAACAGCTGATCTGCGGGTTGATCAGGCGACGGGCACTGCTCAACTATCGCTGCACCTAAAAGGCACTGATTTTGACAGTTTTGCAGCCAGCGCAGGTGCCCCGCGTCAGCCCGGCTGGGATTTGCCGGAACCCGCAGTGACACCGGCACTGCCACGGCGCGACGGTGTGCGGGCGGTACGGGTCATGCTGGATCCCGGGCATGGCGGCATTGATCCCGGGGCAGAATTCGCTGATACAAATGAGAAAACACTGATGCTGACCTTCGCGCGAGAGCTGCGAGAGGCGCTGCTGCGTACCGGCGGTTTCGAAGTGGTGATGACGCGTGTTGACGATCAATTCGTCTCGCTCGAACGCCGTATCTCGCTGGCACATCAGGCCGGGGCCGACGTGTTTATCTCACTGCATGCGGATTCGCTTTCCGAAGGGCTGGCGCATGGGTCGGTCGTGTACACTCTTTCAGAGGAAGCTTCAGACGTTGCCAGTCAAAAGCTGGCCGAACGGCATGACCGGAGTGATTTGATCGCAGGTATTGATCTCAGCGGTGCAGACGATCAGGTCGCTGATGTGTTGCTGGATCTGGCTCGGCAAGAGACTGTGCCACGCAGTAGCGCACTGGCGCGCTCGCTGGTGGATGGAATGACGCAGCAGGGAGGCCCGATGAATCGTCGTCCGCTACGTTCTTCGTCGTTTTCGGTGTTGAAGGCAGCCGATATCCCATCGGTTCTGGTTGAGTTGGGTTTTTTGTCCAGCCCGCGCGATTTCAAGAACATCTCTGATCCAAACTGGCGCGCATCCATGGCGCATGGGCTTGTGCAGGGGCTTGAGAACTGGCGTCGGGACGATCTGGTGAAGCGATCTCTGATCGGACAATGACGCAGCGGCGCAAAACAGCCATTGTAGCCTTTCGTGTTTTGACCCTGCGCGGGGGCGACACTATATAGGCGTCATCGCGAGTAAAAGGCAGTAACGTGATCCGGTTTATTCTTTCGTTCTTCGGGGCAATTTTCAGTCTCGTGACCTTAGGTATTTTTATGGCCGCGCTGGTCGTTGGCGCGGTGTTCTGGATGTATGGCCGAGACCTGCCCAGTCATGAATCATTGGCACAATACAAACCACCGACGATCAGCCGGATTTACTCGGGTGAGGGCCAGCTGATCGACGAATTTGCGCAGGAGCGTCGCCTGTTTACGCCGTCCGAGGAAATTCCCGATCTGGTAAAACAGGCCTTTATCTCGGCGGAAGATAAAAACTTCTATACTCATCAGGGTTATGACCCGCGTGGGATCATTGCTGCCGGGGTCGAGGCAGTGCGCACTAAAGGCGAAACCGTTCGTGGTGCTTCAACCATCACGCAGCAGGTGATGAAGAACTTCCTTTTGTCCGGTGATCGCCGGGCCGAGCGCAAGATCAAGGAAATTATCCTCGCCACCCGGCTTGAGGATACCTTGGACAAGGAACAGATCCTCGAGCTGTATATGAACGAGATCTTTCTGGGTCAGAACTCTTATGGTGTGACCGCTGCTGCGCAGACCTATTTCAACAAAACTCTGCAGGAACTGACCCCGCATGAAGCCGCGATGCTGGCGGCGATGCCCAAGGCACCATCGGACTACCATCCTGTGCGGCAGAAAGAACGTTTGCTGAACCGCCGCAACTATGTGCTGCGCGAGATGCAGCAGAACGGCTATATCGATCAGGCCACCTATGAGACCGAAGTCGAGATGCCTTTGCGTTCGGTTCAGAACGGGGATTTTGAAAGCTTCCGCACTGCACTGCCGCCGCGTGACTATTTCACCGACGAAATCCGTCGCCAGTTGAGCGAGGATTTTGGCGAGGGTGAGTTCTTCACTGGCGGTTTCACCGTACGCGCCTCGGTGGATGAGGAAATGCAGGTCGAAGCGGCGAAAGCCCTGCGAACGGCGCTGCAGAAATACGACCGCTCTCGCGGGCGGTGGCGCGGCACAGGCGAGGTCATCGCCGAGGAGAAGCTGGCGGATGAAGCACAGTGGCGCGAGGCGCTGGCGATCATGGAAATCCCCCGCGACGTGGTGCTGCCGACGCAGTGGTATCCTGCCGTTGTTCTGAACGTGGCCGACCAATCCCTGACCGTCGGGATCGAAGATGGCCCAGCAGATGGCACAATCCCGCGCGAAGACATCAAGTGGATGCAGGGCAATTTCCAGGACAATTTCAAACGCGGCGATGTCATTCTGGTAATGGCTGGCGAAGAGGGGCAGTGGTCTGCCCGTCAGGTGCCAGAAGTGCAGGGCGGCTTTGTCGCGATGGACGTGAATTCGGGCCGTGTTCTGGCGATGCAGGGTGGGTTCTCGTATCAGGACACCGTGTTCAACCGCGCCACTCAGGCGCAGCGCCAGCCCGGGTCCAGCTTCAAGCCATTCGTTTATGCCGCTGCTCTGGATAGCGGATACAGCCCCGCGACGATCGTTGTGGATGCGCCGATCGAGGTGAATACACCGCAGGGCCTGTGGCGTCCCAAAAACTCGACGAACAAGTTTTATGGTCCGACCCCGTTGCGTACCGGGATCGAACAGTCGCGGAACTTGATGACCATCCGTCTGGCGCAAGAAGTCACCATGCCCGTTGTTGCGGGCTATGCCGAGCGGTTTGGCGTCTATGATCGGATGGGGGCGTTCCTTGCGAACTCGCTGGGGTCAGAAGAGACGACGCTGTATAAGATGGTTGCTGCTTATGCGATGTTCGCCAATGGTGGTGAACGGGTCGAACCAACGTTGGTCGACCGTATTCAGGACCGGTTTGGCAAGACCATCTATCGCCATGACGATCGCCAGTGCGTCGATTGTAACTCTAGCTGGCTTGAGCCTGATGAATCGCCCACGATCCTCACCGATCGCAGCCAGGTCATGGATGCCATCACCGCCTACCAGTTGACGTCGATGATGAAGGGCGTGGTTGATCGCGGCACTGCATCACGTGTTGTGAACCTGCCCGTGCCCACAGCGGGCAAGACCGGCACCACGAACGAATCCAAGGATGCGTGGTTCATCGGTTTCACCTCAAATATCGTGGCCGGTTGCTACATCGGTTATGACCGCCCGCGCCCGATGGGCCGGGGGGCCTACGGCGGCACCTTGTGCGGTCCTGTGTTCCAAAGCTTTATGGAAAAAGCAGTCGAGAAATACGGCGGTGGCCCGTTCGAGGTGCCTCCGGGTGGCCATTTCATCAAGATTGACCGGTTCAGCGGCGCGCGCCTGCCAGAAGACGCGAGTGGAGAATATGTGGTCGCCGAGTATTTCCGTGATGGCGTGGATGGTTTTATCGATCGCGTCTATGACGGTGGCTTCGCGATGGGATCTGACCTGCCGTTGTTTGAAGAGGCAAGTTCGGGCCGTCAGGTGACCACCTCAACCGGGGATACGATCACGGTTGGCCCCAATGCCAGCCAGGGCGATCTGCAGGGCGGCGGGCTTTACTGATCCGCCCAAGTTTCCCGGCTCAGTCGTCTTGTGGTGCCTCGCACCTCTTGCTATCACGCACACCTGATTGAGCAAGTTGGGACCTGACCATGCGCGCCGAAACCCAGAATATTGTGGCGGAAATCGAAAAGTCGCTGGAGCTGCTGGCGCAGCGCATGGACTATGAAACAGCGCCGCACCGGTTGGAGGAATTCAACGCGCGTGTTGAAGATCCGAACCTGTGGGACAATCCCGAGAACGCGCAGAAATTGATGCGCGAACGGCAGTTGCTGGTCGATGCCATCGAGACCTACGAATCCATCAAGACCGATCTCAGCGACAATATTGAGCTGATCGAACTGGGCGAGATGGAAGAGGACGAAGAGGTCGTGACCGACGCCGAAGAAGCGATCAAAAAGCTGAAGACCAAGGCCGCAAAGAAAGAGCTTGAGGCGCTGCTTGATGGCGAGGCGGACGGCAATGATACCTTCCTTGAGATCAACTCGGGCGCGGGCGGTACGGAAAGCTGCGACTGGGCCTCGATGCTGGCGCGGATGTATGTCCGCTGGGCCGAGAAAAAGGGCTATACGGTCGAACTGCAATCCGAGACAGCGGGGGAAGAGGCGGGGATCAAGTCCGCCGCCTACAAGATAACTGGCCACAACGCCTATGGCTGGTTGAAATCGGAAAGTGGCGTGCACCGTCTGGTGCGTATCTCTCCGTTCGACTCGGCGGCCAAGCGTCATACCTCGTTCAGTTCGGTCTGGGTTTATCCTGTGGTGGATGACAATATAGAGATTGAGGTGAACCCGGCCGATATCCGCGTCGACACCTATCGCTCGTCCGGCGCGGGCGGTCAGCACGTGAACACGACGGACTCGGCCGTTCGGATCACGCATATTCCAACCGGAATCGTGGTGACCAGTTCCGAGAAATCGCAACACCAGAACCGAGATATTGCCATGAAGGCGCTCAAGTCCCGGCTGTACCAGCAAGAGCTGGATCGCAGAAACGCCGAGATCAACGCCGCCCACGAAGCAAAGGGTGATGCAGGCTGGGGCAACCAGATCCGGTCTTACGTGCTGCAGCCCTATCAGATGGTCAAAGACTTGCGGACCAATCACGAGACATCGGACACCAAGGGTGTGCTGGATGGTGATCTGGATGGTTTCATGGCGGCGACACTGGCCCTGAATGTCTCGGGCAAAAGCCGGTCCGAGGCACAGGGCGACGGCTAATTGCGGCAGTCCCTGACCTCGGCTGTGAACCTGATCAAAGGCCACTGGCAATTGATCGCAATTGTCGCGTTGGTGTTTGTGTTCTGGAACACGATGCTGGTGCTTCCGTTGAAAATCCTGGTTGTGTTCCTGCATGAGCTTTCGCATGCCGGTGCCATTATCCTGACCGGTGGTTCGGTTGAAAGTTTCTCGGTCTCTCCACAACAAGGTGGCCTGGTTATTGGCCGAGGAGGCAATCGGTTTGTCAGTCTGTCAGCGGGATATCTTGGGTCCTTGATGCTTGGGATGGGCCTGCTGATGATCGCCCTGCGCACCAATGCCGATCGGGCTGCGCTTGGTCTCTTTGGGGGAGTCATGCTGATTGTTGCGCTCCTGTATATCCGGGAACCGTTTGCCATGGCGTTCAGCGCGGGCTGTGGAGCGGTGATGCTGGCCACCGCGTGGTTCCTGAACCGCAACCTGTGTGATCTGATTCTACGGGTCATCGGGCTGACCAGCATGATCTACGTTCCGTTTGACATTTTCGATGACACGATCCGACGCGCGGGATTGCGATCAGATGCATATATGCTGGCTGAAGAATTCGGCGGAACCACCATGATGTGGGGCGGGTTGTGGCTGGTGCTTAGTCTGGTGATGATCGTCTTTGGTCTGAAGAATGTGCTGGGCCGCAATAGCAATGTGCGGATCGACCTCAGGATCAGATGATGCGCTCTCTTGCGCCGCTCTTCTTCGCGAAATTCTAAAAAGATACATTTAAACAGTGGCTTTAAATGGTCCGAGCACGTCGCTAGGCTGATGACGAGCAGCCAAAGGACCAACCCGCATGGATTTGACCAGAGCATCCGCGACGGACATTCTTGACGCCTTGTCCCGCCGACAGCTTTCAGCTGCAGAACTGATGCGCGCGACGCTGGATCGGATCGCCCAGGTGAACGGTGAGGTAAACGCGATTGTCGCGCTGCGGGATGAAGACGCTTTGATGGCCGAGGCGCGGGCGGCGGATGCCGCGTCACCTCGCGGCGCGCTGCACGGGTTGCCGATAGCGGTGAAAGATCTGGTAAATGTGGCAGGGATCACTTCGACGCAGGGTTCGCCATTGTTCAAGGATCATGTGCCGCAAACTGACGATCTGCTGGCCGCCCGGCTAAGGGCTGCTGGGGCAATTCTGATCGGTAAGACCAACACGCCGGAATTCGGACTGGGTTCGCACACGTTCAATCCTGTCTATGGTGCAACACGCAACCCTTATGATCCCACGAAAACCTGTGGAGGTTCGTCGGGCGGTGCAGCAGTGGCGTTGGCGACGGGAATGCTGGCGCTGGCGGACGGCTCGGACATGATGGGCAGCCTGCGCAACCCGGCCGCATGGAACAACGTATACGGGTTCAGGCCAAGTTGGGGGCGCGTTCCGTCTGAGCCAGTGGGGGACGGTTATCTGCATCAGCTTTCAACTCTGGGGCCTATGGCGCGCAGCCCTGAAGACATCGGGCTATTGCTTGACGTCATATCCGGCCCCGATCCAAGGATGCCATTAAGCACAGAGGTCGAGCGCGTGTCGCCCGTTCAAGCGGCTGATCTGACAGGGATGCGCATAGGCTGGTTGGGCGACTGGGGCGGGGCGTTTCCGTGCGAAGAGGGTATCCTCGCGCTATGCCGCGATGCGTTGCACGTTTTCGAAGAACGCGGTGCGCGCGTTGAGGCGCTTGCACCACCGTTTGACGCGGACCTGATCTGGGACAGTTGGATTACTCTGCGCTCCTGGTCAGTGGCCGCAGGGTTGGAGCCTTTGGCCAAGAAGAAATCATCACTCAAAGATACCGCGCAATGGGAGTTGGAGCGCGGCCTGGCGCTCAGCGCGATGGATGTGCACCGGGCCAGTGTGAACCGGTCTGACTGGCACAAGCGGGCGGTGGAGCTTTTCGAAGACTATGACGCCTTGGTGTTGCCCGCAGCGCCGGTCTGGCCGTTCGAACTTGAAACGCCGTACCCAACCGAAATCAAGGGGCAGGGGATGGATACCTACCATCGCTGGATGCAGGTCGTGACACCCGTCAGCCTTTTGGGGTTGCCCTGTCTGGGTGCGCCTGTCGGTTTTGGAGCACAAGGGCTGCCGATGGGAATGCAGCTGTTCGGTCCGCGTGGTGCAGATGCGCGGATCTTGTCGATTGGGGCGGCATATCATTCTGCAACGCTTTGGCCTCAGAAACGACCCGCCATGTAGAACAACCGCCCGGGAGGAGAAAACAAGAATGGACAAACCCTTTGGTGTGCCGACGCTGAAACCCGTTGATACCGCGATGCTGAAAGAAGCGTTACGCCGAGCTTGGCAGGATTATCGCCGCGCGCCGCTTTTCGGACTTCTGTTCGCAGGCTTCTACGTGCTGGCCGGGTGGCTGATGGCGTGGGTCACGCTGCAGACGGGAACGTCGTTCTGGCTGGTTTTGGCTGCGATCGGCTTTCCCCTGATCGGGCCGTTTGCTGCCGTGGGATTATATGAGGTCTCGCACCGGCTGGAACAGGGTGAGCCGTTGAATCCCGGTGCGATCTTCGGCGTGGTCATACAGCAAAGCCGAAGGCAACTGCCGTCGATCTGCGCCATTATCGTGGTGATCTTTCTGTTCTGGTTCTTTCTGGGCCACATGATCTTTGCCCTGTTCATGGGGCTGTCGACGATGACCAATATTTCAACATCATTTGAGGTGTTCCTGACCCCGAATGGGCTGAGCATGTTGGTACTGGGCACACTGGTCGGGGCCGTATTTGCAATCATTCTGTACATGATCACCGTGCTGTCGATTCCTATGCTGCTGGATCGTGAGCTGGATTTTGTGACCGCGATGATCACCAGCTTTGCCTATGTCAAAGCGAACATGGGTGTGATGCTGGCGTGGGGGGCCTTCATCGCGATCATCACTTTTTTGGCGATGATCCCTTGGTTCCTGGGCCTGTTTATCGTCCTGCCTTTGCTGGGGCATGCCAGCTGGCATCTTTATCGCTTGATCTTGGACAACGATCCGTCCGGGGCTGCTCAGCCGACACCCTCTTAAATCTGTCCGTTTAAGTCAGGCCCTGATGAATTGTGCGCCTTTCGGGCCGATTGCAGTGCTGCGGACAAATCATGCCCAAGGTGATGCAGCGTAAGCCGTCTTACATCGGATCCACTGCCACCGGCCAACCGATACACATAACCCGACCATTCCTGAGGTGCCCATTCAGGCGGAAGGTTCAGAACCATCATTCTGCAATCCTGTGCGCCGGGCCGGGACATCAATGCGCAGACTTGTCCGCCGATATGAGAAACGATGCCCTGAACCTCACGCATGGGCGCGGAGCATTTCGGCATATGGGACAAGGGCTCATAGCTGCGCAGCAAGGTGCAATGCCTAATGCGGCGGATAAACAGCAGCCGGTGCAGTGTTGGTTCGCGTCGGTTTGGCGGGGCCTCAGCGGCGTGATAAAATCCGGTCGCCATGGTTTTTTCTGACCCGGTGACGAGAAATCGATCGATGATTTCTGATGCGGGATGAGCGGCGACCGGTTCTATTTCATCCAAAGGTTTCAGCAGGATACGCGCGTCGATATCGAAGAATCGACACATCCGGTCCAGCACATCCGGCCTGGGAAAACTTTCACCTGACAGATAGCGATTAAACTGCGTTCGATTGATGCCCAATTGGCGGCAAAGCTCTGAAACCGACCGATAACTGTTTGCGAGCTGCCTGAGGTTGGCTCCGAACATGCTGCGCAATTCTGCGGGGCTGCGATTGATGTCGGTCACTTCTGTCCCAGATTTCCGTTTGTATCTTCAGCAAAAACAGGTTTACGGCGGCACAGCGACCGCGCAGTATTCAGAAATCGTAAAGTTGACCCCAACGGGTGCTGCAAAGCGCCTCGCTACGCGTCACAGGCTAGTCTGATGATAAGCAAAATCAATAGGCTTTCAGCCTATTTGCATGATCTTTTTCATGCCGTTGCTCATATATGATGAACGCATTAAGCCTTTTTGAGATTAGCAGGGCACAATGGCCAAGCAGGCCGCCGCCCCAAGAATGAATTCAGTCCCAGGGCGGAAATGGGGCTTAGTCACCGCGCAACAGGGCTGCAACTCCGGTACGGGCGATTTCAATCAAGCCAAGAGGGCGCATCAGATCGGCAAAGGCATCGATCTTGTCCGGTGCACCGGTGATCTCGAAGATGAACGAATTCAGCGTACTATCGACGACATTGGCCCGGAAAATGTCGGCCAGTCGCAGGGCTTCGACCCGTTTATCGCCTTCACCCACAACCTTTATGATCGCCAACTCGCGCTCGACCGAAGCACCTTCGACTGTCAGATCATGCACGTCACGGACCGACACGATGCGTCCAAGCTGCGCCTTGATCTGCTCGATCACTTGTGGGGTGCCGGTGGTGACGATGGTAATTCGGCTGAGATGCCCGGTATGGTCAACCTCAGCAACCGTTAGACTTTCAATATTATAGCCACGACCCGAGAACAGACCAATTACGCGGGCCAGAACCCCCGGTTCGTTTTCAACCAGCACCGCGATCGTGTGTTGTTCCTGCACGTCCGAGAATGTCGGGCGTAGGTTATATGCAGAATGGCGGGTGGAGCCTTTGACGATGTTTAGCGGAGTCATTGATAGACCTCATCTTGGACATAAGTTTCTTCGGGCTTTCGTAGCGCAGAGATCAGCGCTTGGAGGCAAACTACGCAAGCCAGTATTAGAATCGGGGCAAACACGAGGCGCAAAGACAATATCTCGGTCATCTTGAAAAGCACCATATGTGTTGCTGGTCCGATACCGATCCACATTGCGGCGGCCAGTACCAGACGCCATGGAGAAGTTGTCAGGACGCCAGCTCGAAGCAGGAACAATGCAACGATTGCAAGCAGCCCAGATTCATAGAACCAGAAGTACGGTGTAGACATGGAAATACCCAGAAAGAGCACCGCTACCCGCAAGTCAAAACCTACCCTTGGGCTGCGCCATGCAACGAAGACTGCAATTCCAGACAACACTGTCAAAGTCCATTGCATCGCAAGCGCGAGCGTTTCTGGCACACCTATGCTGGCCAGCAAGGAATAAGGGCTAAGCATGACCGTATTCAGGTGGATTGAGCTTCGTATCTCTTCAAAGTGAACGCCCATCATGTTGCGCATTTCGGTCCAATATTCGACGCCAACGACCAGAGTGGCCAGAACGGACAAGACCACCGTCGTGACCGTTGCTGATATGATCGTCTTCCACGCACCGCTTGCCAAAAGCGCAAGCGGTATGAGCAGGCCGAGTTGGGGTTTAAGCGTCAGCAATCCAATAAAGAACCCTGCTAGTACGAAGCGGTCGTTCTTTAGCGCCGCTAGTGCGGCCAGAAGGCCTGCTGCCCAAAGGGTTGTGGTCTGCCCCATATACAAGTTTGGCAACATGGCGGGGGAGAGTGCAAAAGCAAACCAAACCGGTACGATTCCGCAGGAAAATGGCCGCACAGCAAGAAACATCGCGACAATTGAAATCGCTGTGAAAATCGCCCAAGCCGGAGAAAACGACAATGCCCCGAGTGGTTGGAGTGCGACAAGGAATGAGGGAGGATAAGACCAAGGCATCCAATCGTCTTCCTTGGACGCTTCGTGTATTTCCGACAATCTGTCGATATCAAATGCCGCAAGCGGTTCGCCTAAATGCGCGAGGTGACCTGCAGCCCAGAACACCTTGAAATCAACGGATAACGCCATTTTTCCTTGATCAACAACGGCATACCAGCCTGTGCCGACCCAGAACAATATCAACGCTAGAACGAAGAGTGGAACCATGAGCCCCACTTGCCAACCGCGACGGCCGGTGAATATCGACAAATTCTCTTCCGGGCTCGAAGCTCTGGCTGAGAACTGACTGCTGAGATCACGCATGATCTAACCCTTTTTCATGTCACGTGCGGCGACCTTAGCTCCGGCATTTGACCTAGATGTGGCAAAGCGGTGCTCAAACAAGCACAGCTCCACCAGCTTGGATAACACCTTGCGTTTCGGCTTCGCCCAGCAGCATCTCATTGTGGGCCTTGCCCGATGGGATCATCGGGAAGCAATTCTCGTGCTTTTCGACCACGCAGTCGAAGATGACCGGACCGTCGTAATTGATCATCTCGATGATCGCGTCGTCCAGATCGGCCGGGTCGGAACACAGGATACCCTTGGCACCAAAGGCTTCAGCGAGCTTGACGAAATCGGGCAGGGCCTCGGACCACGAATGCGAATAGCGTTCGCCGTGCAGCAGCTCTTGCCATTGGCGCACCATTCCCAGCCGCTCGTTATTCAGAATGAACTGCTTCACGGGCAGGCGGTACTGCGCGGCCGTGCCCATTTCCTGCATGTTCATCAGCCACGAGGCCTCACCGGCCACGTTGATGACCAGCGCATCGGGATGTGCCATTTGCACACCGATCGAGGCGGGGAAACCATAGCCCATGGTGCCCAGACCGCCCGAGGTCATCCAGCGGTTGGGGTCTTCAAAACCCAGGTATTGCGCCGCCCACATCTGGTGCTGTCCAACCTCGGTTGTGACATAGCGGTCGTATTTCTTCGTCAGCTCTTCAAGCCGTTGCAGCGCGTATTGCGGCTTGATGGTCTTCTCGCTGTTTGTGAACGCAAGGCAGTTGACCTTGCGCCATTCGTTAATCTGGTCTTGCCACTGCTTGATATTGGCAGCGTCTGTTTTGCGACCGCGTGCTTTCCAGACTTTCAGAATATCCTCAAGCACGTGGGCAACATCGCCAACTATTGGGATGTCGACACGGATAACTTTGTTGATCGACGAAGGGTCGATATCTACATGGGCTTTGATTGAGTTCGGCGAGAACGCATCGATCCGGCCGGTGATACGGTCATCAAATCGCGCGCCGATGTTAATCATCAGATCGCAATCATGCATCGCCATGTTGGCCTCGTAGAGCCCATGCATCCCAAGCATACCGATCCAGTTTTCGCCAGAGGCCGGATAGGCCCCAAGCCCCATCAGAGTCGAAGTGATCGGAAAGCCGGTTGCATCCACCAGTTCGCGCAGCAGCTGGCTGGCAGCTGGACCAGAATTGATAACGCCACCACCGGTATAGAAGACTGGCTTCTTTGCGGTCTCGATTGCTGCAACAAGCTCCGTGATTTCTTCCAGATCGCCCTTCAATACTGGCTGATAGTGAGAGGTCGACGGTTTTGGCGTCGTGTATTCACCCGAGGCGAACTGAACGTCTTTCGGAATGTCAACGAGCACGGGGCCGGGGCGACCGGAAGTGGCCACATGGAAGGCTTCGTGCATAGTTGCCGCCAGCGAGTCCGTATCCTTCACCAACCAGTTGTGCTTGGTGCAGGGGCGCGTGATGCCCACAGTGTCGGCTTCCTGAAAGGCGTCAGAGCCAATCATGAAGGTCGGAACCTGACCGGTCAGAACAACGATCGGAATTGAATCCAACAACGCATCGGTCAAGCCGGTCACGGCATTGGTCGCGCCAGGACCGGATGTGACCAAAGCAACGCCCGGCTTGCCGGTCGAGCGGGCATAGCCTTCGGCAGCATGTACCGCACCTTGCTCATGCCGTACCAGAATGTGACGGATGTCATTTTGCAGAAAGATCTCGTCATAGATCGGTAGGACGGCGCCACCGGGGTATCCGAATACCGTGTCCACGCCCTGATCCTTGAGGGCCTGAACCACCATCTTTGCGCCGGTCATCTCACGTGTCATCTGCTTTGCTCCGTTCGCGACATGTGTCTTGCGTGTTGCCAAAAAAAAGCCCCCGAGATTTTCGGAGGCGCATGGGTTCGATTATGGTTTACCGTTACAGGCCCATGCGCGTGTTTCCTACGATTACGACTAGCGCTTTCATCGCCAGAGGCTCCTTCTTTGCGTGCAGGGACATTATGGTTGAGGGGAAGGGGCGTCAACAGGCAAATACAAAAATATTGTAAGTCTGGGCTTGTGGGATTTGATATTTTGTTGCGCAAAATGACGCAGGTCGAGAAATATCCGCGAAAATTCGCCGTACATTGGTGGGCGATCGGGTGATCAACAGTGGTCTGATTGCGTCAGGCCCATGTCTGAAACAGACCAGAGCAGCGCCCGATGCTGAGGCAGGCTGGTGAAAACAGCGCTAAATCGGGAGGTCAGACATGCTGCACGATCTTGTGGATCTGGGGCGCTATCCGATCGATCGGCCTGATTCATACGGGTACAGGCAGCTGATCGCGGACCTGAGGCGGGATCTGGAAGTTGATGGATGTGCGGTCCTCCCCGGCTTTGTGCATGAAGATGGCCTAGGGAAACTGATCGCTGAAGCCGATCACGTCGCTCCCAAAGCGCATCGCTCGTTCAATCGCACGAATGCCTATTTTACGCAGGATGATCCCAGTTACGGGATCGGTCATCCAATCCGACGTTTTTATGACCGATCAAACGCCTTTGTTCCGGCTGACAACTTCCCTGTCACAAGCCCGCTGCGGCGTATTTATCAGTATGAAGGTTTCATGCCTTTCATCCGCATGGCTTTGAACGAGCCGGAGGATCGGTTCTTCCGATATGATGACCCGTTGGCGGATGTGATCATCAATGTGGTCGAGAAGGGAGGCGGCTTTCCGTGGCATTTTGACACCAATAATTACACCGTGACGCTGGCAATCCAGAATGGCGAGGAGGGCGGTGCATTCGAATACGCACCCAATCTGCGGACCAGTGAAGACGAGAATTTCAAAGGCGTCGCTGCGATTTTGGATGGCAGCAGGAGGGGCGTACACCAACTGGAACTGCAACCGGGCGACCTGCAGATATTCAAGGGGCGCTATGCCTTGCACCGGGTAGCGCCGGTTGAAGGACAACGGAAACGCTATGTTGGTATCTTTTCGTTTGTCGAAACCGAAGGCATGTGTGGTGGGGTGGAGCGGACCCGTCAACTCTATGGCCGTGTGCTGCCGCATCATTATGAGCGTGAAGGGTTGCGGGGTGATCAACTGCTTGACTGATTTGTGCTAGTCTCGGGCCCGAGGTTGGAAGAGGGCTGTTTTGATGCAGATATTACAACTTACACCATTTGTCCTTTGTTCTTCTTTGGACGCGCAGATTGAGTTCTACACTCAGCGGCTTGGGTTTTCCTGCACATTCAGGCAGGACAATTATGCCTTTTTGCGCCGTGATCCTGTGGCGATCCGATTATTGGAATGTCCACCGCGTCAGGATGGGCGCGCATTGGGGGATGAGCAGTCGTTCTATGTTGACGTCAAAGGAATCGACAGCCTGTTCGAAAGCCTGCGCCCCGGGTTGGAGGAACTGCCTGAAGGGCGGGTGCGCCCGCCATTCGATCAGCCCTATCAGCAGCGCGAATTTCATGTCCTCGATGAAGACGGGACTTTGGTGTTCTTTGGTGAAGATATCAGTGAACGCGGCAGCGGGTAGTGCTCCCGCCCGACTTCAATGTGCCGTTGGCACATCTCCTTCGGTTGGACCGGGCAGCGCGTTTCGCGCTGCGGTCATAGCCCGGGGCTGGTGCCCTGCAGGACGCCATGCTCCAGGGCATAGCGGGTCAAGCCGGCGGTGGAGGAGATGCCAAGTTTGCGCTTGATGTTCTTGCGATGCGTCTCAACCGTGCGCACCGAAATGTCCAGCGCCAGTGCCACCTCTTTGTTGGATTTACCCTGCGCCAATTCCAGCAGGATTGTCTGTTCCCGGCCGGTCAGCGCCTCGCGCGTGTTGCCGTCCTTGGGCTCCAGCGAGCCGCTGGCCCCGGTACAAAGATACCGCTCGCCCCGCATCACGGCATCGATGGCTTGCTTGATCTCTTCGGTGGGAACGTCCTTGAGGATATAGCCTTTGGCGCCGTGGCTGAGCGCGGTTGAGATGTATTCGGGACTGTCATGCATCGACAGGATCAGAACGCGGGTTTTGGGCAGGCGCTCTAAAATGATCTCGGTGGCGTTCAACCCGCTCAGGCCGGGCATATTGAGATCCATCAGGATCACGTCCGGCTGCAGGTGGGTTGCTCGATCGACAGCTTCTTGTCCGTTGGAAAGTGTGCCGACAACTTCGATCTCATCATAGCTTTCCAGCAGAGACTGAATGCCTTCGGCGACCATGGGGTGATCGTCGACAATAAGGACCCGGATGATTGAGTCGGACATCAGATACCGGCCTTTCGTTTTGGCGTTGGGTCTTCCTGTGGTGGCAGCATATGACTGAGCGGCAAGCTGACCTCAATCACGGTGCCGCTGCGCCCGCCGCGCGATGAGAGGATGCGTAGAGTGCCGTCAAGCTGTTCGATCCGTTCCTGCATGTTGCGTAGCCCGATTCCGGTGCTGACATGGCCTGGTTCGTTCCGTAACCCGCGACCATTGTCCGTAATCCGCATCGTGGCGCCTTTCTTATGACCCCGCAGGTCAATGGTAACACGGGTTGCTCCCGAGTGGCGCTCGATATTGGTCAGGGCTTCCTGCGCAATACGGTAGAGGGCAATCTTGCTGTCTTGATCCAATCGGTTTCGGAACACCACGGTTGAGAAATCGGTTTCAATACCCGTGCGTTCACTGAAATCGTCGGTCAAAGCCTTGAGCGCTGGCCCAAGCCCCAGATCATCCAGAACACCCGGACGCAGGTCGCGGCTGATGCGGCGAACCTCGGTGATGGCGGTTGCCAGATTGTCGATACCTGTTTGCAATGGTTCCTGCGCCGACACGTCGTCCCCGCGGATCAGACGTCGTCGGGCGTTGTCCAGTGCATAGCGTACGCCAACCAGAATCTGGCTGATGCCGTCATGCAATTCGCGGGCGACGCGCCCGCGCTCTTCTTCCTGAGCGTCCAATACCCGCTGTGTCAGTTCCTTAAGCTTGGCATCAGCCAGCCGCCGTTCGCGGAAGTTCAGCAACATGCCCGAGGCAAAGACGATCAGAACAGCGGCCAGAACAATGCCTCCGATATAAAGGAATGTGCGCTGCACGCGCGCCTCAACCTCAGCACGGGCATTGGCGACGGTGGCGACGATGTCATCGATGAACACACCCGTGCCCACCACCCAGCGCCAGTCCTGCAGGCCAACAACATAGGCGATCATCTGAGCCTCTTCACCGGTCGATGGTTTTTGCCACATAAAGCTGTGCCAGCCTGCGCCCTGTCGGGCGAGCGTGATGAACTCATCCACAATCGGGGTGCCATCGCTGTCGGTCAGATCGGCCCAGTTGCGATTGATGAATTCAGTCTGGCGCGGGCTGACGAGGTTGTTGCCGTCATAGTCATAGACAAAGAAGAACCCGTCCTTGCCGTAAATCATCGCCGACAGAATCTGGGTCACGAGGTTTTTTGCGATTTCGTCATCCGGGGAGGCGCGACCGTAAATATAGGCAAACCCGTTCCGCGCCTGGGTCACGTAATTACGCAGCTCTTCTTTTTTGGCTTCGATCAGGCGGCGCTCGAGCGCCTGTATCTCACTCTCGGCGGTCGCGCGCGATTCATAAGCGACCACCATTGCAATGGCCGCAACCGCTGCGATCAGCGGGATTGCGGCAACCAGCGACAGTTTTTGCGCATAGGTTAGCGAGATTAGGTTCCGGATTCCTCCCATGTTCGAATCGATACGCAAGCTGCCGGGAAATTGCAAAAAATTTGGAAGAACACAGTGCTCGGCCACAGTGATTTGGGCGTGAGCGGGTAAAATCAACCGGATTTGTGCTTTTGAATGTGGAAAAACCCGACTGGCTACGTAGTAGTAGGTATTCACATTCATGTGTGTGGAACTAGGCTAACGCGCACTAGAAACGATCGACCCGGCATCACCCGGGGAATGAATATGAAGGGGAGGATCACTCATATGGATCGTCGTAAGTTTCTGAAAACATCAGCACTGGGCGGCTCGGCCGCTGCAGCCACCACGCTGGCAGCGCCCGCCTATGCGCAAGGCAAGCGCACGCTGACTATGGTCACCTCGTGGGGCCGTGGCCTCGCAGGTGTGTTCGACAGCGCGCAGCGTTGCGCCGACAGCATTACCACAATGTCGGATGGCGACCTGAACGTTGAAATCAAAGCCGCCGGTGAACTGGTTGGTGCCTTTGAGGTGTTTGACGCGGTATCGTCCGGTCAGGCCGATATGTACCACGCGGCAGACTACTACTTTGTGGGTCAGCACCCGGGCTATGCATTCTTCACCGCTGTTCCGTTCGGCATGACCGCACAGGAACTGGTGAACTGGTACTACCATGCCGGCGGCATGGAGCTGCATGATGAACTGGGCGAAATCTTCGGCCTGAAATCCTTCCTGGCCGGTAACACTGGCGCGCAGGCAGGTGGCTGGTACTCGAAAGAGATCAACAGCCCCGAAGACTTTAACGGCCTGAAATTCCGCATGCCGGGTCTGGGTGGCAAGGCGCTGGGCAAACTGGGCGCATCCGTTCAGAACATTCCGGGTTCGGAAGTGTATCAGGCGTTGTCGTCCGGTGCGATTGACGGAACCGAGTGGATCGGTCCCTGGGCTGACGAAAAAGCGGGTTTCCAGGAAATCACCAAAACCTACTACACTGCGGGCTTCCATGAGCCGGGTGCGGGTCTGTCGCTGGCCACCAACCGCGAGGTTTATGACAGCCTGTCCGCCGCGCAGCAGAAGATCATCGAGATCGCAGCTGCCGAGTGCCACCAGTGGAACCTGGCACAATTCCTGGCCAACAACGGTGCAGCGCTGCAGCGTCTGCAGGCCGGTGGTGTCAAGGTCATGGAATTCCCGGACAGCGTTTGGGACGCGTTTGGCGCAGCCAGCCAAGAAGTTCTGGACGAAAACATGGGTGATGAGCTGTTCAAGCGCATTCACGACAGCGCTATGGAGTCGATGGCAGCATCGTCGGCATGGAACAACCTGTCGTCGGGTGTCTACACCTCGCAGCGTGACCGCGTACGCGGCTAAGCAATCCGCTCAATGCAATCGGTTCCCCCGTCATCGGGGGAGCCTTTCCTGTTGCACATAAGCGGCCCGGACATGCCGTCATAACCAAACGTGCAACCGATGCGACCTGGGGACAACATGCAGGACGAAAACGGTATCTCGTTCTTCGGCGCCCTGTGGAATGGACTGGTCTGGTTCATTCAGAACATTGCCGAAGCCTTCTATAATTTCG
The DNA here is from genome assembly GCF_019904295.1 of Ruegeria sp. SCSIO 43209. Lineage (NCBI taxonomy): Bacteria > Pseudomonadati > Pseudomonadota > Alphaproteobacteria > Rhodobacterales > Roseobacteraceae > Ruegeria > Ruegeria sp. SCSIO 43209. Next base: position 1,046,897 of record NZ_CP065359.1, read on the forward strand.
GATACGCCATCACGCATCCGCAGCTCTGGCTGGACTGGTCGAACAAAGAAGCAATCATGCGCTTTGTTTATTATGGCGGGTCTGTCGAGTTCTTCTTCGTGATCTTCGCGCTGTTTCTGGTGCTGACGGCCATTGGTCTTTACTATCGGAACTTCATGTGGGGAATGGTGCGCGGGCTCGAGGGCTTCGCCAATACCACTGGCCGCTTCTTTGCGTGGGCGGGATTGCTGATGGTAATTCAGCAGATCGTTATCGTATTCATGCAGCGGGTGTTCACACGGCCGGATATGTCCTTTGGGCTGGGTATCCCTTTTCAAATGGATATCAGTTGGTTCGCCGAAGAACTTAAACTCTACAACGCCATGGTTGTGTGCCTTTGCTGCACCTACACATTCGTGCAGGGCGGCCATGTGCGCGTTGACCTGATTTATGCGGGCATCAGTCACAAGGCCAAACGCGTCGTTGATATGTGCGGGGCGGTTCTGTTCATGATGCCCATGGCCGTTCTGACCTGGATGTATGGATGGTACTTCATGTGGCGGCACTTGATCGTGCCGAAACCCTCGGCCAGTGACACGCTGGATAGGCTTGTGGCCAAGTCCCGAGCGCTGCGTTGGAACGTGGAAACCATCGGGTTTAGTCCCAACGGGTTCAACGCCTACTTCCTGTTCAAAATCCTGCTGGTGGCCTTTGCCGCCATGGTGTTCCTGCACGCGATTGCGTTCCTGTATCGCTCGTATCTGGAATACGTGGAAGGGCCGGAAAGTGAAGGAAAATACCTCGACAAGGACAGCCTTGGCGAGGGTGAAGAAGCCTACGAAGGCGCGCATTAGGGACGGAGAACCAGACAATGCTATTCGGACTTGATGGCGTCGAGATAGGCCTCATTATCGTATTTTTCTGCCTCTTCGGAGGCATTCTTTCGGGTTTCCCCGTGGCCTTTGCCATCGGTGGGGCCGGGGTGATTTCGTTCGGGATTATCGCTGCATTGGATAGTGCCGGCCTGTTGATCCACCAGGCGATCGACACCGGCTCGCAAGCCTACCGCGACGTGGTGAATTCTGGCGTCAAACCTGACGTGATATCCGTGTTCCGATACCCGGATTTGCCAAGGATCGCCGAGCCGGTCTTTGTACAAGGCTGGGAAACCGCGCTGGACCGGAATGTTTCCTTCATCGTGAACCGCATGAACGAACGTGTTCTGGCCGGGCAGTCGATCGAGACGCTGCTGGCGGTGCTGATGTTCGTTCTGATGGGCATCACGCTGGAGCGTTCAAAAATTGCAAACGACCTGCTGACTACGATGGCGCGCGTCTTTGGCCCGCTGCCCGGTGGCCTTGCGGTCTCGATTGTGGTCGTGGGCGCGTTCCTTGCTGCCTCGACCGGTATCGTCGGCGCGACCGTTGTTACCATGGGACTGTTGGCCCTGCCGACCATGCTGCGGAACAACTATTCGCCGGAATTGGCGACAGGTGTGATCGCGGCCTCGGGTACGTTGGGGCAGATCATTCCACCCTCCATCGTGATCGTTCTGCTGGGTACACTGGCTGGTGACCTCTATTCGACCGCGCAGGAAACGCGCGCGGTTGAAGCCGGGTGCACCGATGCGCTGACCTATCTGGGTGAACCAGCGGTTGTTTCGGTAGGCACATTGTTCCAGGCGGCGCTGTTGCCTGGGATCATGTTGGCGCTGCTCTACGCGCTTTATGCCTTTGGATATGCGCTGTTGAACCCGGAAAAGGCCCCGGCTGTTGAATTGTCGGGAGGCTCGGGTGAAACCATCACGCGCTCGGAAGGGCTGACCTGGCTGCTGGGTGCTCCGGTTGCTCTGATTGTTGGCGCGGTGCTTTTGGGAAGCGCGGGAGTGATTGGCAGCCAGAATATCTCAGTCTCGGCATTTACGGATATCGGGCAGGGCGCCTCGCTGCGCACGAACGTGTCCGAAGAGTGTAAGGCTTCGATGATCGAACTGCATGGGCAATCAGCCTGGGACCAGGCCGTGGCCGAGCAGGAAGCGATTGACGAAGCAGGTGGTTCGTCCGAAGCCCAGCGTCTGAGCGAAGAGGAACTGGCTGCTGCGCAAGAGGCCAAGATCGCCGCTGCAGCGCCAATTGGCAACGGTGTCGCCGTGATTGTGGTACTGCTGGGTCTGACACTGGTACTGGGTCGCGGAATCGCACCGTCGCAAGCGCCGCAGCCTCTGATCGTCGGAGCGATTGGCCTGGTGCTGATGCTGTTGGTCGACGTGTTGCTGATCGCGCCAACGACTTCGTCCGGGGCTACGTTCCTGATACTCGCCATACCTTTTGCGCTCGCAATGCATGGGTGCAAAGAAGCTGCCGCCCGTTGCGCGACCAATGATCTGATCCGTGTGGTCTTCCCACCGCTGGTGCTGATCATCGCGGTGTTGGGTTCGATCCTTGGCGGTGTCACCAACCCTACGCCGGCTGCGGCACTGGGGGCGGGTGGAGCGATCATGCTAGCGGCCTATCGGAAACTTCAGGATCAGAACCGGTCGGGCAAAGTGATCATCTGGTCAACCTTCGCAGTGATCATCGCACTGGTGATGGGGGTGAACTTCGATCTGCGCATCAATCAGGGCAATGTTTCGGTTGAAAGCTGGATCGCGTTCATCATCGCCTATTCGGCCTACCTCTATGCGCTGTTCGGCTTGATCTACGGCTGCTGGGTGCTGTTCTCAAGCGGGGTTCTGACACCGGTGGTGCGTGAGACAGCGAAGGTGACGTCGATGGTCTTCACCATCCTGATCGGATCGCAACTGCTGAACCTGGTGGTGATTTCCTTTGGTGGAGAGCACTATATCCAGCAGTTCCTGCGCAGCTTTGATAATGAATTCACGGTCTTCCTGATCGTGATGCTGGTGCTGTTCATTCTTGGCTTTGTGCTGGATTTCCTTGAGATCATCTACATTGTGATCCCGATCGTGGGCCCCGTGATCTATGGCGGATCGTTTGATCCGAAATGGGTGACCATCATGGTGGCGGTGAACCTGCAGACCTCGTTCCTGACGCCTCCGTTCGGATTTGCGCTGTTCTATCTCAGGGGTGTTGCGCCGAAAGAGGTCACCACTGGCCACATCTATCGCGGCATCATACCGTTCGTGATCATTCAGGTTGTGGGCATCGCAATCCTGTGGTTCTTCCCGTCGATTGTAACCATCGTTCCTGACCTGATCCCGAACTGATCTGTCGCATAGACTGACGAATACGGAGGCCCATTAGGGCCTCCGTTTGTTTTTCAGGAATTCGGCTGTGGGTGTGTCAGCCTTTCAAACTCCGCTTCAGTGGCATGATCGATTGCAAGGTCTGTGGTCTCGACAAGTCCGGCATTGGGATTGTCGAACGTGGCCTTGTCCAGCTTGCCGACCTTTTGCCCGACGATAGTGGTGACAACAGCATCGCCGGTGACATTCACAACCGTCCGCATCATGTCGAGGATCCGGTCCACGGCAAGAATGATGCCGATGCCTTCCAGCGGCATACCCAACTGGTTCAGAACCATCGCAAGCATCACTATCCCCACGCCCGGCACACCTGCGGTGCCGATCGAAGCCAGAACCGAGATCGAGATCACGGTCAGGTATCCGCTCAGCCCCAGATCAATGCCATAGGCGTTGGCCAGGAATACCGTTGCCACACCATGCATAATTGCGGTGCCATCCATGTTGATCGTCGCCCCTAGGGGAATACCGAACGACGCCACGGAACGGTCAACGCCGACTCTCTGAGTCACGCATTGTAAGCTGGCCGGAATTGTCGCGTTCGAGCTTGAGGTCGAGAACGCAAACACCTGCGCCGAGCGCATCTTGCGCAGGAATGCCCGAGGGCTCAGCCCGGTCGTAAAATACAGCAGCGCCATCAACGTGACACACAGATGGAATACCAGCGTCAGGCTGATCGTGGTCAGATAGCCGATCACCGGTCCGAATAGGCCAAAGCCCTCCATCGCAAAGGTTTTGGCAATCAGGCTGAAGACGCCGATGGGGGCGAAGGCCATGACGATATTGACGATCTTCATCGCCAGTTCATTCATGAACTCGCATCCTTCCACAAAGGCCTTGGCGCGGCTGCCCATCATTAGCACTGCAATACCAACGACCATCACGTAGAAGATGATCTGCAGCATCTCACCATTGGCCAGAGCGTTGATCGGGTTCTTTGGGATGATGTTCGCCAGTATTTCCCAAGTGGTCTGCGGGTTGGCGACGCTTACGCTATCACCGGCCAGATGCAGGCTCGTGAATCCGGTACCCGGCCCAATGAGGCCCGCAAAAATCAAGGCAGTTGTCACGGCCAAGGCGGTGGTGGCCAGATAGGTAACGAAGGTCAGCCCTCCGACACGGCCCAGCAATTTGACATCGCCAATGCCGACAACGCCGCACAGCAGTGAGAATACAACCAGCGGCACAACAAGCATCTGAAGTGCATTAAGGAACATTTGCCCAAACATGGACAGCACACCCTGCACAAGTGTTGCGTTGAGCGCAGCGATATCGAGATAGTTCAAGACCAGACCAAAGATCGAGCCCAAGGCGAGCGCGACCAGAATTTGGGTCGTCAGCGTGGCCGAAACCAGTCGGCGTGCGGCATATGTCATTTTCCCCCTCCTTCAGAACTTCTGCGACAGGGTGGGAGGCCTGCCGTAGCGACAATAAAGCCAGCCCGGTCAGCGTCTGATTGAGCTGCGGGTTTCAGGTTTGGGCTGGACGTTTAGAAGTGCGGCTAATTTGGTGACCTTGCGTCAACTTTCAATCGCACGGGCGGGGGAAGGTCGATTAAGATTGCTTAACAATTGGGCGCAGCATGGCGGAAGGTAGTTTAAAGCGATGAAAAAAAAGTATTTATTTTGTCGATACAGGTGCTGAAAATTCGATCAAATCCCAACGATTTCCGAAAGGATCCCGCCAGACGGCGACAATTCCATAGGGTTCATGGCGCGGGCGCTCTTCAAATCCTACGCCTGCTTCCAGCATCGCCGCGTGATCGCGGTAGAAATCATCTGTTTCGAGGAAAAAGCCAACGCGCCCACCGGTTTGATTGCCGACCGATGCGATCTGTTCCGCGCCCACCGCCTTGGCCAGCAACAACGAAGCACCATCCGAGCCCGGAGGCGTGATCCGCACCCAGCGTTTACCATCGCCCAGATCAATATCCTGCGTCAGAGTAAAGCACAGCACTTTGGTGTAGAACGCGATCGCTGCGTCATAATCCGGGACGACCAGCGTCACCGCATGAAGGCTCTGACGCATGATAGATTAACCTTTGGTGGGGTGGCGGTCAGGCAGTTGGATGTTGGCCACCTGCTCGGCAATCGGGGCCGACGATAGGGGGTGGTGGGCCGTATGGTCACACTGCTCGGGATTCTTAATTCGCTGCCATTCACCCTGCATATAGACCTGCAAGCCCGCGAATTTGGCCTTGTACCCCATCTTGGGGCTGCCGGGCACCCAATAGCCCAGATAAATATAGGGCAACCCAGCCTCGCGCGCGATCTCGATATGGTCGAGAATCATGTAAGTGCCCAGCGAGCTTTGCTGGAACTCTGGATCGTAGAATGAGTAAACCATGCTCAGCCCGTCATCCAGTACATCGGTCAAACTGACGGCGATCAGCTCGCCGGTTTCGGGATCGGCATATTCTACGACTCGGCTGCGGATCGGGGTTTCCTCGATCATCGCGGCGAATTCGAAGACATCCATATCGGCCATGCCGCCATCCGCATGGCGCGCGTCCAGATACCGACGGAACAGGTCGAACTGCTCATCCGTTGCCCAGGGCGATGTTGCACGTCGGATCAAGTAGGAATTGCGCTTGTGGGCCCGTTTTTGGCTTTTGCTTGGCTGAAAGGCTGACACATCGATACGGGCAGACAGACAGGCGGCGCAGTCGGTGCAGGACGGGCGATACAGAACGTTCTGCGAGCGGCGAAATCCTTGTTGCGAAAGGCAATTGTTCAATTGATCCGCACCTTCCCCCTGTAGGGCGGTGAACAGTTTGCGCTCCATCCTGCCCTCAAGGTAAGGGCAGGGCTGGGGTGCCGTCACATAGAATTGTGGCGCAATTGGCAGCGTGTGTCGCATGAAGGTCCCGCATTTCCTCGGAACCGATGATAGCAACGGTTTTTGGCGCAGCCAAGTGTTTCACTCAGGTGTTTTTAGGCGCGCTGGTTGATCATCACGGTGCCGAGGAAGGCATCGGTCAGGCCCTGACAGCGGGCGCTGGTCATCATCATGATGACCGAAATGATCTGTAGTACCGGGATCGCCATGCTGACAAAGTAACCTGCCGTATGTGCAATGGCTTTGCCCGTATCCATCCGGGCGCCAAACGCGTCACGCAGCTCGATCCCCATGAACCGCATCCCCAGTGTGGCCGAGCCGTTGGCGATGGTGACGACGCGATAGACAAAGCTGATGACGGCGTAGATCAGCGCCAGAATGAAGAAGCCCATGCCAAAGGTCAGCAGGATCGCAACCGTGCAGAGCAATGAGATAAAGGCGATATCGAACAGCCACGCAAAAAAGCGCTTGGTCGCTACGGACTGATAGAATTCGGGTTGGCTGTCAGGGTCAGGCAGATGAGACATATACTGTGGTCCGGGTCTTGTACGGTAACACCCTGTCCCGATGGCCGGGACAGGGCAAGTTGCGATCAGGCAGTTTGTTCGCCATTTTCGCTGTCGTCACGGTTGTCGCGGGCGCGTTCATCCATGAACTCGTCGAATTCGGCCTTGTCCTTGGCTTCGCGCAGGCGGTGCAAGAAGGCCTCAAAGTCTTTCTGTTCGCGCTCCAACCGGGCCAGAGTGTCGGCCTTGTAGGCGTCAAACGCGCTGTTGCCCGAAGGTTTCATGGCGCTCATGTGGCTGTTCCACGACGAACGGCGGCTGCAGGATTTGCTAAACATGCGTTTGCTCCAGATCATATAGGCAAGAAAGGCCAGGCCGATGGGCCAGAAGAAGATAAAGCCAAGGACCATTGCGGCGATCCAGGCGCCTTTTCCCTTGCTATCAAGCCAGGCTTCGCTTCGGTGCAGCCATCCCGGATTTTGGGGAACGGCGTGGTCGGACAATGCGGTCATGTGCTCTCTCCAGTTAGGATGTAAATGCTTTTCACATTACCAAGATGGGAGGGGGGATAGGTGGTTGCAAGGGGGTATGTGAAAAAGATTTACATTTTTCGGAATCCAGCGTCTGACCGGGCGGATCAATCAGCGGGGTGAAGCGCGCCATGGTTTTATTCAAATTTCGACATGGATAATTGCAGCAAGTCGTTTTCTGGTTTCTTCGCTCACTGGTCCCCGGATCAAAGCCGCCTATCTGGGCGGAGAAGTGTGAGGACGCTGTGAAACTGCTTGTTGTAAATCCCAACACCACCGCCTCCATGACGCGAAAGATCAAAGAAGCTGCACGGGCCGCTGCGCATTCCGAAACCACGATCATTGCCGCCAATTCGCAAGAAGGCCCCGCCAGCATTCAGGGCTATCTGGAGGTCTCTACCTGTGTTCCCGGTCTTCTGGAGGTCGTGAAGGCACATGCTGATGCGGACGCAATTGTTGTTGCTTGTTTCGATGATACCGGAGTCGACGCCGTGCGCTGCGTCACTTCGGCGCCAGTCATCGGCGTTGGGGAGGCGGCCTACCACGCGGCTTCCATGATCAGTCCAAAATTTAGCGTCATCACCACTTTGTCCCGATCTCTAGCAGGGCTAGAGGCAAACTTGTTGCGATACGGCTTAGATCGCAGATGTGTCAGGGTTCGGGCTTCGGATGTGCCGGTTTTGAAGCTGGAGGAAAACGACCCCAAGACCATCGATATAATACGGGCAGAGATACGCGCCGCAATCGAAGAAGACCGAGCGGAAGCGATTGTTCTGGGCTGCGCTGGCATGACAGATCTGATGTCACAACTGTCCGAAGAGTTCGGCCTGCCGGTGGTAGATGACGTTGCATGTGCCGTCACTTTTGCCGAAGCCCTTGTCAAATCCAGATTGACGACGTCAAAGCTTTGTTCTTATTCCTAGCCGGTTTTTTTACTAGTTGCGTCAGAGGTCGAGTGGTAGCAATGGTATGTTGCTTATCAAAATTGTTAATTGATGCGTTCAATCGTTGAAATTAGTTGATGCACAAGATCATTTGCCGCGGCGGATGGCAGGCAATGCGCAGGGCGCATGATTGAAATATTTAGCGCAACATCGGGAAAGAATGCTCGAAAGACAACCGAAGGCGATTATTACTGCCCGTTGATGTATCCGCTCACGGTGGTCGGGTCGCAAAGACTATGGCAAAGCTCTTTTTCGACCAGTCAAGTCAGGGTGAAAGGCTCTGAGTTCGAAGCCGTGTTCGAACCGAGTTTACTACAGAACGAAGGCAACGAGGGTTGCGATCAGGTTCGGGTCCCCCAACTGAATCGCTGCCCTTGGGCGGCCCAATAGCGATTTGGTGTCCCGTGTATATCCTAGAATTACGGGCACAAAATCTGGGCTAGAGCATCAGCGTATATCTGCGTCCAGAAATTCAGTGCACAGCAACAACGCCTCAAAGTAGGCATAGCCCGCTGGTTTGCCCCTGATCTACGCCAGCCGGTCCGACGCGATGTCCATGGCCCAAATGTCATTCATACGCTCAACTTCTGATCGGCTGGATCAGCGCGCTCAAATCAGCGGGGGTAACGCTCGACGAAAGGTAAGTGACGCACATGATCCGCAAAGGTCAAATCACACCCGGAATCTGTCCGTTTCATCAATTCGCTGAACCAGCCGCTTAGCAATCTAAACCTTAGCAACGGACGTCACGAGGTTTCGCAGTTCACGAGTTTCCGTTGTCCAGTTTTGAAGCGTAATAGAAGGCAATCGCCTGCGCGCGGTTCTTGATCGACAGCTTGTCGTATATGTTCGACAGATGGAACTTTACCGTGTTGGTCGAAATCTGCAGCTCTTTCGACAATTCCTTGTTGGACATGCCCTGCGCCAGTGCCTCAAGGATAGCGAGTTCCTTGCGCGACAGAGTCTGCAACGGGTTTTGATGCATTTTGCGCACGTCGATATAGGGAAATACCATTTTGCCCTTAGCGACATCGACACAGGTTTCCAGCAAGCCTTCGACCTCGCCCGAACGCGGCGCGAACCCTGCGGCCCCGGCCTGCATAGCCTGACGCGGTACGTCCCCAGCCTCGTCCCCATAGACCACAAAGCGTGGCGCGTTGGTCTGCTCGCGCAGAACCTCAATCAGTTTTGCCGCGCCCAAAGCAGGAAGTTCCCAGGACACGATCCCCACCTGAACCGGCACCCGCATGACTGTGCCCAGAAATCCCTCGGCGGTCGCTGAAGTGGCCACCAGAGAGAATCGCGGGTCGCGCTCGAAGATCTCGGACATGGCCGACAGCACCAAAGGGTTGTTGTTGGCCAGCATGACATCAATGGGGCGTTGAGATGTGTCGGACATTGTTTTCCCGTCTGATTTTATCTAAACCTACCCATTTTGGTGGGGATGCTTTCAGTATACATTGGCATATTTACCAAAATGGGTAGGTTAATACCCACCTAACAAGATATGCTAAAGCTGTAGTAAGTTACGTTGTGCCCCGGCGCAAGTTTCAGTTTTCCTCTGGGTCAAGGCGATCGGCGGTATCGAACACACCCGACGCACAGGAGGAGCACATGACGTTTCAGATTTATCCAACGCTCGACATCCCCGAGACGCTGGCCGCTGGCCCAGGACCGGGAAACACCGACGCACGTGTTTTGCAGGCGTTTGCCAGCGCCGGCGTTGCCGACCACATGCAGAGCGACGTGCTGCGTGGCATGATCGAATGCAAGCACATGCTGCGTCTGATCTGGGGCACCGCCAACACCCATACCTTCGCGGTTGCTGGCACCGGATGGAGTGGGCTGGACACCATGTTCTCGGCGGTGATGCCGGGTGACAAGGTTGTGGCCTTCACCAATGGCACCTTCTCGGGCATCGATGCGATGACTCTGCGGATCAAGGCTGCAACACCGGAAGAGCACGCGACCAACCCTCTGGACCCACAAGCTGCGAGTGTCGCCGTTATTGAGGTTCCTCATGGCCAGCCCGTCACAGGCGAGATGGTCGAAGAGGTGTTGGCCACGCACAAACCGAAGTGGGCCTTCATGGCGCATTGGGAAACCGGGTCGGGTCGGGTCAACGACCTGCGTGGCTTCTCGGATGCCTGTGAACGCCACGATGTGATGGGTTTGATCGATGCCGTATCGTCGTTGGGTATCGCGGATTTCCGCATCGATGACTATCCGGGTGTCGCGGGATGGGCCTCGTGCCCGCAAAAAGGGCTGTGCTGCCTACCGCTGACCTATGCGCCGGTCAGCTTCACCGACGCCTATATCGACGCGCTGAAGACCTCCGGCGCCTATACATACGTCCACAACCCGATTTTCGAAGCACGCCACTGGGGCATCGTTGATGGGCAAGACGTGGAAAAGGGCACCTATCACCGTACCCATTCGGGCTATGCGGTCGCCGCCTTCCATGAATCGCTACGCCTGACTCTGCAGGAGGGATTGGTCAAACGTGCGCATTCCTATCGCACGCATGAGGCCGTCCTGCGCGACGCCGTCACCGCGATGGGTTGCCAGGTCACCTCGGACATGCCCAGCCTTGTGGTGCTGAACCTGCCCGCGGAGCTGGCGGGTCGTGAGATGGAGTTGGTACAGAACTGCCGCGCCCGTGGCTTTGGCATCTGGCCCACGCTCAGCGCCCCGGTTCAAGTCCGTATCGGCATCCTGAACCAGCTAACCCACCAATCGGTCAGTCGCATCGTCAGGCTGTTCGCCCAGGCCATCCGCGAGATGGGCGGCTCGGTTGATTTCGAAGCCATCGAAGCACTTTTGGAAAGTCGCTACGGCACATCTATCGCTGCATAACGGGAGGGAATGCAGATGGATATCCATGAATATCAGGCGAAAGAACTTCTTTCGAATTTCGGCGTCGAGGTCCCTTCGGGGGCTTTGGCCTACAGCCCCGAGCAAGCGGCATATCGCGCGCGTGAGTTGGGTGGTGACAAGTGGGTTATTAAGGCGCAAGTCCATGCTGGCGGGCGTGGAAAGGCCGGTGGTGTAAAGCTGTGCAACTCGGAAAGCGAAATATACGAGGCTTGTGACGAGATGTTTGGCCGCAAGCTGGTGACGCACCAGACCGGCCCCGAGGGCAAAGGCATCTACCGCGTCTATGTGGAGGCCGCCGTACCGATTGATCGCGAGATTTATCTGGGCTTTGTGCTGGATCGGTCCAGTCAGCGGGTGATGATCGTGGCCTCTTCGGAAGGTGGGATGGAGATCGAAGAAATCTCATCTGAGCGCCCCGACAGTATCGTACGCTCAATCGTTGAACCTGCCGTTGGACTGCAGGAGTTTCAGGCCCGCGAAATAGCGTTTAATCTGGGGCTGGAACCTCGCCTAATTCAACACATGGTCCGTACCCTGCAGGGTTGCTATGCTGCGTTCAGCGAGCTGGACGCGACTATGGTCGAGATCAACCCGCTGGTCATCACTGGTGACGACCGTGTGCTGGCGTTGGACGCGAAGATGAGCTTTGACGACAATGCTCTGTTTCGCCATCCGCAGGTTGCTGAATTGCGAGACAAAAGTCAGGAAGACCCGCGCGAAAGCCGCGCGGCGGATCGCGGACTGTCTTATGTCGGACTGGACGGCAATATCGGCTGTATCGTGAACGGTGCCGGTTTGGCCATGGCCACGATGGACACCATTAAGCTGGCTGGGGGTGAACCTGCGAACTTTCTGGACATCGGTGGCGGTGCCTCGCCCGAGCGGGTGGCCAAAGCGTTCCGACTGGTACTGTCCGATGACAACGTTCAGGCGGTGCTGGTCAATATCTTCGCAGGCATCAACCGCTGTGACTGGGTGGCCGAGGGCGTAGTACAGGCGCTGCGCGAGTTAGAAATCGACCTGCCGGTCATCGTGCGTCTGGCGGGCACCAATGTCGAGGAAGGTCAGAAAATCCTGGCCAAATCGGGCCTGCCAATCATCCGCGCGACAACCCTTATGGAAGCCGCTGAACGCGCTGTGGGTGCATGGCGCAACGATCTGTCCCAAAACACCAAGATGAGGGCTGTGTAATGAGCATTCTTCTGGACCGCGACACCCGCGTTATCGTTCAGGGCATCACCGGACGCATGGCGCGCCTGCATACCAAGGATATGGTGCAATATGGCACCAACGTCGTTGGCGGCGTTGTTCCCGGCAAAAGCGGAGAGGCCGTCGAAGGCGTACCCGTATTCGACACCGTCAAACAGGCGGTTGAGGCCACTGGCGCCGAGGCTAGCCTTGTCTTCGTGCCCCCTCCGTTCGCGGCGGATTCGATCATGGAGGCCGCAGATGCCGGTGTTCGCTATTGCGTCTGCATCACCGACGGCATCCCCGCGCAGGACATGATCCGCGTAAAACGCTACATGTACCGCTATCCTAAGGACAAGCGCATGGTGCTGACCGGTCCGAACTGTGCCGGTACCATCAGCCCCGGTAAGGCGTTGCTGGGCATCATGCCGGGACATATCTACCTGCCAGGCAATGTGGGCATCATCGGACGTTCGGGCACGCTGGGTTACGAGGCCGCAGCGCAGTTGAAAGAGCGCGGCATCGGTGTCTCGACCAGCGTCGGCATCGGCGGTGATCCGATCAACGGCTCGTCCTTCCGCGATATCCTTGAGCGGTTCGAACAGGACGAAGACACCGAGGTCATAGCCATGATCGGCGAGATCGGCGGCCCTCAGGAAGCCGAGGCTGCAGAATATATCCGTGACCACGTCACCAAGCCTGTTGTGGCCTATGTCGCGGGTCTGACCGCGCCCAAGGGCCGGACCATGGGCCATGCTGGGGCGATCATCTCGGCCTTTGGCGAAAGCGCCAGCGAGAAGGTGGAAATCCTGTCAGCGGCTGGTGTAACGGTTGCTGAAAACCCCGCGGTGATCGGCGAGACTATCGCCCGTGTCATGGGAAAGGCCGCGTGATGGTCAAACCTTCGGTCCTTGTCACCCGTCGCTGGCCTGCCGCCGTCGAGGCGCAACTGGCCGAAAACTACAACGCCGTGCTGAATACCGGGGACATTCCGATGTCTCCGGCGGAACTCCGCGACGCGTTGAAGACATACGACGCGGTTCTGCCCACCGTCACCGACACGCTTAGCGCCGAGGCGCTGGACGTGGCCGCAGCTCAGACCAAGATTTTGGCCAATTACGGCGTCGGGTACAGTCATATCTGTGAACCGGCGGCCCGTGATCTGGGTATGACGGTCACCAACACGCCCGATGTTCTGTCTGAATGCACCGCCGATCTGGCCATGACCCTGCTTCTGATGGTCGCCCGTCGCGCCGGTGAGGGCGAGCGCGAGCTGCGCGCTGGCGGCTGGACCGGCTGGCGTCCGACCCATTTGGTCGGCACCAAGGTCAGCGGCAAGACGCTGGGCATCATCGGCTTTGGCCGCATCGGTCAGGAAATGGCCCGCCGCGCTCATCACGGTTTCGGCATGAAAATTCTCGTACAGAACCGCAGCACCGTGTCGCCAGACGTACTGAAGCAATTCAACGCCACGCAGGTCGAGACAGTGGACGATCTGTTGCCGCATTGCGATTTCGTCTCGCTGCATTGCCCCGGCGGGGCCGCGAACCGGCACCTGATCAACGGGCGCAGGCTGGACCTGATGAAACCCGACGCCTTCCTGATCAACACCGCGCGCGGCGAGGTAGTGGACGAGCGCGCTTTGGTACAGTCGCTGATATTCGACACGATCGGCGGCGCTGCGCTGGATGTTTTCGACGGCGAGCCGCGCATCAACCCTGACCTGTTGCAATGCGACAACTTGGTGATGCTGCCGCATCTAGGCAGCGCAACAAAAGAATCGCGCGAAGCCATGGGCTTTCGCGTGCTGGACAATCTGGGCGACTTCTTCGCTGGTCGCCCACCCCGTGACCGCGTGATCTGACGCACCCTTCTTCAAAGGAGCAAAACCCATGAGCTTTTATGCCATCGAACAGGCCCCCGCGCGCCTGAACCGCAGCGAACTCGCCGTGCCGGGCAGCCAGCCCGGCATGTTCGAAAAAGCCGCGAACTCGGATGTGGACGTGATCTTCCTAGATCTCGAAGACGCGGTAGCCCCGGATGAAAAAGAGCAGGCTCGCAAGAACATCATTCAAGCCCTGAACGATATCGACTGGGGCAGCAAGACAATGTCGGTGCGCATCAACGGGCTGGATACGCATTACATGTATCGCGACGTTGTGGATGTAGTCGAACAAGCCGGTGCGCGGCTGGACCTGATCATGATCCCCAAGGTCGGCACAGCGGCAGATGTCTATGCCGTCGATATGATGGTCACGCAGATCGAAGACGCGATGGGTTACAAGAAACGCATCGGGTTCGAGCATATCATCGAGACCGCTCTGGGCATGCAGAATGTCAGCGAAATCGCGGCGGCCTCGAACCGCAATGAGAGCCTGCACTTCGGTGTGGCGGACTATGCAGCCTCGACCCGCGCGCGGACCACGATCATCGGTGGTGTGAACCCCGACTATTCGGTTCTGACCGACCCGGATGGCGATGCTGCGCGCGCGACCCATTGGGGCGATATGTGGCACTACGCGCTCGCCCGTATGGTTGTCGCCGCCCGTGCCAACGGTCTGCGTCCGATTGATGGTCCGTTCGGTGATTTCCAGGATCCTGAAGGCTATAAGGCAGCTGCCAAAAGGGCGGCGGTGTTGGGCTGCGAAGGCAAATGGGCCATCCATCCCAGCCAGATCGCTCTGGTGAACGAGGTCATGTCACCCAGCGATGCCGAAGTCACCAAGGCGCAGCGTATCCTTGTTGCTATGGCCGAGGCCGAGACCGCAGGCAAAGGTGCGGTGTCGCTGGATGGTCGTCTGATCGACTATGCCTCGATCCGCCAGGCGGAGGTCATGGTCGAAAAGGCTCGCCAGATTGCGGCAGCGTGATTTTAGCCCGCATTGGGCACTGAAGTAGGGGTGCGCGCGCTTGCCTCGGCAGGTCCGGGGCAGGCAACATCTGCAGACTTCGGTGGTCATTCATTCGATATGGCTGAAGTCTGCAACACACTACACTGAACACTCACAGCCTTGCCTGAAAACGATGTTTTTCGGACCAAACCAGATAGGTTCTGTCGCAATCTACGATCCCAATTGTCGCTTGCAAGGTAGTTCTTTTGGCGGCGTTCGCAAAACAGACAGGAGCGGTACGTACTGATCTTACTCAAGGGAGCACATTTTCCTGATGAAGTGATCTTCCACGCGGTTTTCCGCTACCTGCGCTAGCGTGTTTCTTGCCGGGACCCAGAAGAAACCATGTCGGAGCGGAGCGTAGTCTTGGACCACGCTGCACTGAACCGCCTTTTGAAGGAGACCAATAGCAGACCGTCAACTGGATAATACCTTTCGCCAAACAGGCGCCAGATCCACCAAGGTCAATGGTCAAAAGATTGCAACGGGTCCCGTCACGACAGAACCGGCTTCTATAAAGTGGCAACGGCGCAAACGCGGTTTTGAACCATGTCAATTTTGACGACGACAGCAGGGGGCCAAGACGTTCAATCAGTGTCGCATGATAGGTATTAAGCCAGATGACCTAAGCCTCGGTCAAAAACTGAATCTGCAGCATAGTGGTTTGAACAGGGCACCATGTCAGGTTCGAAAGCTGCATGAACCCGTCATCGACTCGTAAGATCTCGAACAGGTTTACGATCCGGATACCGAACTATTCGGGCACATAAGAGCCTGGTTCGCAAAGATGGGCGATCTTGAAACCGAACGTGGTGCCGAGTACGCCATTCTGCGCTTCCGACAAGCGTCATCAGCTCATTTTATACTGACTCACAACTACACGGGTTATCCAATGGTTCGTCAGGCACGTGGCATGGTGCGTGCGGGCGAGTTGAGCAAGCTGCGGTTGGTGCAAGTGGAATATGCGCAAGACTGGCTGACCGTACCCACCGCATCGGACAACAAGCAGTCCGACCGGCGCACCGACCCAATTCGGTCCGGTGCTGGTGTAATTGGTGATATCGGTACTCACGCGTTCAATCTGGCACATTTTGTAACTGCGAAGTGCCATCGCACCTTGCCGCTGACCTTTCAAGCTTGGTTCCGGGCCGCCAGGTGGACGACAACGCCCACGTCTTGATGCGCTATGCTAGTGGCGCGCGTGGAATGCTATGGGCCAGTCACGTGGCCGTGGGAAACGAAAACGGCCTGCGTTTGCGGGTTTATGGCGAACGTGGTGGTCTGGATTGGTCACAGGAACACCCTAACCACCTACAATTCACCCGCGTTGGCCAGCCTATGCAGCTCCTGACACGTGGATCAGGATCGGTGCTGCCGCAAGCCGCCCAACGAGCAACTCGTATCCCTCCGGGCCACCCTGAAGGATATTTGGAAGGCTTTGCAACCCTCTACGCCGAGGCCGCCGAACTGATCCGATGTGAGGATAAGGCGGACCACTTACTGCCCGGTCTTTTTGACGGTTTGTTGGGTATGGCGTTTATCTCAAGCGTACTGGCATCGGCCAAGACGAAGGCCGATGGTGCCGCATGAGTGCATAAGGGTTCTGCAGCGAAGCCTCCTGAAGTTTTAAGAAATGCATCTGACCTGCGGTATAAAGTGGTCAGTTCTTTGAGCTTTTGAAAGGAACAGACTCCAAGCGTCAGCTGACTTTTACGGATCATGTGCGCGACCTCGATTGTCGGCAAAAAAGTGCGGGGCGATACTTGTAGTAAAGCGTCCACATTGGCCGACATTGTCGCAAACAACTTCAAACTGGAATACAGATTTGAATCAGTTTCAGTTTGCTCACACCTTTGATGGGTTGGCATTGAGGGCCAGACAGAAAATGGCCTCCGAAATACCGGAGGCCAATCAAAGATATTAGCTCAACCTCTATTCGGCCGGCATAGTCGTTGCGTCAGCTGAGATTGTTGTCGCGATGCCCGCTGCTTCGCGCCGCCCATCATTCCAGATTGCTTTGATCAGTGCGATGCACATCAACGCCATTACAATAGAGAAGGGCAATGCACCTATCACCATTGCGGTCTGAATTGCTCCGGTACCACCTGAGACAAGCAAGCCCCCGACAACAAGTGCCAGAGCTGCGCCCCAGAACATGATGTGAGGCCTTGCCTTGGGACCTTCGTCGCCAGCTGCGTTGATCGTATTCACGATCAGCACGGCCGAGTCTGCAGACGTGACAAGGAACGTCATCAGCAGGACAACGATCACAGCGGCCATTGCCCACGCCAATGCTTCTGCAATCGGAGCAAGCATGTGTTCTGTCATCGCGAAGATCTTGTCACCGTTCGCCGCATCCAGGATGACGCCGTTTGCGTCTCCGTTCAGTTCCAGGTCGATTGCCGTGCCTCCGGCCCAGGCGAACCAGACAAAGCACATTAGTGCGGGAACAATCATCGCGCCCAACACGAACTCACGGATTGTCCGGCCCCTGGAAATCCGCGCCAGGAACAAACCGACGAAAGGTGCGAACGCGATCCACCACGCCCAATAGAAGACCGGCCACCAGCCTTGCCACTGCGCAAGAAGGAACGCTTCCGACCCTTCAACACCATCAGATGTGTATACGTTGAAGCTCAGCCATGGCAGCGCGACCACATAGTCCCATATGCCTACAAAAAACGCTTTGGCGCCAAAGAAGGTCGCTCCGAACAGGATGAAGAACCCCAGAAGGAAGATCGACAGGCCCATATTGATGTTCGATAGCCATTTGATGCCCTTGCCAACACCGGACAGGGCCGACAAGGTCGACGCGCCCATGATGACAAGTAGAGCGACGACGATACCCAAGTTTGTCGCAGAACCATCGGGCTGTGCGAGCCCACCGATGCCGATGCGTGTGAGACCTGCAACGAACTGTTCAACACCGAAGCCGAGCGTCTGGGCTACCCCAAGAATAGTGGCGACAACGGCGACGATGTCGATCAGATGACCGAGGTTGCCCGACAGTGATTTACCAAACAGTGGGGTCAATGAGGAGCGGATCGTCAGCGGCAGTCCGCGACGATAGCTGAAGAAAGCAAGCGCCAAGCCAGCTATCGCATAGCATGCCCACGCCCCGAAACCCCAATGCAGGTATGACCACACATACGCCGTTCGGACATTGTCTGCATCCAGTGCAGTCGTCACCCCCTGAATAACGGATGGATTGTTCTTGAAATGCGCGACAGGTTCGGCGACCGCCCAAGTTAACATTCCGACACCGATGCCCGCGCCAAACATCATCGAGAACCAGGAAAAGTTAGAGAACTCGGGTTTCTCGCCCTCTACGCCAAGTTTCATACGTCCAGCAGTTGGCCAGATGGCCAGCCCAATACAGACGATGACAAACCCGGTAACAACCCAGATATACCAGGCAGCAAACTGCGAAAGAATGGCGGCATTCCAATCGCCAAGAATTCTACCAGCCTGTGTTGGCCAGACTATGCACCAAACAACCAGCAGGCTGATGACGATCTTGCTGATCACCGTCACGTTGACGCTGAACCCCCGGTAAAAACCGTTGTCAGCGGTTTTTATCGGAAGTTCCGATAGCGGTGGTTTCATTGACATTTGTATTCCTCCCTTTGAATCTCCACTTCACGCGTCGAGCGCGACCGGGCCTTTCGGCCAACTGCAACAGGCCAGCACATACCCTTGCTCGGTATCACCGGGTTGCAGGCCGCCCATGTCCTGCATCTCAACATCGCCCTGAGTGAGGCGCACTTTGCAGTTGCCGCAAACGCCCTGCTGGCAGGCCGAGTCGATCCAGACGCCTGCGTTCAGCGCAGCCTCTAGCAAGGTCTCGCCCTCGGCGGCATGTCCGTGCAGACCGCTGAGTGAGAAATAGACCTCACCCCCCGTGCCGCTGCTTTCTTCGATAGTGATCTTTTCGCCAAAGCTTTCTTCGTGGACAGCGGCAAACGGAATGACAGAAGCCACATCACGGGCTGCTTTCATGAACCCTTCGGGACCGCACATGAAAATGCTGCGCTCGGCGTGATCAGGCACAAGTCGCTGCAGCAAATCTGCCGATATCTGACCGATTTCACCCTCAAACCCATCATTCGCTTCATCCACAATGGTATGGATGGTCACGTTGGCGAAGCGTCGGTTCAAAAACTCAAGCTGGTCGTGGAAAATGATGTCCCTAGGCGAGCGAGCGAAATGCACGAAAACGATGTCTTTCGGCAAGGTCACGTCGGTGACGTATTGCAGCATCGACATGACCGGGGTGACACCCGAGCCACCGGACAGGAACAATGGCTTATCGCTGGGGATATCCACCCAGTTGAAGCCACCGGTGATATCTGCAATCTCGATCTCTGTTCCGGGGACCATCTGATCGTTCAGATAGTTGGACACAACCCCACCGGGCACGCGCTTGACGGTGACCTGAATGTTGTGGGGCCGGGTCGGCGTGGACGAGATCGAATAGGCGCGTACATGCTGCTTGCCCTCGATCTCGAAACAGAAGGTCACGTATTGGCCTGGTTTGAAGTCGAAGCTGCGGCTTTGCGTGTCTTCAAAGACGAAGGTCTTGCTGTCATGCGTTTCATCGATCACCGCTTTGCAGGTCAAAGTGGCAGGCCCACCTGCGTAGCAGGGTTGGTTGTTGGCTGAATTCAGGGAAAACGGACTGTCCGTCGCAACGAGCATCTTGCGGAAACCTCCAGAATAGGGTTCGCGCGAGGATAATGGTGCGAGGGGACTGAAAAACGGTGCAGAATTGCGGTATCAATCGGTTAAAGCGATTGATCTGTGTTGGATTAGTTCTTTGAACAGGGTGACAGCTTGCGCCACCAGCGGATCATGGCGTTTTCGAACGTGCACGATGGAATAGATGGGCTGTGGGATCACCGGTGCGTCAGTAACCTGTTGCAATGTTGGATACTCGGCACACAGACCCGGTGCGGCAAATCCGGGGAAATATGCCGTTCCGCCGCTGGCTTTTAGGAAATCCAAAGCCAGATCATTGCTGCCCACCAGGGTCGAGCTTTGCGGCTGATCCAAAAACGCCTCGTCATGCTGGCGGTCAAAATATGATGTGTAGGCTACCTGAATGTAGCGCGTCCATGGAACGTCCTCGATACGGTCACAATCGGTGGACAGCATTACATAGCTTTCGCTGCCCAATTCGCTGACAAACATGTCAGGCGCCCGCTGCGGGACAAAAACAATACCGATATCGGTCTCGCCGGTCAGAACATCCCGCTGTATCTGTTGTGAGAAATTCGCCTCGAGATACAGGTCAAGATACGGGTTTCTTTCCCTGACTGCCTTAGTCCAGTCTATCAGCACGGATCGGGCCAAACTGAACTGAACTGATATACGCAAGCGTTGCCTGTTGCCGCTGCCACCCGCCTCAACATCGCGTCGTGCCAGACTCCAAGCAGCCAGAAGTGACCGGCAATGGGTCTCAAAGCGGCGCCCGGCGGCCGTGGGTTCAGCCCCGCCGCGCCCCCGTTCGAACAGACGCGTGTCCAGCTCCTGCTCCAACTGACGGATGCGAGCGCTGACCGTGGATTGGGTCACATTCAGACGTTCGGCGGTGCGGTTGAAGTTCCGCGTTTCCAGAACATCCATGTAGGTCACTAAAAGCTGGCGATTCATTTAATCGGTAATCCCGATCGATAGGTGCGTTTCAATTGTATTTATTTGCCAAAGTTTCGCAGATATCAAGCATCGTTGAACAAGATGTAAGCCCGCCCTTTTGGCGCTAGCAACAGGAGAAGTTCATGTTCATCGTCGATTGCGACTGCCACAACTATTGGTGCAGCGCCACGGTTCTGGAACCCTACATGGAAGGTCTTTTCAAGGACATGTTCGTCCGGGGTGAACGCACCGGCCCACGTGGTGCATTCCCACATGGCCATCGTCCCTGGTTCCATCCCGAAGGCTTTGCACGTCATGATGTGAACCCGGTTGAGGAAGACGACAACTACTTGATAATGAAGGAAAAGCACCTCGATAAATACAGTATCGACGTTGCGATCCTGACCGGCGACGAACCGATCGAAGCCTCAACGCTGGCCAACCCTTATTACGCCAATGCGCTGTGCAAAGCCTATAACGACTACATGATCGACTACTGGCTGCCCAAGGACGAGCGGTTCTGGGGCTCGATCGTGGTGGCACCGCAGGACCCGCATCTGGCCGCCGCTGAAATCCGCCGGGTTGGCGGCCACCCCCGTGTCGTTCAAGTTTTGGTGAGCCACGGTGCCGCACGCCCTTATGGCGACCCGTTCTATCACCCGATCTATGAGGCTTGCGCCGAAATGGGCTTGCCATTCGCTATGCATCTCGGCGGACAGGGCGGCATCAACTCGACCCCCATCGGGGCCGGGCCTTCGACCTTCTTCTGGGAAACCCACGCGATACTGCCGCAGACGGCCATGACCCACATGGCCAGCCTGATCGCCCACGGCGTGTTTGAGAAATGGCCGGGCTTGAAAGTGGTAATAATCGAATGTGGCGTCGCCTGGGTGCCCTCGGTTCTTTGGCGTCTAGATGCGAACTACAAGGCGCTGCGAAAGGAAACGCCGTGGCTCAAGCGTCTGCCGTCCGAGTACTTCAAGTCGAACATCCGCATGTCGACCCAGCCGTTGGAGCAGCCCGCGAATATCCAGCACCTGTGGGCCACGCTTGAGGCGATGGATGGAGAGAACACCCTGATGTTCGCGTCGGACTATCCGCATTGGGACTACGACGACGTCAACAAGCTGCATGTCCCGCCCGCATGGCGCGAGAAGATCTTCGGACTCAATGCGTTGGACGTATATACCCGTCTGCCACGCCCGATGGCGCATGCCGCCGAATAAAGAAGGAGACATCGACCATGGCAAACAAGTATTTCGCCTGCAAAACTGATGAAGTCCCCAGCGACGCGGCAAAGATCGTCACAGTTTCGAACATGCCCATCGGCGTTTTCAAACTCGACGACGGTTATCACGCTTTGCTCAACATCTGTCCTCACAAAGGTGCGGCCCTCTGCGAAGGCCCGGTCTGCGGTACGACCCGCCAAACGGACTCAACCGAATTTGTCTATGATCGCGCCGGTGAAATCGTCCGTTGCGCCTGGCACGGTTGGGAATTCGACATTCGCAGCGGTGAGTTTCTTGTGGATTCGTCCATTAAAACGAGACGCTTCGATGTATCAGTAGAGGGCAGTGATCTCTTCGTGCATCTGTAAGAAGCGGGTTTCACGACGAAGGTCAGAAATATTAGGCAGTTCAATCTTTCCTCCCAGCTGCCTGCGCTGGCATTGTCTAGGCATAGGCAATGCCAGTTTTATTTTTGAAACCGGAGATCTATCGCTGTGCTTTTCGTATTGGCTTGGAGGATGGCTATATGCACGTTCTGATTGGCCTACAGGAGGGCGCTCACCCTGGCCAGATATTCAATGAAAACAATTCATGGCTTGGCTAAGCCATTCTTACCAGCGCCCAAAACTATTTGTTTGATTGGCTTCATGAGGCATTGGGCATTTGCCACTTTTATGTCCCAGAAAATAGCAGACCGCGTAAATAGCTGTTCAAGGCCTTCTTGAAAACCATTGGGCTCATGAGATTTTCAAACTAAGGAAATGCATTTGAGCCCATATTTTACACGCCAATTCAGGTCCATTCGCAATTATCCCGCTTCCTCTGATCTACTGCAGTATAGAGTATTCAACTACAGCGGATTTACGTCTCAGTAATTCAGGCCGAGCGACGCAGCCCATCGGTTAAACGTTTTATTAAGAACGCTTAATAATCAAACCCTTCCATAGGGTTTGCGCAATGGCTGAATACATAGTTTTCCGAGGAGCAATCAATGGAGGTCGCTGAAATGAATGTTGTGAACACAACTCATTGGCCGTTCGGGTCAGAGGAGAGTTTCATCTTGTCGACCGAACCAGGCCTAGCTTCGCAAGGCGGCGTATCTAGTTCGATTGATCAAGTCGATTTGCCTTTTTTGAACCTCGATCCCCATGATCTCGAAGGGAAAGAAGATCTGCCGGATATCGAATTGCGCGGGTTTTGGGACGGGGTGATAGACAGCACGGTCAGCGCGTATCAAGGTGCTGGGTCTCACGAGGTTGAGTTCAATCTTTCGATGGTGAACCACGAGATCGCGACACGCGGAAGCGCCACGCTCATTTCCGAGCTGTACCATACACAGCAAGTCGCGCTTGAAACCATAAGCATGCATGGAACGGACATACCTGTTTCTTATGAGGCCCGGTCCGCCTTTGGATTTGAGGGCGTTCACATTGGTCAGGCAGCACAGTTTCAGCATCTGTCTATAGCCAGCGAACAGGGGGAGATGTTCGATGTGCATGGGTTCGATACAAATGGCGATCTGGTTTTGGCGTCATACGGCTATTACGAGGTCGTCGAGATCGCAGGCAAGCTTCACCAAAACAGAATTTCTGATTTTGCACTTAGTTTCGAGGTGTCGTTCGAGCTCGAAATGAATGAGACCGGTCTTTATGAAGTATTTGCTGCGGTCTCGTTCGATGGCCAAATTGACTTTAACGACGGAATGTCGCGCTACTTTGAGTTTGAAGAGGATATGTATTTCCCAGCTCGCGATCTGGGGAGTGTGGAATTTGGCCCTTTGCCAGATGGCTTGTTCCAACAACTGGCGATGTTTCAGGCTCATATGGGTGACGCCTGGGACGAGTTGGTGAGTTTGAACGATCAGCTTGAGGCGGTGTTTCTGCAGCTTCGTGAAGACGAGCACTATGATGAGTGGGATTTGGCCGGGCAGGGGATTGAAAATCCGTTCACTTTCGATTTGCCGCCAGTGGATCAGTGGCTATAACGATTTGGACATTCGGCCCTTTCTGCTGTTCAATCGGACAGGGCTAAGCCAACTCTGTCCGATCATGTGCGCTGGCCGCATCTGATTTTCGGCCGTCACAAGTCATAGGCAAATGGAAGATATTGAAAACACCAGCCCACCGTCACTCGATCAGATCCTCTCGCTGGAAAAACAGGTATGGACTGCGCTGGTTGAAGGCAATGCACAGGCGGACCGGGCACTGTTGAGCCCCGATTTTCTGGGCGTGTATCCAACGGGTTTTGCCAATCGCGACGATCATGTTGGCCAGTTCGCCGATGCGCCTACGATGGCGCAATATGAACTCAGCGATACCAGGTTGCGCGTCTTATCGGCGGATGTGGTTTTGCTCTCATACAGGGCAGATTATCTGCGTCCCGAAGCACAGGAATGGGAGGCGATGCTGATCTCATCCCTGTGGGAGCGGCGTCACGACGTCTGGATCAACAGTTTCAGCCAGGACACACCACTGGAACGGTCATGAGCCAGTCTCTTGTTATCAACCGCTTGCCGCGCGCTTTTCATACCGATCTGGGTGACGAAACACGCGCGGCGCTGCCCGATTTGACTGCCGAGCAGGGGGAGTTGATCGCGGGAACTGCGGGCTCTAGCCCCTACCTGAAAGGTTTGATTGACCAAGAAAGGGACTGGTTGCCGCACGCGTTGCAGCAACCGGACCAGGCATTGGCGGATGTGATGGGCGCAGCGCGCGCGCTGCCGCCGGATCAGTTGAAACCCGGTTTGCGGCAAGCGAAGAGGCGCATGGCCTTGCTGACGGCGCTGGCCGATCTGGCAGGTGCGTGGCCGTTGGAAAAGGTAACTGCCGCGCTGACCGACTTTGGCGCTTTGGCCGCAGATGTGGCAGCGAAGGCCGAAATTGCTGCGCTGATCCGGCGCGGCAAGCTGCCGGGTATGACCGAAGATGATGTCGAAACCGCAGCTGGTATGGTCATTCTGGCGATGGGCAAAATGGGCGCGTATGAGCTGAATTATAGCTCAGATATCGATCTGATCGTGCTGTTCGACGAAACCCGCTTTGATCCCGATGATTTCTACGAAGCGCGACAGGGCATGGTGCGCGCCACGCGGAATTTCTGTGCCACGCTCAGCGACAAGACGGCGGATGGCTATGTGTTCCGCACCGATCTGCGATTGCGCCCCGACCCGGCGGTGACGCCTGTGTGTCTGGCGATGGAAGCGGCTGAGCGCTACTATGAAAGCCTTGGGCGCACGTGGGAACGCGCGGCCTATATCAAGGCACGCCCCTGCGCCGGGGACATCGCGGCAGGTCTGAGATTCCTCGATGCATTGCGCCCGTTCGTCTGGCGGCGGCATCTGGATTTTGCCGCCATTCAAGACGCCCATGACATGCGCTTGCGCATTCGCGAGAACAAGGGAACGGGCGGAAGTCTCTCGATTCCCGGCCACGATATGAAGCTGGGGCAGGGCGGTATTCGAGAGATCGAGTTTTTTACTCAGACCCGTCAATTGATCGCGGGCGGACGTGATCCCGACCTTCGCGTCCGGGGTACCGTTCCCGGTCTGGCGGCGTTGGCGTCGAAGGGCTGGGTGCCCGAAGACGTCGCAGAGAAACTGACTGACCACTACCGCGCCCACCGCGAGGTCGAGCATCGCATCCAGATGGTGCACGACGCACAGACCCATAAGGTGCCAAATTCAGAGGACGGTTTCGAACGGGTCGCGTGCCTGATGGGGATCAGCAGCGCCGAATTGACCGCCGAACTGACCCGCCGCCTGACCGAAGTGCACGAACTGACCGAAGGGTTCTTCGCCCCTGGACCAGGCGCGGCACCCGTGCCGCTTCAGGAGGTTGAGTTTGACAAGGGTGTGCTGGCCCGCTGGCCGACTTATCCGGCGCTTCGATCGCAGCGTGGTGCACGGATATTCGAGCGGCTCAGGCCGGAACTTCTGGCGCGATTGGCAAAAACTGCGAAACCCGACGAAGCGCTATTGGCACTGGATGGTTTTCTGGCGGGATTACCCGCCGGAGTGCAGCTGTTTTCCCTGTTCGAGGCGAACCCGCATCTGATCGATCTGCTGGTCGATATCGTTGGAACGTCACATGCGCTCGCCACCCATCTGTCGCGCAACGCCTCGGTTTTTGATGCGGTGATTGGTGGCAGTTTCTTCAGCGATTGGCCCGGGCAGGCGACCTTGCAGTCGGACTTGACGAAGGCCTTGGCAGAGGAAAGCGACTATGAAACACAGCTCGATTTCGCTCGTCGCTGGTGCAAGGAGTGGCACTTTCGCATCGGTGTGCATCATCTGCGCGGACTGATCGATGGGGCGCAGGCCGGGCAGCAATATGCCGAACTGGCGCAGGCCGTGATTGCGGCGGTTCTGCCCTGCGTTGTCGACCAGTTCTCCAAAAAGCATGGACCGGCGCCCGGGCGCGGCGCCGCGGTTTTGGGCATGGGGTCACTTGGGGCAGGGCGCATCAACTCGCAATCCGATCTGGACATGATTGTCATCTACGATCCTCAGGATCAGGACATGTCCGATGGCCCTCGCCCGCTGGCAACGCGGACATACTACGCTCGTTTCACCCAGGCTCTGATCACGGCGCTCAGCGCGCCAATGTCGCAGGGACGGCTTTATGAGGTCGACATGCGTCTGCGCCCGTCGGGCAATCAGGGGCCGGTGGCTACAAGCTGGGCCAGCTTCACCAACTATCAGCAGAATGAGGCCTGGGTGTGGGAACACCTTGCTTTGACTCGCGCCCATGTGGTCGCAGGTGAAGCCGGTTTAGCCGAGGATATCGAAAACTTCCGCGCTGAATTCCTGTCGCAAACGCGCGACCACCAGAAGGTGCTGAAAGAAGTGGCCGCGATGCGCGAAAGACTGGCCGCAGCCAAAGCACCAGCGGGCGTTTGGGACGCAAAGAATGGGCCGGGCCGCATGATGGATATCGAGCTGATGGCAGAGACGGGCGCATTGCTGGCCGGATTGCCCCAGCGCGATGTACACTGGGGTCTGGACGGGGCGGTCGCTGTCGGGCTGCTGGATGTCGCGCAGGCGCAAACCCTGAAGGGTTGTTACGATTTATGCTGGTCGGTGCAATGTGCGGCGCGTCTGCTGTCGGGAAAGGTGATCGAGGCCGACAAGATCGGTGAAGGCGGTACGGCCTTTCTGTGTCGGGCGACCGGGTTCGATCAGGTCGAACAGCTGCAATCCGCGTTGCAAGACAATTACAGCACTGCGGCCTCGTTGATTGGCGCAGTGGTCGGAGGGGTTGAAGATGGCACGCAGTGATGATCCGAATGACCACAAAGGCCTGATCCGCGAGGCGTATCGCATTGAAGGCATCACCTTGCCCGAGTGTCGCAGCATCTTTCTGGATTGGGCGCTGAGCCTGCCCGGAGAGCTTGATCAAAATCAGGCCTTGACCAACCTGCACGCAGTCTATTCGGAACAGGCTGCTGATCATCCGATGACGCAGGTCCTGACCGAGGGTTTGCAGGCGGCCCAAGCCCCCAAGCGTCGTGGCGGCTGGCGCAAGCGCAATCGTTAACGGGGCTTTCACCCCCGTGCATTCACGATTATGAGGGCGCCATGACACCCGTAGCTGACCGCCCCCGTATCCGTTTGAAACCCAAGGCCAATGCGCGTGGCCTGCGCCATGGGTTTCCCTGGGTCTATGCCAATGACATCGTCACCGACCGCCGGACTCGCAAGATCGGGCCGGGGTCCTTGGCTGTGCTGGAAGACGAGAAGCGCGCGCCAATCGCTCTGGTCGCGGTGAATCCGGTCTCGAAGATCATGTGCCGGGTACTTGATCGCGATATCGGCGCGCAGTTGGATGCGGACTGGTTTGAAACCCGTCTGCGCCGCGCGCTTGAGATGCGCGAGCGACTGTTCGATGCGCCGTACTACCGCCTGATCCATGCCGAGGCGGATGGGTTTCCTGGGGTGATCATCGACCGGTTCGGCGACGCCTGCGTGATCCAACCCAACGCAGTCTGGGCTGAGGCACATCTTGAATCTCTGACCGACGCGCTAGTCAAGGTGACCGGGGTCGACACAGTGCTGAAGAACGCCTCAGGGCGCACGCGTGTGCTCGAGGGGTTGGACGACACCAATCTGACCTTGCGCGGCACCGCGCCCGATAAGCCTCTGCCGGTGCCAATGAATGGCGCAACCTACATGGCTGACCTGACTGGTGGGCAGAAAACCGGCCTGTTCTATGACCAACGCCCCAATCACGCGTTTGCCGCCAAGTTGGTTCACCCCGAGGCGCATGTGCTGGATGTATTCAGCCACGTCGGAGGCTTTGGTCTGGCCATGCTGGCGGGCGGCGCAGCACAGGCATTGTCCGTTGACGGCTCGGCAGCGGCGCTCGAACTGGCGGCGAAGGGCGCAGAAGCCTCAGGATTTTCTGCCCGTTTCCAGACCCGACAAGGCGACGCCTTTGATATACTGACCAAACTCGGCGAAGAGGGCGCGTTGTTCGACGTCGTCATCTGTGATCCCCCGGCTTTTGCACCTTCGAAACAGGCGTTGGATGCAGGTTTGCGCGCCTATGAGCGTACCGCACGTCTGGCGGCTCCGCTGGTCAAACCGGGCGGGTATCTTGGCCTCTGCTCCTGTTCTCATGCCGCTGATCTGGGCCGCTTCCGCGATGCCTCATCCCGTGGGATCGGACGGGCAGGACGACAGGCCCAACTGATCCGAACTGGCTTTGCCGGGCCGGACCATCCACAACTGCCGCAGCTGGCAGAAAGCGGCTACCTCAAAGCCGTGTTTTACCGTCTGTGAAGGCGGTTCTTGATACCTGCGTCATCTATCCCACGGTGATGCGAGAGATGCTGTTGGGCGCTGCGAGGCTTAACTATTTCACACCCGTCTGGTCTGCACGTATCCTCGAAGAATGGGCCCGTGCCGCCCGCAAACTCGGCCCCGAGGGAGAGGCGCAGGCGCGCGCCGAAATCGCGCTGGTTCAGGCCCATTGGCCAAATGCCGAGCAACCCGCCAACCTCGGTGTTGAACAGCGCCTATGGTTGCCGGATGCCGCCGACATCCACGTTCTCGCAACGGCGGTCACAAGCTCGGCAGATGTCATTGTCACCGTCAATGCCAAGGACTTTCCCAAGAATATTTTGGCCGACGAAGGGCTTGAGCGGCGCGATCCGGACGGGCTGCTGCATGAACTCTGGCTGTCCGACCCCGAAGGCATGACGCAGGTTTCCAAAGCGGTCCTTGCTGAAGCCAACCGGCTATCCGGTGCTCAATGGACCTTGCGCAGCTTAATGAAAAAAGCCCGCCTGCCGCGCCTTGGCAAAGCCCTGAGTACTTAATTCGGGATCCCATTCATCTGGCCAAAAATATCTCGGGGAGCGCGAGGGGCTGGCCCCTCGCTCCTATCCTAAACTCCCACGCCCCACTTTTGTTCAAGTACTTCCAGAGCTGCGATCCGCTCATCCGTCTTTGGATGACTCATCAACCAAGCGGGCACAACGCCCGCGCGCTGCTGTGTCAGATCCTCAAGCTTGTGGAACAAAGACTTCTGTGGACCAATCCCGATCCCGG
Source organism: Ruegeria sp. SCSIO 43209 (assembly GCF_019904295.1). Taxonomy (NCBI): domain Bacteria; kingdom Pseudomonadati; phylum Pseudomonadota; class Alphaproteobacteria; order Rhodobacterales; family Roseobacteraceae; genus Ruegeria; species Ruegeria sp. SCSIO 43209. The sequence goes on from NZ_CP065359.1 coordinate 1,076,324, forward strand.
CTTTTGTCAAAAGCGCTGCCGCATATTCATCCGCCTCATATTCATCACTCCGCGACAGGCGGGAGGCCAGCAAATGAGTCAGCATATTTGCAATCCAGGCTCCAATGAAGGGGATGAAGCGGTTCAATAGCATCATCAGCGCAGCACGCAGGGCGTTTTGACCCGAGAAATCAATCATCCGCCGCCGGGCGTGGCCAAGGGCGACATGGCCCAATTCATGCGCGATTACGCTTGCCATTTCTTCCGCTGATACTTCGCCGTTGCCAAATTTGCGATAAAAACCGCGAGTGATGAAAATACGCCCATCCGGCGCGGCCAGCCCGTTCACCGGATCGATCTCGTAGATGTAGACTGGGACCCGATCAATCCCCAAGGCTGCAGCCAGCCGGTCCGTCATGCGTTTTAGCGCAGGATCGGCCAGTTCGGTGGACTTCGCATCCAACTCACGATGCGTGCGCCAGACGGATATCCGGTACATCACAACGGCATAGGCTATGGCCAGCAGGATGGGTGTTAAGCGAAGCATGAGTTAGATATGGGCGGCCCACCCCGAGGAGGCAAGCGGTAACTCGCCCTTCACGCCCGATCAGTTATGCGGCTCAATCCAGCCTTACCTGCCTGGCGAGGGCAGGTGCAGGTTCGAATGAAACTCGGCAAGGGACTGCTTGGTTAAGACCTCGCCCTTCGAAGCCTCAAAAAATGCGCGTTCAGCTTCCTTTTCTGCGACCAGAGCATCAACTCTCAGGTCCCTCACATCCGCGCGCAGAGCGTCGCGCGCCTCCTCGTAGGTTTCAGCATCGCGCAGCTCATCCTCAAGCGCACTCAGCTTGTCATCATAGTCCGGGTCCGCAGGATCAAGTGCGGCGATATCATCGGCGATGTCTTCGCTGCTGCGGCCATCGTAGTCTTCGTTCAGATCACGCAGTTCACGGCGCGCCTCATAGAGGTCACCGCGTAAGTCGTAATAGGTTTCCGCCGCCGCCTGGTAGGTCGCGATTTTGCCGACATTGCTGTTGGGTGAAGCATTGCGGAACGCCGGGGCCGCTGCCTTAGACGCATTCAGGTTACGCAGCTTGTCCGAGCCATAGGGATCGGTGATCGCTGCAACAAGCGGGTCGCGGTAATAGCGGTAGCGGTCCTTCTTGCGATCGGAATATGGCTTGTCGTATCGCAGTCGATAGTCGGCATCATCATAGAACTTCTTATCACCCGAATAGCGGTAGCCGTCAGGATCGTAAGGCACCGGCTGGATCGTTGCCCAGTCCTTGTGCCGGTGGTTTGGCTGTGGCAGATCGAGATTGCCGTGGAACTCGCCCAGCGTCGCCTTGGTCAATGTACGCCCTTTCGAAGCGTCATAAAAGGCAGCCTCCGCATCTTGCAACGCGTCGCGGGTTTCGTATTTCAGATCCCTCAGATCCGCGCGCAGATCGTCGCGCGCCTCCTCATAGGTTTCAGCATCGCGCAGCTCATCCTCAAGCGCACTCAGCTTGTCATCATAGTCCGGGTCCGCAGGATCAAGTGCGGCGATATCATCGGCGATGTCTTCGCTGCTGCGGCCATCGTAGTCTTCGTTCAGATCACGCAGTTCACGGCGCGCCTCATAGAGGTCACCGCGTAAGTCGTAATAGGTTTCCGCCGCCGCCTGATAGGTCGCGATCTTGCCGACATTGCTGTTGGGTGAAGCATTGCGGAACGCCGGGGCTGCTGCCTTAGACGCATTCAGGTTACGCAGCTTGTCCGAGCCATCGGGATCGGTGATCGCTGCAACAAGCGGGTCGCGATAGCGACGCTTGCCGGGCTTCTTATTGTCATAGTGCTTGGATTTATAATCTGTGCGAGCAACAGGTCGCGGGGAATACTCAACAGGAGCAACCGACGCCTTGCGATACGTTTTCGTTACGCGGTTCGCGCTTGACTTGGTTTTTGCCGGCGAACGCTTGCCAAATAGTTGCTCGACATCGCGTTTAAACTCTCTTCCAAAGCCCGCCAGTGTGGTCTTTTGTACCTTGCCGTTCCGTCCCTTAGCTTTAGCAGAGGTTTTGGCTGACCGGTGGTGTTTTGCCTTTTGCTTCTTGTTAAACCCGAAAGCCTTTTCCACGCGGTGCGTTTTGGAGTTGGCCTTGCCGGCATCTTTACCCGCGCTTTTGGAACCCTTAGCTTTGCCGGATTTTCCCTTTTCGCCGCCTTTGTTGCCGTCGTTGCCTTTTCCGGACTTTCCCTTGCCTTTGTTGCCGTCGTTGCTTTTTCCAGAATTACCTTTGCCGCCGCCGCGGCCCTTTCCCTTTCCATTATCATTCTTGGCATAAGCGGCGTCAGGGGAAAGTACCAATGTCGCGGTCGCACCCGATGCAATTGCGAACGCTGTAATGGTCAAAACAGATGTCAGGATATTTCGTAGTTTTGAAATGGTCATCTCAGCCCCCCAGCTTCAATCCCTTTGTCGTATATCACGAATTCGAGAGAGGCAGGGAATTTTGCCGAGATTGTTTCTTTGGTGGTGCTTTTGACGCGAATATTTCTGAAAACTAGGCCTATTGTTTCCGGTTTCTGAGTCAACCAGGACTCCGACGGTGACTAGCGCGTCAGTTCCCGCATACCTTGTTCCAAACCCGCCAGCGTCATGGGTACCATGCGATCTTCGAATATCTCACGGATCATGCCGATCGAATGGGTGTATTCCCAATACTTCTCTGGCACTGGATTGATCCACAGGTTCGATGTCCACTGTTCGCGTGCACGGCCCAGCCAGACTTGGCCAGATTCCTGGTTCCAATGCTCATTTGCACCACCGGGATAAGCGATCTCGTAAGGACTCATCGAGGCATCGCCGACAAAGATGCATTTGTAGTCCGGCCCGTATGTGCGCAAGACCTCGTGCGTCGGAGTTTGCTGATCCCAGCGGCGGCGATTGTCGCGCCAGACGCCTTCATAGAGGCAATTGTGGAAGTAGTAGTATTCCAGATGTTTGAATTCGGTTCGGGCCGCTGAGAACAGTTCTTCGACGACCTTGATATGCGGGTCCATCGATCCGCCCACGTCCAGAAACAAAAGCACTTTGACGGCGTTGTGTCGTTCGGGTCGGGTTTTGACATCCAGATAGCCGTGTTCAGCCGTAGCTCTGATCGTTCCATCCAGATCAAGCTCTTCCGCGGCACCTTCACGCGCCCAGCGGCGCAGGCGTTTCAAGGCAACCTTGATGTTCCGGGTGCCCAGTTCAACAGTGTCATCTAAGTTCTTGAATTCGCGCTTGTCCCAGACCTTTACGGCACGCTGATGGCGGCTTTCTTTCTGGCCGATGCGCACGCCTTCGGGGTTGTAGCCATAGGCACCGAAAGGTGAGGTGCCCGCGGTGCCGATCCACTTGTTACCGCCCTGATGGCGACCCTGTTGGTCCTTGAGGCGCTCGCGTAGCGTCTCCATCAGTTTATCAAAGCCACCAAGCGCCTCGATCTCGGCTTTTTCTTCATCCGACAGGTGCTTTTCGGCCATCTTTGCAAGCCACTCGGCAGGAATATCGACCGCCTCGAGTACTTGATCGAAACTGATTTCACCCAACCCTTCGAAACTGGCGGCAAAGGCACGGTCGAACTTGTCGATGTTGCGCTCGTCTTTCACCATCGAAACGCGGGCGAGATAGTAAAACGCCTCGACATCGTATGTCGCCAAGCCCTTTTTCATCCCTTCCAGAAACGTCAGGTACTCGCGCAGAGATACGGGAATGCCAGCGTTTCGGAGGTTTTCGAAGAAGGGCAGGAACATCGTTCTATACCAGGCGGACAATGACCAGTGAAATCACCAGCCCGACCAACGCAAAGGCAATGCCGTAGCCCGCAGCGTATTGCGCCATATCCGCACCGCTTCCGTTACGTTTGCGTGCTGTCAACGCGCCCAGAATCGCGCCCAGAATAGCCATGCCCAGAACCACTATCATGTGACGTTATCCACCCGTGCTTGTGGCGGCTGACTGCGCGATGTCTTGTGTGACCGAGCGCACCACCAAATCCGAGCCGAAGCCGTAACGTGCCCATCCGATACTGTCCAGCCGAACGCGACGTGCCTGATCTAGTTGACCGGACTGCCGCAGTGCCTCGGATTTGAGCAGCAGCAGGGTGGCCAGAAGGGCGGCGTCCTCGGCCTTGGTCATGACATTGATTGCTTTGTTCAATTCGGGCAGGGCCTCGGTGCCCTGACCCTGTGCCAAAGCAAAGGCTGCGGTTTGTGCCGTGATATGAGCGCGCTGAATTTCTGTTCCCGGGGTGGCGTTCAGGTATTTCAGGGCAATTTCATATTGCTGCTGCGCCGCCTCGGGGTCGTCGAATTGCCCCATGCGCCCCAGCAGATAATGCGGATAGGCGCGGCGGTGGTCGGTCCAGCCTTGCTGTTGACCAATTCGCGCTGCCTCGTTCGCAGCGTTAACGCGCTTGGCCGTACCAGCGCCAGCCCCCAAAGCGCGTTGAACTGCATTAATCCACGCCCGAGGTGTCTCAGTAACCTGTTGTGGCGCAACCCGATCCCCTCTGGGGTTCAGCCGGCTGAGTACGCCGGGCAGAACCGCTGCCACCTGTTCGCGTGTCATGCCATTTTGCAACTCAGGCGCATAGGCTGCGCGCAGGATCAACATGTCGAATCCGGTCAGAACCGTGTGGAAATTGTCGTCGTTGAATACTGAATCGGTTAGGCGATAGAGGTCGTTCAGAGGTCCAAGTGCCTGAGCCAATTCTTCATGCAGGCAGTCCCGAATTTCCTGTGGGCTGGCATCGTAGGGGATGAATATCCCGATCCGTTCACGTTTTCGCAGTTCGGTCCAGTTGCTTTTGCTTTTGCGCCTGTCACGGCGGTATTCTTCCAGACTTGAAGAGTTGGGCACGACGAAACAGGCGGCCTGCGGCAGGATGCGGCGGATCTGTTTCTGGCTTACAGCCTCGATCGTGATGTTCGCCTGACCCTCTGGAATCTGCCGGATGTCGATCTTCGCCTCACGTTGCAACCGGGTCAGTAGCCGGCTCAGGTCGGTCTGCATCGTTGGTGGCGGTGTCCCAGTCAGACGCACCGTGATGGGTCCATCAAACCGGGTGAAAACGGGCAACTCTGCGCCGCTCTCAAGTGCGAAATGCAGCGATAGGAAATCTGCGGCGATGTTCTTGTTTGAGCGGGCAGGCGGGCTTGGACGAGCAGCGCCGAAGGATTTAGACGGCGGTAGCGATGCTTCAATTACCTGGGTACGGGTCGGCGTCTCGATCCGGTCGACCGTGGTGCAGGCAGACAGCGCCGCCAGAAGTAGGGTTGCGCCTAAAAGCCTCATGGTCGCTGATACTTCAGGAACGGCGACAACTTGCCGATGCGGTCATAGAGTTTGCGTGCGGTATGGTTGTTTTCCTGCGTCAGCCAATAGACTGAGGGGGCTTTCTGCCTGTCCGCTTCTTCATAGACGGCCTCAATCAGGGCGCGTCCAACTCCGGTGCCTCTCGCTTCTGGGCGGGCATAGAGATCCTGCAGATAGCAGACACTTTCTTCCTTCCAGGCGTGGCGATGAAACAGGTAGTGGGTCAGTCCAAGCAGTTGCCCATCCAAATCCGCGACAAAACAGGAAAAGTCATTCGGATCATCACCTAAGAGCCGCGCAAAGGTGCTTTGGAAAGTCGAATCCGGCACTTCGGTTTCATAAAATGCCAGGTAGTCACGCCACATTTCGGCCCATTGATCCCGGTCTTCTGGTCGCAAGGGGCGAATTGTGAGGGCGTTAGACATTTTATTATTTCCTGCTCTGGAGGCCCGATTGGCGCGGGGTCTTTCGTTGATGTAATGCTGACACTCGACCGTACCGATGACAAGCTGTGATCACCGCTTGCTACGCGCCATGAAGGCCAGCCTTTCAAACAGGTGTACGTCCTGCTCATTTTTTAGAAGCGCACCATGTAGCTTGGGCAGTGCATTCACACCGTCGCGTTTAAGGTCCTCAGCGCTCAAGTCCTCAGCCAAGAGCAGTTTCAGCCAGTCCAGCACTTCCGAGGTCGAGGGCTTTTTCTTCAAACCTTGCGTTTCGCGGATTTCGTAGAACTGGGTCAGCGCGGTGGTCAGCAGCGCATCTTTGATGCCGGGGTGATGGACTTCGACGATACGGCGCATCGTGGCTTCGTCTGGAAAGCGGATGTAGTGAAAGAAGCAGCGGCGCAGGAATGCGTCAGGTAGTTCCTTTTCGTTGTTCGACGTGATTATGACGATAGGACGGTTCTTGGCACGGATCGTCTCGCCAGTCTCGTAGACGTGGAACTCCATCTTATCGAGTTCTTGCAGCAGGTCGTTCGGAAACTCGATATCAGCCTTGTCGATCTCGTCGATCAGTAGCACAACCTTTTCATCCGCATCGAATGCCTGCCATAGCTTCCCCTTGCGAATATAGTTCGAGACATCATGCACGCGCTCATCACCTAGCTGACTGTCACGTAGACGGCTGACCGCATCGTATTCATACAGTCCCTGCTGCGCGCGCGTTGTGGATTTCACGTTCCACTCAATCATTGTCAGCCCCAGCGCGCCTGCGACCTGTTTCGCCAGCTCGGTTTTGCCGGTTCCGGGTTCGCCCTTGACAAGCAGCGGGCGTTCCAGCGTGACGGCGGCGTTCACGGCAATGTTCAGATCGTCGGTGGCAACATATTCTGCGGTGCCTTGAAAACGTGCGGTCATGGGACCCCTCATGTGGTTTCCGCGGAATGCGGGCTGGGTTTGCTCTGCTCGGGTTACAGAGAGGCAAGGTTATTTACAAGCCGGGCCGCAGCGTCGCGAGAGGATGGGATGGGCTGTAAGTCCAATCTGTTTTGGGCGATTCGTTCGGGGCGGGGTATCGCAGGGGTTGAAGCTGCCTGAAAAACGCCTTGCGAGAACCACAGAAAAACAAGGTTTTGTTGTTACAAGTCTCAATATTAGAGCAGTGGGAGTGACGCGGCGGCGAGGCATACGTTTGTGTAGTGACAATCTCTGCCCCGTCGGATAAACGCTCCGCAGAAGGGGGTGCCGAATGTCAGGTAATACAATCGCAACCGACGTTTCAGGCCATACCGAGGGAGCAAATATGAAGCAGGAAGTTTTTCTGCCGGAAGATTACCGTCCGGCTGAAGATGAACCTTTCATGAATGATCGCCAGCTTGAGTATTTTCGCCGCAAGCTGATGGATTGGAAGACAGAACTACTCGCAGGCAGCCGTGATACGATCGAAGGTCTGCAGGACAACACCCGAAACATTCCCGATGTCGCTGACCGCGCAAGCGAAGAGACCGACCGTGCGCTGGAACTGCGCACTCGGGATCGTCAGCGTAAGCTGGTGGCAAAAATCGACTCGGCCCTGCGCCGGATCGAAGAAGGCGAGTATGGATATTGCGAGAAGACCGGTGATCCGATCTCGCTCAAGCGCCTGGATGCGCGTCCTATCGCGACTATGACGCTTGAGGCGCAAGAGCGTCACGAGCGCCGCGAAAAGGTCCACCGCGACGATTGATCGCTGGGAAATTGCAATAAAACAACAGCGCCGGGGCCTGTCGCCCCGGCGTTTTTGCGTTATGGCAGGCCCATGAATATCAATGGTCTGAATTTCTGCGTCATTGGCGGCGGCATTGGGGGCATGGCCGCGGCACTCGCACTGCGAAGTCAGGGTGCTCAGGTGACGGTTCTGGAGCAGGCCCCAGAACTGACCGAAGTTGGTGCTGGATTGCAAATCAGTGCGAACGGGATGGCGGTACTGCGTGCGCTAGGCGTAGCTGGTAAGGTGCCGGAGGCCGGACAAATCTCGGGTGGGACCGTTTTGCGCGATTACCGTAATGGGCGCGTGATCAGTCGGGTCCCGGTCCCTGCCGCTGGGTCGACTTACTATTATCACCGGGCAGATCTGCTGGACCTGTTACACAAAGCCGCCTTGCGCTCTGGGGTGGATATTCGGCTGGATGCACCTGTCGCCACGGTTCATAAACACCCAAGCGAAGCCGAGATCGTTCTGGAAAGCGGCGAAAGGCTGCGTGCGGAATGCGCGATCGCCGCAGACGGTGGGCGTAGCGCTATCCGCCCGATCTTGAATGGCCCCGAGATCCCGGTGTTCAGCCGTCAGGTTGCCTGGCGAGCAACGATCCCCTGGACCCAGCGAGAAGAATTGCCATGCGCGTCCTTGACGATGGGGCCAGGCCGACACGTGGTAACTTACCCGCTGCGCGATCAACGCCTCGTGAACTTCGTGGCCATAGAAGAGCGTTCCGACTGGCAAGAGGAAGGCTGGCGACGTCAGGGTGATCCCGACGACCTGCGAACCCGGTTCGCCGATTTTGGCGGACCGGTTGGTGACATATTGTCAAAGATTGACGAGGTTCACCTTTGGGCGCTGTTTCTGCGCCCCGTGGCGCAAATCTGGCAGAATGGGCGATTGGCCTTGCTTGGGGATGCGGCGCACCCGACGTTGCCTTTTATGGCCCAAGGAGCTTGCCTAGCACTAGAAGATGCCTGGGTCCTGACACGCGCGTTCCAGGACAACTCAGGCGTCGCCCGTGCATTGGCTACCTATGAAGCCACTCGACGACCGCGTGCCAGGCAAGTGGTTGGCGCCGCAGGCGCAAATGCGCGTAATTTCCACCTTCGTGGGCCAATGAGGCTGGCCGCACAGGCCGCCTTAATGGCGGTTGGTCCACGCTTGGCACGGCGCTACGAGTGGATCTATAGCTACGACGCGACCGCGTAAGCGTTCACAGGTCGAGATCAACCCAGACCGGCACATGGTCCGAAGGTTTTTCGTGCCCCCTCACTTCGGCATCGATCCTGCAATCACGCATCAAATCCGCAGCTTGCGGCGTCAGAAGAAAGTGATCGATGCGAATCCCGTCGTTTCTGTTCCACGCGCCAGCTTGATAATCCCAGAATGAGTAATGACCGGGGCCTTGCGTTCGAGCGCGAAATGCTTCGGTGAAGCCCAGATTAAATATCTTGCGAAATGCTGCACGGCTTTCGGGCCGAAACAACGCATCCTCGCGCCAGGCGTCGGGGCGCTTGGCATCTTCGGCCTGCGGAATAATATTGTAATCCCCGGCCATCAATGCGGGTTCCTCTGATGCCATCAAATCGCGGGCACGATCATAGAGGCGCTCCATCCACTCAAGCTTGTAGTCATATTTCGGCCCCGGCACCGGATTACCATTTGGCAGATACAATCCGCAGATGCGCAGTGCTCTCTTTCCTATGACAGTGGCTTCGATCCAGCGCGCCTGTTCATCACTTTCATCACCGGGCAACCCACGGGAGACATCCTCAAGCGGCAATTTCGAAAGGATTGCAACGCCGTTGAAGCTCTTTTGCCCGTGGGTTTCAACGTTATATCCGCGCTCCTCGAAAATCTCGCGGGGGAAATTCTCATCGATTGATTTGATTTCCTGCAGCAACACGACATCGGGCTGCGCCTCATCCAACCAGCGAGGTAACGCCTCGGCGCGTGCCTTGATACCGTTGATGTTGAATGTGGCGATTTTCATGCGTGATCCTCCGGTGCCATTGGCAACCTATCGCGCAGAATACACGCAACGGCAAGTTGCCGTACAAGTTAGCGAGGCTCTGCCTCGCGCTCCGAGGTATTTTGGGCCAGATGAAGAAACGGATTCTTAACCATATTCGTCAAAACTGAGTATGCGGTACAGGCGGAGGCGCCGATGACCGCGCCAGGTGAAGCTCTCTGACTTTGACTGTCAGAGAGCGGATCCCTCTTCATCTGGCTAAAAATACCTTGGGGGTGTGGGGGCAAAGCCCCCACCGGAGCTACATCGAGAACGATGTGCCACAGCCGCAGGACGAGGTGGCGTTGGGGTTCTCAATCACGAAGCGCGCGCCGATGAGTTCCTGTGTGAAATCAATTACCGCGTTCTCCAGAAACGGCAGAGAGATCGAGTCGACGATGACCTTTTGGCCTTTGCCCTCTAGCACCAAATCGTCCTCTTTCGGCACATCCAGGGCGATCTCATATTGAAATCCGGAACATCCGCCACCCTCCACAGCGACACGCAGGGCCTGGCCCTGATCTGCGGCACCGATTTCGGCCAGGCGTTCAAAGGCGCGTTCTGTGACTGTTGGGGGCAGATTCATGCCGGTCTCCAAAGGTTTATTTCCTTAGCATCGTACAATATATGGAACCTGACGACAGGCGACAAGGACAAGACCTTTGGACAGAGCGGGTTTTGCCTCGGACCCAGGCCGCGCAAGGGGGCGGCTTGTACCTGAGGAGGAAAGCAGTTTTCGGTCATGCTTTCAGCGCGACCGTGACAGGATAATTCATGCCAGCGCGTTTAGGCGCCTCAAACACAAAACCCAAGTGTTTGTTGAGCATGAGGGTGACAGTTATCGAACCCGCCTGACGCATTCCATAGAAGTGGCTCAGGTGGCCCGAACGATTGCCGGGGCCTTAGGCCTGAACGGCGAATTGACCGAAGCGGTCGCGTTGGCGCATGACCTCGGGCATACACCGTTTGGTCACACGGGCGAGGACGCTCTGCATGCGTTGATGGAGCCATATGGTGGCTTCGATCACAACGCGCAGGCCATTCGGATCGTAACCAAACTTGAGCGTCACTACGCCGAGTTCGATGGGTGCAACCTGACCTGGGAATGTCTGGAAGGGATAGCCAAGCACAACGGGCCGGTCACTGGTGCATTGCCTTGGGCATTGGCCGAGTGTAATCGGGGCTTTGACCTCGAACTTCACACCCATGCGAGCGCCGAGGCGCAGGTCGCGGCGTTGTCAGACGACATTGCCTACAACAACCACGATCTGTTTGACGGATTGCGGGCGGGATTGTTCAGAGATGAAGACATTCAGCAGCTTCCCATAAATGATGCCTGTTTCGCCGAAGTGGATGCCAAATTTCCGGGTCTTGACCCTTATCGCCGTCGGCACGAGGCGCTCAGACGGGTATTTGGCGTCATGGTTTCGGATGTTATCGACACCTCACGCGCGTTGATAGCGGCCTCGGGGGCGCAGTCGGTCGAGGATATCCGCCATCTGGGTTATCCGGTCATTCAATTCTCGGATGATCTTTGGGCGAAGCTCAAACAGATCCGTGCCTTCCTGTTTTCGCGCATGTATCGCGCACCGAGCGTGATGGAAGTGCGCGCCAGTGTCAGCAAGGTGGTTGAGGAACTGTTTCCGATTTACCTGTCCGACCCGAAACAGATGCCCAGGCACTGGCATGTCGATATCGAGACGGCAAAGGATGAAACCGCGCTGGCCCGCATCGTCTCGGATTATATCGCGGGCATGACCGACAGGTTTGCGCTGCAAGACCATGCCCGGCTGACCGGAGATCACTCGATCGCAATATAGGCGATGGCCCAGACCTGTTGGCTGGCTTGTGTTTGAGCCAGTTCAGCATCATCCGTGGGCGGGAAAACGATCATCGTGGGGCCGTAACTACCAATGCCCATCGGCACGCCATCCGCGTGGGTGGCCACGATGGGTTGATGTGTCTCGATGCTTTCCCATGGGATTTCAGCCTGATAGCCATCCATAGCCATGGGCAGAGCAGATTTGCCCCTCGCACCTGCCATCGTCATCACGTCGGACAACAGTGGGCCGGAAAAGGTATAGTCGCGCTGGTTCTCTGGCGGGCCGTAGGGGATGGTGATCTCGACCTGATCCAACCCGTCCAGCATGGCAGCGTCAAAGCCTGCTGCACCGTCATGTGTGACTTCGAGAAAACCCAACAGCCCACCGTCGTTCTCAGCGCGCGCGGGCAGATTGGTTTCGGTGATGGCGCCACCGAGCGTCAGCAGTACGTGGCCTTGAGGTGAGGGCATCTCGGCCCATGTGGGCAGGGCGGTGGTCAGCAACAGGGCGAAGGGCAGGGTAAGGCGCATTCAGGGGCTCCGGTCACGGTTTTCCCCGACCTTAGCCCTGATAGCGGTTAATCCAAGCGCAAAATTTAGGCGTCCATTGACCTTGGCGCTTTGCGTGGTAAACCCCGCGGCAAGCAAAAGGACATCCGAAATGAACCTGTTTTCCGAGATCCGCGGCCTGGTACTGGACGCGCTGGCGCAGATGCAGTCCGAAGGCGCGCTGCCTGAGGGGCTGAGCTTTGACAACGTGGCAGTTGAGCCTCCGCGCGATGCGGCGCATGGCGATATGGCGACCAATGCGGCGATGGTACTGGCGAAACCGGCGAAGATGAAGCCGCGGGACATTGCGGATGTGCTTGCGGGCAAGCTGTCTGCAGACAACCGGATCACCAGCGCCGAGGTGGCGGGCCCGGGCTTTCTAAACCTGCGGCTAGCGTCTTCGGTTTGGCAGGGCGTGCTGGCTGCGGTGCTGGAAAAGGGCACCGATTATGGCCGTTCGACCATGGGGCATGGTCAGAAGGTGAACGTGGAGTATGTCTCGGCCAACCCGACCGGCCCGCTGCATGTGGGCCACACGCGGGGGGCTGTGTTCGGTGATGCGCTGGCAAGCTTGCTGGCCTATTCGGGCCATGAGGTGACCCGCGAATACTACATCAACGATGGCGGCGCGCAGGTGGATGTGCTGGCGCGGTCGGCATATGAACGGTATCGCGAGGCTAACGGGCTGAGCCCCGAGATCGCAGAAGGTCTCTATCCCGGCGATTACCTGATCCCGATCGGTCAGGCGCTGAAAGAGAAATACGGCGACAGCCTGATCGACAAGCCTGAAAGCGTATGGCTGGAAGAGCTGCGCGAATTCTCAACCGACGCTATGATGGACCTGATCCGCGCCGACCTGAAGGCGCTGGGTGTTGAGATGGATGTGTTCTTCTCAGAGAAGTCGCTCTACGGCACAGGGCGGATCGAGGCTGCGCTTCAGTCGCTAACCGACAAGGGCCTGATCTACGAAGGCGTTCTTGAGCCGCCCAAGGGTAAGAAACCCGAGGATTGGGAACCGCGCGAGCAGACCTTGTTCAAGTCGACCGAGCACGGGGATGACGTCGACCGCCCGGTCAAGAAATCAGACGGCAGCTGGACCTATTTCGCCCCGGATATCGCTTATCATTATGACAAGGTGAGCCGTGGGTTTGACGCGCTAATCGACGTGTTCGGTGCGGACCATGGCGGCTATGTCAAACGGATGAAGGCGGCGGTTTCGGCCCTTTCCGATGGTAAGGTGCCGCTGGATATCAAGCTTACCCAATTGGTGAAGCTGTGGAAGAATGGCGAGCCATTCAAGATGTCCAAGCGGGCAGGGAACTTTGTCACGTTGCGCGATGTAGTCGATCAGGTCGGGCCTGATGTAACCCGTTTCGTGATGCTGACCCGCAAGAACGACGCACCGCTGGATTTCGATTTCGACAAGGTGTTGGAACAAAGCCGCGAAAACCCGGTGTTCTACGTCCAATACGCCCATGCCCGCGTCATGAGTGTGCTGCGCCGCGCCGCTGAGGCCGGGATTTCTGCCGATGATGCTACGCTATCTGGGGCAGATCTGGACAAGATCGACCACGCCTCTGAGCTGACCGTTGCCAAGAAGCTGGCAGAATGGCCACGTCTGGTTGAAATCGCCGCTCGCACAAATGAACCGCACCGGGTTGCCTTCTATCTCTATGAATTGGCAGGAGATTTCCACGCGCTGTGGAACAAGGGCAATGACGAAACCCAGTTGCGTTTCATTCAGGATGGCGATGTTGCCACAAGCCAATCGAAAATCGCACTGGCCCGGGCTGTTTCTGTTGTGATTTCAGCGGGCTTGGGTATTCTTGGCGTTACCCCGGCGCAGGAGATGCGATAACAAATATCGCCCGAACCGCCGGTCTGAGGCAGACAAGAAATGACCCGCGCGCCACTTTTTACGGCGCAATCGGGCGGTGAGGCGGAAATGGCACGTTACGATTACTCGGGGCAGCATAGCCCCGAGCAGATGCATTACTCGAATCAATCGCATCCTGAAGATGCGTATGATTATCCTGATGAAAGCTATAGCTATGATGACGCCCCGCGCGCAGGCGCTGGGCTGGGCCGCATTGTCAACGTGCTTGGGGCGGTTGCGTCTTTGGCGCTGGTCGCCGGAGTCGGCGTTTGGGGCTACCAACTGATCATGCGCGACGTCAGCGGGGTACCGGTCGTGCGCGCCGCCGAAGGACCCATGCGCGTGCAGCCCGAAAATCCCGGCGGGACGCCTGCCGATCATCAGGGCCTAGCGGTGAATGCAGTTGCCGCTGTCGGGACTGCTGCACCGCCGGCAGATCGTCTTATCCTTGCGCCGCGGCCCGTGTCTCTGACTGATGAAGACACGCCCATGACCGCGCTTGAGGCCACAAATGCAGTGCAAGTGATTGAGGAACCCGCCACTGATCAGGCGATCGTGAACGCTCTGGCCGAAGGGCTCGCCGCCGAACCTCAGCTCGAACAGACGCCTGAGCAGGGCGTGCAATTGGCTTCCCTGGTCACGCCCGAAGAAGAGCCCGCGATTGATCCGGCTGATTACGCAGCGCAACAGCCCGACCCTAAGATTGCTGCACTGCCTGGTGTGCGCCGGTCGCTGCGTCCGCATGTGCGTCCAGCCCGCGCTACGCCAAGTTCTATTTCGTCCAACAGCGCTACGGAAGCTGCGATCAATGCTGCAGTAAAGGCTGCTGTTGGTCTGGATGTTGATCCCGATACATTGACCAAAGGCACGCGACTTGCTCAGCTTGGGGCATACGAAAGCGCCGATGTGGCGCAGGCCGAATGGGCTCGTTTGAATGGCCGATTTGGAGAATATATGGATGGAAAACAGCGTGTTATACAGAAGACCTCAAGCGGAGGACGAACCTTCTATCGCCTGCGTGTCATGGGGTTTGATGATCTGAGCGACTCGCGCCAGTTTTGCGCGGCCCTAGTCGCGCAGGGTGCAGACTGTATCCCGGTCGCCGTCCGGTGAGATTTGGCGCGGTTATCACCGATGCCGAAGGGCTGCGCCTGACGCCGGATGAAAAAGCTTTGTTCAAAGAGATGAACCCGTTCGGGTTCATTCTGTTTGCCCGCAACATCGAATCCGCTGACCAGACCCGAGCCTTGTGCGAGGACTTCCGCGAGGCGGTTGGCCGAAATTGCCTAATCACAGTCGATCAGGAGGGGGGCCGCGTACAACGTCTGCGCGCACCTTTAGCCCGTGAATGGTTGCCCCCTTTGGATCATGTCGCGCATGCCGGAGATCAGGCCGAGCGCGCGATGTATCTGCGCTATCGTCTGATCGCGCATGAACTGCTGGGATTGGGCATCGACAGCAATTGTGCGCCGATGGTCGATCTGGCCCGCGAGGGTACTCATGCGTTCCTGAAGAACCGCTGCTATGGGTCTGATCCCGAAAAGGTTTCCGCGATTGGTCGAGCCGTTGCCAACGGACACTTTGATTGCGGAGTGTTGCCGGTAGTAAAGCACATGCCCGGCCACGGTCTGTCGACGCTCGACAGTCATCACGAGTTGCCGCATGTGGATCTTTCTCTAAGTGCACTGGAAGCGGCAGATTTTGCACCATTCCGCGCGCTGAACGACTTGCCGATGGGGATGACGGCGCATTTGGTTTATGACCAGATCGATCCACGGCCCGCAACGATTTCTGCTGGAATGATGACGATGATTAGGGAGCGCATCGGTTTCGACGGTCTGATTATGACCGACGATATCACGATGAAAGCCCTGAACGGCGCGCCCGCCGACTTGGCCCGACAGGCACTGGACGCTGGATGCGATGTTGCTTTGCACTGCAACGGGGCCTTTGAAGAACGCGCGCAGGTGCTCGAAGCCGCTGGTGAGATGTCGGATGCGGCACAAGCCCGCGCAGATCGGGCGCTGGCCCGGAGACAACCGCCACAGGAACTTGACATCCAAGCCGCCGAGGCGGAACTATCTGCCCTAATGGGCGGGCAGGTATATGCAGGATAACCTTTTCAGCGAAGACCCGGTCTCGGTTGCCGATCGGCTGGCCGCCGAGGCTTTGATTGTGGACGTCGATGGGTTTGAGGGTCCGCTCGATGTGCTTTTGACACTTTCGCGTACGCAAAAAGTGGACTTGCGCAAAATCTCGGTTCTGGCGTTGGCGCAACAGTATCTGACCTTTGTCGAAAAAGCGCGGCAGTTGCGGATCGAACTGGCCGCCGACTATCTGGTGATGGCCGCTTGGCTAGCTTTCCTCAAATCCCGCTTGCTGCTGCCCCCGGACCCGGATGATGAAGGCCCCTCGGGTGAGGAACTTGCCGCGCACCTCGCATTCCAATTGGAGCGTCTGCAGGCCATGCGCGATGCCGCTGCGCGCCTGATGGCGCGTGATCAATTGGGCCGTGATTTTTTCAAACGTGGGCAGGGTGAGGATGTTACGCGTATCCGCACCGTGACCTATTCCGCGACGCTACTGGACCTGATGCAGGGCTACGCGCGTATCCGCACGCGTGACGAGTTCCGACCCTTCGTCATGGACCGCGACGCCGTTTTCACCATGGAACAAGCGCTTGAGCGGATGCGGCCCCTGATAGGCTTTGCCGGTGCGTGGACGGATATGGAGACCTACCTGCCCGAAGGCTGGGATGCTGATCCGGTGCGGCGACGCTCGGCCACGGCTGCAACCTTCGCAGCCTCGCTTGAGCTGGTGAAAGAAGGACATATGGAGATCAAGCAAAGCGAGACCTTTGCGCCGATCCATCTGCGTAAGAGGACTGAGACACGTGACTGACGCCAACGAAGAGACAGGCACACTGTTCGAAGCGCCGCCCTTGGCGGAACAGGAACGTATGGTCGAGGCCGTGCTGTTTGCCAGCGCCGAGCCAGTGACGATTGGTGATCTTGAAGCGCGGATGCCCCATGGAAGCAATGCCGCGCAAGCTGTTGAATCGCTTCAGAAACGATACGAAGGGCGCGGGGTGCGTGTGGTGCGCGTTGGTGAGGCTTGGGCGATCCGCACAGCCCCCGATCTTGGCTTCCTGATGCAGAAGGAAACGGTTGAGACCCGCAAGCTTAGCCGGGCGGCCATCGAAACGCTGGCGATCGTGGCTTATCACCAGCCCTGCACGCGTGCGGAGATCGAGGAAATCCGGGGCGTGTCCGTTTCGCGCGGCACCATTGACCAACTGCTTGAGATGGAGTGGATCCGACTGGGCCGCCGTCGCATGACACCAGGCCGTCCGGTGACATTCGTCGTAACGCCTGAGTTTCTGGATCATTTCGGGCTGGAAAACGCCCGTGACCTGCCGGGCCTGAAGGAGTTGCGCGCAGCCGGATTGTTGGAGAATCGCCCACCCCCTGGTGCTGTGCCGCTGGGCGAAGGGCAGGGTGATGACGAGGACGAAGATCAAACCGAACTGTTCGAAGAAGAGTGATCGGACAGCCCTTTTATTGCCGCAGATCCCGCCTATCATAGGGTGCAGGAAACGGAGTTGAGCCAATGAATGCCAATCGGATCATCGATATGATCGTGCGCCGGGTGATGCGTCGCCTGGTGAACCACGGTGTGGACAAGGGTATTGATATGGCCAGCAAGGTGGGCCGCAAACCGGGTCAGTCTGATGTTGAGAATGGCCCCGAGGCGGATCGCCAGATGCGCGATGCGACCAAGCGCCAAAATCAAAGCGCAAAGCAGATGCGTCAGGTGTCGCGTCAGATGCGTCGGTTCATGAAGTTCTGAAACTCAGCCCACAGCTTTGAAATGCTTGGACAGTTTCAGGCCTTGACCCTGATAGTTCGAGGCAATCCCAGCACCATATAGCTGTGTCGGCATTTCTGCCATCTTCTCATAAACCAGGCGCCCGACGACTTGTCCGTGTTCCAACACAAATGGCGCTTCGTGGCAGCGCACTTCCAGCACCCCGCGTGATCCAGCGCCGCCTGCTTCGGCATGTCCAAAGCCCGGGTCAAAGAATCCGGCGTAATGTACCCGGAACTCGCCGACCATAGCCAGATAAGGGGCCATTTCAGCAGCATACATTGGCGGGATATGCACCGCTTCGCGGCTGACGAGAATGTAGAACGCGCCGGGGTCGAGGATGATGCGACCATCCTTGGTATGCACCTCTTCCCAGTATTCCTGCGGGTCGTATTCGCCGATCCGATCCAGATCGATCACCCCGGTATGGGGCTTGGCACGATAGCCGACCAGATCGGTATCGGGCAGTTGCAGATCGACCGAAAACCCCAACCCGTCCTGAATGACGGCTGGCCCATCAACCAACGGCGTTTGACCATGCAACGCGTTCAGCTCGGCGTCGCTCAGTACTGCCTGACCTTTGCGGAAACGGATCTGATTCAGACGCATTCCGGGGCGCACCAGAACCGAGAACGATCGCGGGCAGATCTCGGCATAAAGCGGACCTGTGTAGCCTGCGGGAACCCGATCAAACTCGGTTCCGCCATCGGTGATCGTGCGCGTGAGCAAGTCGAGCCGCCCGGTCGAGCTTTTGGCATTGGCCACCGCACTGACGTCATCGGGCAGGGCGAGCGATTCCATCAGCGGCACCAGATAGACACAGCCCTTTTCCAGAACAGCGCCTTCAGTGATGTCGATGCGGTGCATCTCAAACTCGGCCAGCCGGTCTGCGACAGAACGCCCTTCGCCCGCCAGAAAGGACGCGCGCACCCGGTAAGCCACTGTTCCCAAACGTAGATCAAGGCTTGCCGGCTGCACCTGTGCAGGGATGATATCGGGGCTTGCGGCGATCTCACCGCGTGCAATCATCGCCTCAAGCTGTTGGTTTGGGCAAACACCTGTCATCTCGATCCCCTCTGCTGCCAGAGCGGGATCTGGCCTATGTGCCATAAACGTCGGTGTGATTTGGTCGGGCTAGCAGGACTCGAACCTGCGACCTTCCGTCCCCCAGACGGACGCGCTACCAGGCTGCGCCATAGCCCGACGTTGAGGTGTTCATAAAGACTTTCCCGGCGGGGGCAAGAGGAAATCATCGCCTTTTTTGCTATCCCGCCGTGTGGTGTTCGACGCGATCCAGCCACCTGCGCAGGTCCTTGGCGATGGGTGCAATCTGGTGCAACAGCTCATCGTCATACTCGTCACGATTCCATGCCAGCGAGGCAATACCACCCATCAGCGGCGCTGCATCCAGCTCAGCCGGTATCGGTTTGGGTTCGGGGGTTGCGACGGGTTTCGGAGCCTCTGGGGCAGGGGAATGGGCGGGTTCGCCCAAATCCATGTCGATCTGGTTTGCGGATGGTTCCGGCGCTGAAGCGAACGGAACCACAGTATCGTCGATGCTGGGTGCGGGCGCGTTTTCATCCAAATTGGGCGAAAGCGATGCAACATGCGCAACGCCCTGTTCCCGAAGGATACGCTGAACACCTTTGATGGTAATCCCGTCCTCGTGTAGCAGTTTCTTGATACCGCCCAGCAGACGCATATCATTGGGGCGATAATATCGCCGCCCACCGGCGCGTTTGACGGGTTTGACTTGGGTAAACCGGCTTTCCCAGAAACGCAGCACATGAGCCTGAACTCCGAGCCAGTCCGCAACTTCACTTATGGTGCGAAAGGCATCGGGGGACTTACTCATAACCTGGATGTCCTGAACTTACTTGCGGTTCCCTGCGGCGACGCGATCCTTCATCAGGTGCGACGGACGGAATGTCAGTACACGACGGGGCTGGATCGGAACCTCTTCACCGGTTTTAGGGTTGCGACCGATACGGGCGGTTTTGTCCCGAACGCTGAAGGTGCCGAATGACGAAATCTTAACCTGTTCGCCACGCACCAGCGCGTCAGACATGTGGTTCAGAACGCTTTCGACCAGCTGTGCGCTTTCATTGCGTGACAAGCCAACCTCACGAAAGACGGCCTCGCTCAGATCCATTCGGGTCAGTGTTTTGTCGCCCATGCTTTTTCCCCTGTTGATGTCTGAGCATATGGCTATGCAAAATTCGCTGTCAATATCAATGAATTGCAGGAGGCTCTGTAAGCCGGATTGTGCCGGTTACCAACGCAGTGCGACCGCCCCCCAGGCCAGACCGCCACCAATCGCCTCTGTAACGATCAGATCGCCGGTTTTGATCTGGCCGTTTTGCTTGCCCACCGACAGGGCCAGAGGGATGGAGGCTGCCGATGTGTTGCCATGGTCCTGAACGGTGACGACGACGTTATCCATCGGCAGGCCCATCTTCTTGGCGGTGCCCTGAATAATGCGGATATTGGCCTGATGCGGCACGATCCAGTCGACATCATCGCTGGACAAACCGGCTCGTTCCAGCGCGACTTCGGCAGTTCGGGCCAGTTTCTCGACCGCATGACGGAAGACCTGATTGCCCTGCATCCGCAAGTGGCCGGTGGATTGGGTCGAAACCCCGCCATCAACATAGAGAAGGTCTTTGTAGCGTCCGTCCGAATTCAAGTCGGTCGCAAGAATACCGCGATCATCCGAAGTGCCCTGACCCTCTTGCTCTTCCAGAACCAGTGCGCCCGCGCCATCGCCAAACAGCACGCAGGTCGACCGGTCGGTCCAGTCCATGATTCGTGAAAAGGTCTCGGCGCCGATCACCAGTACGCGCTTGGCCTGACCGGACAGGATCAGGGCGTTGGCGTTGCTGAGCGCAAAGACAAACCCTGCGCAGACCGCCTGTACATCGAAGGCAAAACCTTTGGTCATGCCCAACCGGGCCTGTACCATGGTTGCCGCCGAAGGAAAGGTCAAATCAGCTGTGGAGGTTGCCAGCAC
Organism: Ruegeria sp. SCSIO 43209; assembly: GCF_019904295.1. NCBI lineage: Bacteria > Pseudomonadati > Pseudomonadota > Alphaproteobacteria > Rhodobacterales > Roseobacteraceae > Ruegeria > Ruegeria sp. SCSIO 43209. The sequence goes on from NZ_CP065359.1 coordinate 1,096,966, forward strand.
AATCGCGTCGATATCATCCGCCGTCAGTCCGGCATCAGCCAGTGCGGCTTCGGCCGCTTTGGTGGCCAGATCGGATGTGGTTTCGTCCTCGGCCGCGAAGTGTCGCCGCTCGATCCCGGACCGGGTGCGAATCCATTCGTCCGTCGTATCCAGCGTTTTCTCGAACTCAGAGTTCGGTACAACGCGCTCTGGCAAATAATGCCCGACACCTACAACAACTGAGCGGCCTGCCATGCTGGGGTACTGCCTTTTTTGTTATTATTCCGATTGAGACACGGAATGGGCCGCATCTTGTGCAAGTGCGGCTGTTGATGCAACCCGTGCCGCCAATTTTTCGGAGAAACCGGATTCAGCCAATGTGAAAGCCAGTTTGACCGCTGCGGAAACGCCGGTTGCGTCCGCTCCGCCATGGGATTTCACCACGGTTCCATTAAGCCCGAGGAACACGCCTCCATTGACGCGGCGCGGGTCTATCCGCTTTTTCAGACGATTCAACGAGGTGATTGCCAGGATCGAGGCCAGCCGGGATAGGGGCGAGTATTTGAACGCTTCACGAAGCAAATCACCGATAAGGTTCGCGGTGCCTTCGCCGGTTTTAATGGCGACATTTCCAGTGAAGCCGTCGGTCACGATCACGTCAGCTTTGTCGCCGGGGATATCGCTGCCTTCGACAAAGCCCACGAATTCGAAATTCGCCTGATCGGCAAAGTCCGAAATCATCGCATGGGCTTCTTTCAGTTCGGCGCGGCCCTTGTGTTCTTCGGTACCGACATTCAGCAATCCGATCCGAGGGCGGCTGAGCGCCATACCGTTGCGCGCGTATGAAGCCCCCATCAGCGCGTATTGCAAAAGGTCCTTGGCATCAGCGCGCACATCTGCGCCGACGTCCAGCATCACGTTGAACCCATGCGGATTGCGCGAGGGCCACAGGATCGCGATGGCAGGGCGGTTCACGCCGGGCAGCTTGCGCAGCCGCAACATGGACATGGCCATCAGCGCGCCCGTATTGCCGCAGGACACCGCGCCGTGCGCTTCACCTGCACGCACCGCTTCCAGAGCGGACCACATCGACGTGCTCTTGCCGCTGCGGACAACCTGGCTTGGTTTGTCTTCCATCGTGACCACGTCCGGGCAATCACGAAAAACGACGCGCCCATCAAGGACACGCCGTTTGGCAACCAGCTTGCGTAGTTCCTGTTCCTGACCGTGCAGGATGAACCCGATCTTCGGGTTCTTGTCCGCAGATTTTGCAATGCCCGCCACAACGACGGCAGGGCCCGAATCTCCGCCCATAGCGTCAACCGAGATGATGATCCGTCCGGTCTGCGTGGGCTGATCCGTCATGCCTTGGCCTGCGTCCAATCAGGCTTAGGCCGCGTCTTCGTCCAGGTCGATTTCGTCGGCCTGAGCGACGACTTCACGATCGTCATAGTGGCCGCAAGATGCGCAAACGTGGTGTGGGCGCTTCAGCTCGCCGCAGTTCGGGCATTCGTTCGGGTTTGCAGCAACCAGAGCGTCGTGTGCGCGGCGGTTGTTGCGACGCGACTTGGAAACTTTGTTCTGTTGGACGGCCATGGTCTCAACCTTTGTCTGATATGGGCTGACAGATTCGCTGTCAGCCGGGTTACGTACTTTGTTTTCTCGTGGTTTGACGCGCGTTTAAGGGGCTTGCCCCGCAATGTCCAACCCAAATTCCAATGAGCGCGCGAAAATACTGCGATTCTCGTCATGTTCAAGCGGTTTTTCTGACGGCCTGCTATGACAGGAAATCCCTCGCCTGTCACTCGTCTTTTTTCATCGCATCCCGCAGCCCCGCCAAACCAGCGAAGGGTTTTACATCCTCATCTGTGAGGGCCTGTTTGCCCGGTTCGGTATAGTCTATCTGGCCCAGCTCAACTCCATCCTTCCGTGGATATTGGGGCAGGGCCAGCGACAGCGCTTCAACCATGATCAGCGCAGGATCGATCTCGGGGCCAAGCGGTTCGGTCTCGTCATCCTCGGGGATTTCGAACTCGGGCTCTTCCGGATCGCTCCAATCGGCCACAAAAACGCGACTCACCGGGGTGTCGATGCGTGTGGTCACAGGTTCCAGCGTCACGACACAAGGTTGGATCACCGTTGCGCCCAGCTTGCCAGAAAGCATCCAATCCCGTTTGCCCTGCGCGCGCAATTCGCCGACAAAGCTGAGCTTGCGCAGGCCAAGCAGTCCGAGCTCTTGTTTTATGGCCTCCAGCGCGTCGCCGGTCGGGCGCAACTCAAACGGGGTCGGAGCGTTTTGCGGCAGGTCTGCGACGCGTAAAGATGTCTGGTTGCTCATTCGTGAGGTTTTCCTGTGTTGAACCGGAGCCTTGGTTTCTGTAATCGGATAGGGTCCGCAAGGGGCCATGGCAAGAGGATGTGCATGTTGAAGGGTTTGAACAGGTTGAAACCAGCGTCGAAAACGCTTGTCTTTGCGGCCTGTCTGGCGGTCGCGGGCGCATGTTCACCAATCTTCAAGAATCACGGCTACGTGCCTCCGCCAGAGGATCTGGCCAAAATCAAGGTCGGCGTCGATACCCGCGATAGTGTTGAAGAAACCATCGGCGCGCCCAGCTCGGCGGGCGTGGTGCGGGATTCGGGCTATTACTATGTCGCCTCGCGCGTCCGTCATTATGGGCCCAAACGACCCGAGGTCGTTTCACGTGAACTGGTCGCGATCAGCTTTGATCAGCGCGGCGTCGTTCGCAATATCGAGCGGTTCGGCCTGGAAGACGGCTATGTCATCGTGCTGGATCGTCGCGTGACCGATTCCAACGTGGAAGACAAAGGCTTCCTGCGTCAGCTTCTGGGTAACATCGGTAACTTCAACCCGGCAAATATTCCTGGCGCAAACAACTAAAGCGACCAATTCTCTTGCAGTGGTCACAGGACAGTCACACATTCTGTAGTAAGGACCAGACAGATGTGACCGGTCAGCAACCGCAGGAGGATGCGACCATGGCGGTTTTGTTGGACAAGGGCCGATATCGCGCCCGCTTGGCGCAAACCGAGCAAGACGTGGCGGCGGCGCAGACGCTGAGGATGCTGACCTTTGCTACTGATGGTCAGGATTGTGATGCTTTTGACGAACGCTGCGCCCATGTTCTGGTCGAAGATCTGCAGGCCGGTGGGGCGTTGGTGTGCTGTTTCCGTATGCTGACAATGCAGGGCGGCTTTGAAATCGGACTCAGCTACTCGGCACAGTTCTATGACCTGTCGGCGCTACGCGATTTTACCGGACCGATGGTCGAGATGGGTCGGTTCTGTATCCACCCGGACTACAATGATCCGGATATCTTGCGTGTCGCGTGGGGCGCAATGACGGCGTATGTCGATCAGAAGGGGATCGAAATGCTGTTTGGTTGTTCGTCATTCGCTGGAACAGAAACTGCCGAATATCTTGACGCTTTTGCGATGCTCAAACACCGACATCTGGCACCAAGGCGATGGTTGCCGCGAGTCAAGGCGCCGGATGTGTTTCGCTTTGCGGCGCGCTTGCGCAGACGCCCTGATGTAAAACAGGCGATGCTTAGGATGCCGCCCTTGTTGCGCACCTATCTGATGATGGGGGGGTGGGTCAGCGATCATGCGGTGGTGGACAGGCACATGAACACCCTGCATGTGTTCACCGGCCTTGAAATCGGAGCAATTCCCCCAGCTCGTAAACGGTTGCTGCGCGCGGTGGCTGGGTGATTTGAGTATCTGGGAAAAGGTGAAGTTGGGGCGTTGACGCCTTGCTTTGGCCGGTTTAGCTGGCGGGTATGGCGAGAATTCCTTTATTGCAGATGTCCGGTATCTCTCTGACGTTCGGGGGTGATCCGGTGTTTTCCGATCTGGACCTTGTGGTTCAACCCGGTGATCGCGTGGCGCTGGTCGGGCGGAACGGGTCAGGCAAATCCACCTTGATGAAAGTGATGGCCGGGCTGGTCGAGGCCGATCAGGGTGAAATTGTCATCCCTCCTGGTAAATCAGTGGGTTACATGGAGCAGGATCCCGGAATGCAGGGATTCGCGACGCTTGGAGACTATGCCTCAAGCGGGTTGGAACCGGGTGAGCTGTATAAGGTCGAACGCGCGGGCGAAGGGCTGAAATTCGACCCTGAGCGTGCGGTCGAAACCGCTTCGGGTGGGGAAAGGCGACGCGCCGCCTTGGCCAAGCTGATGGCCGAAGCGCCGGACCTGATGTTGCTGGACGAACCGACGAACCACCTGGATATCGAGGCGATAGCGTGGTTGGAGCGTGAGTTGGGCTCGACCCGTGCAGCCTATGTTCTGATCTCGCATGATCGCGCATTCCTGCGTGCGTTGACCCGTGCGACGCTGTGGATCGATCGCGGAGTTGTGCGGCGGCAGGAACAGGGCTTTGCGGCCTTTGAAAGCTGGAGGGATAAGGTCTGGGAAGAGGAGGATCAGCAGCGCCACAAGCTGAACCGCTTGATCAAGTCCGAGGCGCGATGGGCCGTCGAGGGTATCAGCGCCCGCCGCAAGCGCAATCAGGGTCGTGTTCGGGCGCTACAAGCCTTGCGCGCCGAGCGTGCAGCGCAGATCAAACGTCAGGGATCGGCTGCCATGACGTTGGAATCCGGTCCGAAATCAGGCCGCAAGGTCATCGAGGCCACTGGCGTTTCAAAGTCATTTGACTCTCAGCAGATCGTGCGCAATTTCGATCTTCTGGTTCAGCGCGGCGACCGCGTGGCCTTTGTTGGGCCGAACGGTGTGGGCAAAACGACGTTGCTGAAAATGCTGCTGGGTCAGGTCGAACCGGACGAGGGTTCGGTGGTGCTGGGTACTAACCTTGAGATCGCCGTGTTCGATCAGGCGAGGGCACAGCTGGACCCGGAAATGAGCCTGTGGGACAGCTTGACCGGCGATCCCGAGATGCGGGTCTCGGGCAAGGCCGATCAGGTGATGGTCGGCGGGCAGCCCAAGCATGTGGTGGGCTATCTCAAAGAGTTTCTGTTTGATGATGCGCAGGCAAGAGCGGCTGTTAAGTCATTGTCCGGAGGGGAAAAAGCCCGGTTGCTGTTGGCGAAACTGATGGCAAAAACCTCTAACCTGCTGGTGCTGGACGAACCGACCAACGATCTGGATGTTGAAACGCTGGATCTGCTGCAGGAATTGCTGGACGACTATGATGGCACGGTGCTGCTCGTTAGCCACGATCGGGATTTTTTGGATCGGGTTGCAACCACAACCATCGCCATGGAGGGCAACGGGCGCGCGACCGTCTATGCTGGTGGTTGGTCCGATTACATCGCTCAGCGAGGTGATGTAGTTGCGAAAAAGGAAGAAAAAGCAAGGCCTTTAAAACCGAAAGTGAAGCAAGAAGCGAAGGCAAAAGCAGGGCTGTCGTTCTCGGAGAAACACCGACTTGAGAAGCTACCAGCAGAGATCGCGCGCCTTGAAGCCGAGATCGCCAAGCTCGAAGAACTGATGTCTGATCCTGAGCTGTTCACACGCGAACCGATCAAGTTCCAGAAGGCAACCGATGCCCTGGTCGAACGGCAGGAAAAACTGTCAGCGGCTGAGGAAGAGTGGCTGATGCTTGAAGAGAAGGCCGAAGCCGGTTGAGCCCGAGTTGTACAACCTCAATCGACTAGATTGTCTGAGTTGTACAAACCTATGCACCGGTTTGCGCGTGCTCAAATGGGGCGGGCGGGGTTACCGACAACAGTTGCTCCGGCGGGGACGTCCTTCGTGACGACACTGCCCGCGCCGACGATGGCGCGGTCTCCGATAGTAACGCCGGGCATGATGATCGCGCCACCGCCGATCCAGACGTTTTCGCCGATTGTCACCGGGTGGTCGATTTCCAGACCCTGTGCGCGCAGGGCTGGGTCTTTGGCGTGTTGGGCGCAATAGATCTGTGCCGTGGGGCCGAGCATCGAGTCACTGCCGATGCGAACAGGCGCGGTGTCGAGAATGACACAGCCCGCATTCAGATACACCCGGTCGCCCAGCGACAGGTTCATTCCATAAGCGCAGTGGAACGGAGCCTCAAAATAGCAATCTTGCCCGATCCCCGCAAAGAGCGCCGCCAATTCGGGAGCTATAGCCCCTCGGTCATCGGGCGGGCAGGTGTTGTGGGCATGGACCGCGCGGCGTGCTTTCATACGAAGCACTTCCAGTTCGGGGTCGAGGCAGCAATACCACTCGCCTGCCGCCATTTTCTGCCGCTCGGTCATGAAACCCGTCTTAGCGCATCCGCAGGGCACCGTCGATGCGGATGACCTCTCCGTTCAGGTAGCCCATCTCGACGATGAACCCGGCCAGACGACCGTATTCGCGCGGGTCGCCGAGGCGAGCAGGGTTGGGGACGTCCGCCGCAAGCTGTTGCTGCACCTCTTCAGGCAGGCCGGCCAGCATCGGGGTCATGAAGATGCCCGGTGCGATGGCCATCACACGGATACCAGTCGAGGCCAGATCGCGCGCCATGGGTAGCGTCATGCCGACCACGCCGCCTTTCGAGGCTGCATAGGCCGCCTGACCTTTTTGCCCGTCAAAGGCGGCGATGGAGGCGGTGTTAATAATCACGCCGCGCGCGCCATCCGGTTCTGGATCATTCTTTGCCATCTCTGCGGCAGCAAGACGCGAGACGTTAAAGGAACCGACCAGATTGATGTCGATGGTACGCTGGAACGCCTCCAGAGGGTGGGGGCCGTCTTTGCCCACAGTCTTAGCTCCAATCGCGATTCCGGCGCAGTTCACTGCGGCGGTGATGCGACCCATCTTGTCCATCGCATGTGCAATCGCTGAAGCGACCGAGGCCTCATCCGTCACATCGGTTTGTGTGAAATGTCCGCCGATTTCAGCCGCGACCTGCGGGCCACGCTCGGCGTCGCGGTCAAGGATGGTGACCTGCGCGCCGTTCTCGGCAAAGTGACGGGCTGTGGCCTCACCCAGGCCGGAGGCACCGCCGGTGATCACCGCAGCTGTGGTTGAGAGTTGCATGGCGGGTTCCTTCCTGATCTGAACACTTGTTCAGATAATCCCAACCATGGCCCTCTGTCCAGTCACAGCTTTGATCAATCAAGCCTGCTGCGCTGCTGCATCGGCGTGACGCCAAACGCAGCCCGGTACACACGCGAGAAATGGCCGGCGCTTTCGAAACCGCAGGCAAAGGCGACCTCGGTCACCGAAGATTCGGTCTGCAACAGCAGATTGCGGGCGCGGTCCAGCCGCAATTCCATGAAGTATTTCTTAGGCGAGGTGTTCAGGAATTTCCCAAACAGACGCTCCAGTTGTCGGGTTGAGATACCGATATCGCTGGCAATGACCGAGGGCGACAGTGGACTTTGAATATTGTCGGTCATGATGTGGATCGCCTTGGCCAGATGCGCGTTCCGCATCCCGTTGCGCGATTGCAACGAGACGCGCTGATCGGCAGTGGCGTTGCGCACGGCGTTATAGACCATCTGATCGGCCACTGCGACCGACAGGTCGTGGCCGTGGTCGCGTTCGATCAGGTGCAGCATCAGATCGGCGGTCGCGGTGCCGCCCGAGGCGGTCATGTGTTTTTCGTCGGCGACAAAGACGCTGCGGACGAGGTTGATCTCGGGGAAGGCCTCCATGAAAGCATCATGGTATTCCCAATGGATCGCCGCCTGCATCCCATCCAAAAATCCGGCCTCGGCCAGCAGCCATGCACCGGAACACAAGGCGCTGATATTGGTGCCCCGTGCCCTCTCTCGGCGCAGGGTTGCGAGCAGCGGACGCGAGACGTGATTGCGCATGTTTATTCCTGACAGAACAAACAGTTGGTCACATTTTGGGATAGATCCCAATCCGCCATGCACCAAAGTGACCGATCCGTTTGAACAGACCGCATGCTCAGCGTGTTCGGACAGGAAGGACCATCGATAAAGATCTTCCTCGGCCAGCAAATTTGCGATCCGCAATGGCTCGACCGCGCAGGAGAAGGCGAGATGCGAGAATTCCTCGACCAGTATGAATGCGTAGTGCTGTGTTTGGCTCATCGATAGGTCCGGAATCAGGGCGTTCTGACAGTTTTCTGCATGCTGCACGAAAACTAACTGTATACAACATGTATTTTTATACGATACCAGAGGGCAAGCTATCGATTCGCGGGATCGTGATGAAGGGGATCGGATGAGGGACGAAGGGAAATCACCAAAAGAGGCGTTGGCTGAGCATCTGAAGATGTCGGTTCTGACCCTGCGTTTGCGTCCCGGAGAAGATTTGGACGAGGCGCAGCTGTCGCAGGCCTTTGGCCTGTCGCGCACGCCTTTGCGCGAAGTGTTCCGGCAGTTGGCCGGTGAGGGGTATCTGGACCTGCGCACCCATCGCGGGGCGCGGGTGTCAGAGATGTCTCATACCACGCTACGCGATTTCTTTCTGGTTGCGCCGATGGTCTATGGCGCGGTGCTGCGTCTGGCCGCGGCGAATGCGACGCACGATCAGATCGATCAGTTGAAAGAGGCGCAAGAGACGTTTCGGCAAGCCTTGCGTACAGGCTCGGCTGAGGAGCGGACGCTGGCCAATACCCGGTTTCACGAGGTGACCGGAGAGATGGCGGGGAATGTCTATTTATCCCCATCGTTCAACCGGTTGCTGATCGATCACGCGCGGATCGGGATGACATTTTATCGCCCGCAGACCGCACGAATGGCTGAGAACCTTTCAGAGGCGAGCGACCAGCATGACGCCATCATCGCCGCCATCGAGGCGGGCGATGAGGCGACTGCTGCGCAGCTGGCCGACGACCACTGGACCCTGTCACGCGATCAGATCGAGCTGTTCGTGATGCCCGAGGGGTTGGATTTTCCGCTGGGGCAGGTCCCCGGTAAGACTTCTGCATGAGGGACACATGACTCCGATCTTCAGATTTGAGGGTATTTATACGCCGGTGGTGACACCCTACGCGGCGGATGGTGGCGTGAACTGGGAAGCGTTGGCCGAGGTGATCGAGTACCTGATCGAGAATGGTGTGCACGGGCTGATCTCGGGCGGGTCCACCGGCGAAAACTATGCGCAGACCGTCGATGAGCGGCTGGAACTGGCGCGCTTTACGCATGAACAACTGAAGGGGCGTGTGCCTCTGGTTGTGGGAACGGGGGCGATGCTGACCGGGGATTCCGTCGCTTTGGCCTCAGGTGCGCGAGACCTAGGCGCAGATGCGATCTTGTTGGCCAGCCCGCCGTATTCGGTGCCCACCGACCGCGAGAATGCGCTGAACGCTCTGGCAATCGACAAGGCGGCTGACCTGCCGGTGATGCTGTACAACTATCCGCACCGGACCGGCACGATGATGGGGGAAGAGTTTCTGGACCGCGTAGGTCGCAGCCGGAATTTCTGTGGCATCAAGGAAAGTTCGGGCGATATCAACCGGGTGCATCTGCTGGCGCGGGACTACCCGCATATCCAACTTGGTTGTGGCATGGATGATCAGGCGCTGGAGTTCTTCGCCTGGGGAGCGCCGTTCTGGGTCTGTGGCGGGTCGAACTTTCTGCCTGCCGAACACGTGGCGCTGTATCAGGCTTGTGTGATCGAGGGCAACTTTGCCAAGGGCCGTCGCGTCATGAGCGCGCTGATGCCGCTGATGCGGGTGCTGGAGCAGGGCGGCAAATTCATCCAGACGATCAAGCATGGCGTCACCATGAACGGGATCGATGCAGGCGTGGTGAGGCCGCCTCTGAAAGGTTTGAACAAAGATGACAAACGCGCGCTGGAACAGGTGACGCGCGTTCTGAAACGCAAAATCGCAGATATTTTGGCGGAGGGTTAAGGCATGGGCTTGTTGACGAAAGACGAATACGAATCCATCGCTGCGCATCTGGATCTGCCGACGGGCGCTTTCATCGATGGCGGCTACCGCCCGGCGACCTCAGGGCAGGTGTTCGAGACTATCAATCCAGCCACCGGGGCTGTGCTGACCAGCATTGCTGCCTGCGGATCGGAGGATGTGGATTTTGCGGTCGAAAAGGCGCGAGAAGCCTTTGACGACGGGCGTTGGTCAAAGATGCACCCCTCGGATCGCAAGGACATTCTGATCCGCTTGTGCAAGCTGCTTACCCGCAACGCGCGGGAACTGGCGGTGATGGAGAGCATCGACAGCGGCAAGACGATCTTTGATTGCGAAACTGTTGATGTTCCCGAGACGATCCACTGCCTGAAATGGCATGCCGAGGCGATCGACAAAATCTATGATCAGGTCAGCCCGGCCAGTGATGACCACATCGCCATGGTCGTGCGTGAGCCCATCGGCGTGGTTGGGCTGGTCCTGCCGTGGAACTTCCCCTTGCTGATGCTGGCGTGGAAGATCGGGCCCGCACTGGCGGCGGGCTGTTCGGTGGTGGTGAAACCGGCGGCCGAGACTTCTCTGACCGCATTAAAGGTGGCGGAGCTGGCGTCTGAGGCCGGATTGCCGCACGGTGTGCTGAATGTGGTGCCCGGCGGTGGCGCCGAGGTGGGCGAACCCATCGGGCGGCACATGGATATCGACATGGTGTCCTTCACCGGCTCGACCGTGACGGGCAAGAAGTTCCTGAACTATTCCGCTGAAAGCAATGCCAAGGAGGTGGTGCTTGAGATGGGCGGCAAGAACCCGGCCATCGTGATGGACGATGCGGAAAATCTGGATCGGGTGGCGGCGCATGTCGTCAATGGCGCATTCTGGAACATGGGCGAGAATTGCTCGGCCTCATCGCGGTTGATTGTGCATAAAGACGTGAAGGCAGAGCTGCTGGAGCGTATTGCCCACCATGCTAAACATTGGAACGTAGGCGACCCGTTGGACCCAGAGACCCGCATGGGCGCGCTTGTCAGCGAGGGGCATTATTCCAAGGTGTGCGGCTATCTGGAACAGGCCGAAAACGTGCTGATAGGCGGCAAGGCCGACAAGGGTTTTGTTGAAGCCACGGTGGTCGAGGTGCCCGGAAACGATGCCACGCTGGCGCGCGAGGAGATCTTTGGCCCGGTTTTGTCGGTGATCGAAGTTTCGGGCTTTGACGAGGCGATCAGCATTGCCAATGACACCGAGTATGGGCTGTGCGCCTCGATCTTCACGGCCAACGCCAAACGCGCGATCCGTGGCGCGCGGGCGATCCGGGCGGGTACCGTCACGATCAACAGCTTTGGTGAAGGGGATATCACCACACCCTTTGGTGGCTACAAGCAGTCTGGGTTTGGTGGCCGGGACAACTCGGTCCACGCCCATGATCAGTATACCCAGCTGAAAACCATCTGGATTGATCTGGCCGATGACGAAGATGAGGCGGTAGATTGACGATCTACACCGCCAAACGTTTGCCCCGGCAAACCGGCGTGGCAGGATGGAATGCCATCCTGCCTCTGCAGCAAGACCTGCCTCGGCTTGAGCAAGACCAGACCGCAGATGTGACCATCATCGGCGGTGGTTTTGCCGGGCTGTCCGCAGCGCTGAGGCTGCATCAGCTTGATCCGGCGCTGAAGGTTGTGGTGCTTGAGGCTGGGCGCTTTGCGGAAGGCTCTGCCGGGCGCAACTCGGGGTTCATGATCGATCTGCCTCATGACTTGGCCTCGGACAATTACGCCAGCGATGGGCTGGACGCAGATCGGACCACAATCGCGCTGAATCGCCAGGCGATTTCCTTTGCGACCCGGGTAGCCGCTGAGTGCGACCTGTCGCCGGAGATGTTCGACCCGTGCGGCAAGATCAACGCTGCTGCGACCGCAGCGGGTGATCGGCACAACGCAGACTACGCAGTGCATCTGGCGCGATTGGGAGAGCCCCACGAGCTTTATGATGCACAGCAGATGCAGGCGCTGACAGGCAGCCCGCATTACACATCTGGTCTGTTTGCGCCCGGGACGGTGATGATCCAGCCTGCAGCCTATGTGCGGGCTCTCTCAACGCATCTGGCTGGGCGGATCGGTGTTTATGAAAACTCTGCCGTGACCGGGTTTCGCAAACAAGGCGGTGGCTGGGCGGTCGAGACCGAACAGGCGCGGGTTTCGACGGGGCGGATCGTGATGGCAACGAATGGTCACCTGGAGAGCTTTGGGTTTTACCAGCGGCGTCTGATGCACATCTGCCTCTACGCGTCGATAACGGAATCGCTGACGCCAGATCAGATCGCCACGCTGGGCGGACAGCCACGCTGGTCAGTAACGCCAGCGGATCCGATGGGCACTTCGGTCCGGCGGGTTTCGGGCAGTTATGGGGATCGCATTCTGATCCGGACCTGTTCAAGCTTTCATCCTGAAATCCACAGCAGCGATAGCCATTTGAATCGGGCAGGCGCGGTGCACGATCGTAAGTTTCAGGAGCGATTTCCCAACTTGCCAAATGTACAGATGCAGCACCGTTGGGCTGGGATGCTGTGCCTCAGCCGCAATGGCTCGGCCGCGTTCGGTGAGATCGAGCAGGGTGTATATGCCGCCTGTTGTCAAAACGGATTGGGTATAGCGCGAGGAACACTGCAAGGAATGGGCGTGGCAGAGCTTGTGCAGGGGAAAGACTCCCAGATTGCAGATCATTTTCTGGCGCAACCGATGCCACCGCGTTTACCACCCGAGCCCTTCGCATCGGTTGGGGCCAATGCGTATCTGCGCTGGAAAGAGTGGCGATCAGGGGCGGAATAGCTTGCAGGCTGGTCAGGGCAGGCTGAGCTTTGCCATCCGTCCGCCATCGATCGTGTAAATTTGACCGGTGACAAAACCCGCTTCCTCGGCTGCCAAGAACGCGACCAGTGCGGCGACTTCTTTCGGGTCGCCGGTGCGGCCTACGGGATGAATGCGGGCGATATCCCGGCGGAATGCGCCGGGGTCGTTCATGCTCTCGATGAAATCGATGTTGAGGTCTGTGTCGATCCAGCCCGGTGCCACTGCATTGCAGCGAATGCCTTCTGCTCCGTGGTCCACGGCAACCGCGCGGGTCAGCCCATGCAGCCCGGCCTTAGAGGCGCAGTAGGCGGCGTGGCCGGGGTTGCTGCCCAACCCCTCGACCGAGCCGATATTGACAATGCTGCCCTTGGTTTTGCGCAGATGTGGCAGTGCAGCCTGGATCAGCAGGAACGGGGCGGTCAGGTTGACCATGAGGTTGCGTTGCCAATCTTCAAGCGGCATGTCGTTGACGGAGGCCTCCTGCATCATGCCTGCATTGTTGATCAGTACGTCCAGCTGGCCCGCGCTGCCCACGACCTGCTTGACGATCTGCGCCGGGCTTTCCGGGTTGGCAAAATCCGCCGGGATAGAGGGGAACTCATCATCCTTACCGCGCTGCGCAGTGTAGACATTAGCCCCTTCTTCGCGCAGCCGGCGGGCGATGGCTTGTCCGATGCCACTGCGGCCACCGGTCACGAGCGCTGTTTTTCCTGCGAATCTTTTCATTGCACCGGCTTGCCCCCATTCACTTCGACCAGAGCACCACACATGTAGCGCGCCGAATCCGAGGCGAGAAAAAGGATCACTTCGGCTATATCTTCGGGTTCGGCGATACGCCCTAAAGGCACCGACTTCCCAAGCTCGGCAATCGCCGTATCAGGATCGAACCCACGTTTGGCAAAGCCCGAACGCAGCATCTGTGTGTTCACCTCGTTCGGGCAGACGGCGTTGATGCGGATGCCCTGATGGGCGTGATCGTGCCCCATGCATTGGGTGAGGCTGGCAATGGCCGCTTTGGTCATGCAGTACACCGCATGATCCGGGCCAGGTCGAAGGCCCCAGCACGAGGCAGTGTTCACAATAGCACCGCCACCCGCCGCCGCCATGATTGGAATCGCAGCGCGGCAGATACGGAAAGGAGCCTCGACATTCACACCGACGGACAGGGCCCAATCCTCATCGGATGTTTCAGTCACCGGGCCGCGGGTGATCACGCCTGCATTGTTGATCACGATATCAAGACCATCCAGCGCCTGATGCGCGGCCAAGGCCAGCCCGTCGCAATAGTCGGGATCGCGCAGATCGCCGGGCAGATGCGCCTCGGCTGCAAGGCTGCCCACATCGCGGTCAGCAACAGCCACACGCGCGCCTTCGGCCCGCAGCTGGCTGACGATGGCGGCCCCGATCCCGCCCGACGCCCCTGTGACGAGTGCGGTTTTTTCAGCGAACCTCATTCGTGTACCTCCCCGGGATTTAGTAGGACTGGTTCAGCTCATCCGCAGCCGGTATTTCACGCTCGCGCCGGGCGATGTAATCCAGCAGCTCTTCGTTCTTGGCGATATCGAGCGTTGGTTCCTGATACTCGGCCAGCAGCTTGCGGGCGTGTTTCAGGGCGCGTTCGGTGATTTCAATACAACCCTCAGCCTGCCATTGTTCGATCGAGTTGTTGTCGAACATATCCGGCATGAAGAATGCGCTCTGGAAATTGTCCTGCGTATGCGGATGCCCAAGGTAATGCCCGCCCGGACCGATATCACCGACTGCCGAAACGGCCTGATCGAAATCGCCCCATTTCGGGCCCTCGGCCATGCGATAGGCCATGGCGCATTGTTCTGCGTCAACGATGAACTTTGCGGTCGAGCAGTGCATCCCGGCCTCGTTCCAGCCCGCCGAATGCCAGATGTAGTTGGCGCCGGAATGGATCACGGCCTGCAGAGTGGTTGCGGATTCATAGCCTGCCTGCGCGTCGAACGTCTTGGCTCCGCCCAGAGTGTTTGAGGTACGCCAAGGCACTTCGTAATACCGGGCCATCTGTCCAATCATGAAGTTCATCAGACTGATCTCGGGCGTGCCTGCCATCGGTGCGCCGGATTTCATCGAGACGGTCGACAGGTAGTGCCCGTAGATCGCGGGCGCGCCCTTGCGGATCACCTGCGTATAGGCCAGCGCGCTGAGCGCCTCGGCATTCAGTTGCGCCACCGTGGCGGGGACGCTGGCGGGCGTATTGGCCCCGCCCAGAACGAAGGGCGAGCACAACACCGGCTGCTTCCGGCGACAGAAGGCGCGCATCGCGCCCAACATGGTTTCATCCCAGACCAGCGGCGAATTGCCGTTGCAATTGCCAGTGGTGACCGGGTGATCTTCAAGGAAATCCTCGCCGAACAGGATGGCGCACATCTCCATGACATCTTCGGCATTCTTGGGGCTGGTGGTCATGCCCATGAAGGTTTTGTCAGAGTGCTTCATTGACGAATAGGTAATCCGCAGATGCCGCTGACTGATCGGGTGATCATAGGGCTCCACGATGTGATGGGCCGAGGAATGCAGCGCGGGCAACATATGGCTGAGCTTGTGGAACATCGCCAGATCGTCCAGCGTCGGGTTGCGGCGCACATCTTCCAGATCGCGCAGGAAGGGCGCACCGGTCATCGGCACGAAGATCGAGTGTTTACCGCCCAGCCGCACGTTCTTTTTCGGATCGCGCGCGTGGTAGGTGAAATCTGACGGAATGGTCGCGATCAACTCGCGCACCAGACCGCGATCCAGATAGACGAGCTCGCCTTCTACCTTGGCACCAGCCTTCTTCCAGTCTTCCAGCGCGATGGGGTCACGGAACTGAACGCCTACGTTTTCCAGAATATCCATCGAGGCCGCATCAATGCGTTCAACCTGTGCGCCGTCCATCACTTCGCATAACGGAATGCCGCGGGTCAGCCCTGGCAGCATCTCGAAGTTTGGAGCGGTGCGCATGGCGCGCCGGGCAGAGCGCCCTCCGGTACGTGTGGCTGTGGCAGTTCTGGTCATATGGTGCCTCCTTCCGGTTCAGAGTGGAACGGAAAGGGTGAGGTCCACATGCAGGAATGCGAAAGACTGTTGCGAAATGCGACGTTGGGGTTTCGTCAAATAAACGGCAACTCGAAGGAGGTTCACTAAAGCATCTCAAACGCATCTTTGTGGGAGTTTGTGTTTAACATCACGCAATGGCAGCGAAGCAGACGATGGGGCCAAAGAATTGCGGCCAAAAGTGACTAGTCCGCCCGCAGACTGTATTCTGATTAATGTATCGGCACCATTCGAGACGGGCTTAATCCATGTGGGAGCGGGGCATTAGGAACTCTCAGCAAACAAATCTGATCGTAAGGAGCGTGGCAAAAGCTGCCCTGTCTGTGCGGGTAAAACTGCTGATGGCGTTTTTGGGTATCACCTTGTTGCTTTTGGGATTGGCTCTTTTTGCGGTGTCGGCCTTGCAGCAATCGAACAGGCGTGTCGATGCGATGATCCATGATCAGGAGAGGATTGCATATTTCAACGAAATCCATTTGGCGCTGAGCGAGTTGAACCTGATGAACTTGTCCTTGGTCATCGATCAGACGCCCGGGGACGACTCGGACGAAATTTTTGCATTTTCAACCGGCAATTTCATCGGTCAGATCGAGAACCTGCAACATCACATTGCGCAAGGGATACGTCGATTCCTGCAGGCGGGCAGCAAAGAGTTCCAAACCATTGATGAAATCCGCGCAGATTTGGGCGACATCAAAACCAAGGCCGCCGCCATGGTGCGGTTTCGAAGAGACGGAGACATGCAGAATCTCGCCGAATTGGGATTGGATCAGATTTTTCGCCAAGTTCGTTCACTGCAAAGCGATGCGTACAATCTTGTGCAGGGCGCCGAAGCAGAGATGCGTGACCGGGCAAATAGGAATGCCGAAGTTTACCAATCGACGCGCAAAATGGTCGTGGCGGCGGCAACAATTGCAATGGGGGCAGCCCTTTTTCTTGGCTACGCAATCTCTTCGTCACTGATCTGGCCAATGCGCCGAATTGGCCAAACACTTAGCGTTGTCGCCGAAGGAGATTTCGCGGCGCGAGTTGATGTCCCCAATCGCGACGAGCTTGGCAAATTGGCAAACGACGTGAATGCAACAAGTGCGCGTCTGGGTGATCTTTATGAACAGGTAGAGACCCAGCGAGCCGAATTGGAAGCCGAATACGACCGGTCGGAAAAGTTGCTTTACAATCTGCTGCCAGAAGACATTGCGGTAAGATTGAAGCTTGAGCCAGACCAGACTATCGCTGACAGTTTGCCCAAGGTTGCAATACTATTCGCTGATATCGTGGATTTCACGCCACGGGCATCGAAACTGCCACCGGAAGATGTAGTCGGGTTTCTGAACAAGATCTTTCGTCTATTTGATGAATTGGCCGACAAACACGGATTGGAAAAGATCAAGACAATTGGTGATGCCTATATGGTCGCGGCAGGTATGCCGTCTCCGGTCGGCGACCCGGTGCATCGCGTCGCCGAGATGGCTCTGGACGTGCAGCGGTCGGTTGCGGAAATGTCACCTGATTTTCCGGATGGGCTTCAAGTAAGAATCGGACTTCACGCAGGGCCTGCTGTCGCCGGTGTCATTGGAAACCAGAAGTTGTTCTATGATGTTTGGGGGGAAACGGTGAACACCGCCAGCCGGATGGAGAGCCACGGTGAACCGGGGAGGATCCAGGTAACGGGTGCCGCAAAAGAGGAGCTTGAAGCGGACTACGACTTCGAACCCCGAGGCGTGGTGGAGATAAAGGGATTGGGTTCTGTGAAAACGTGGTTCTTGATCGGTTCTAAAACCAAAAGCTGACCACTACGTCTCGACCTAATTAATCTGCCACTTCTACTTCAATGGACGGCCACCCGGCGGCGACCGCCCAATTTGGATCAGCCCAATTGAACCAGTGCGTGGCGTTTCTTGCCCGCGCTGAGTTTGATGGGCGAGGACAGTGCGCCTGCGTCGATCATCAGGCCCGCGTCGGTCAGCGGAGCATCGTCTAGCTTGGCACCGTTTTCGGCGATCAGGCGTTTGGCCTCTTTGCCGGATTTGGCGAGGCCGGATTTGACGATCAGCTGCACGATGGACATGCCTTCACCCAGTTCCGAGGCGCTCAGCGTCAAAGTCGGGAGGTCGCCACCTACGCCGCCTTTCTCGAATACCTCGCGCGCGGTCGCCTCGGCGGTTGCAGCGGCTTCGGACCCGTGCAGTAGGGTGGTGACCTCATTGGCGAGGCGGATTTTGGCCTCGTTGATTTCGGACCCTTGCAGCGCGGCCATGCGGTCGCATTCGTCTACCGGAAGCTCGGTGAAGATTTTCAGGAACCGGCCCACATCGGCGTCGGTGGTGTTGCGCCAGAACTGCCAGAACTCATAGGCGCTCAGCATGTCGCCGTTCAACCAAACCGCACCGCCTTGTGATTTGCCCATCTTGCGACCATCGCTGGTGGTCAGCAGGGGGGTCGTGAGGCCATAGATCTCGTGATCCAGCACCCGGCGGGTTAGGTCGATGCCGTTGACGATGTTGCCCCATTGGTCCGAGCCGCCCATCTGCAGAACGCAGTTATATCGGCGGTTCAGTTCGAGGAAGTCATAAGCCTGCAGGATCATGTAGTTGAATTCGAGAAAGCTCAGCGACTGTTCACGATCCAACCGCGATTTCACCGATTCAAAGCTCAGCATCCGGTTGACCGAGAAATGCCGCCCGATATCGCGCAGGAAATCGAGGTAGTTCAGGCTATCCAGCCATTCGGCATTGTTCAGCATCAGAGCGCCGGTCTCGCTGTCATCGTAAGACAGGTATTTCGAGAACACCTGCTTCATGCCTGCGATATTGGCGTCGATCTGTTCAGGGCCCAGCAGGGGGCGTTCGTCTGAACGGAACGAGGGGTCGCCTACCTTGGTGGTGCCGCCGCCCATCAGGGTAATTGGCTTGTGGCCGGTTTTCTGCAACCAGCGCAGCACCATAATGTTCATCAGGTGACCTACATGCAGCGACTGTGCGGTGGCGTCATAGCCGATATAAGCCGTCTGCACCCCAGAAATCAGAGCGTCGTCAAGGCCTTGATAATCGGTGCAGTCGGCGAGAAAGCCGCGCTCGATCATCGTGGCGATGAAATCCGATTTGGGGTGGTAGGTCATGACGCTCAACAGGCCTTGTGTTCTGGCCCTCTCTGCAAGGGCTGGTGTAAGTCATAGGTCAGTAATTTCAAAACCAGACCCGCTTGGTCGCACGACGGAAGGTACATTCATGCGACTGGCCTTCTAATTCCCTAAGTCTCGCGGAATGTCCAGTCATTGGCGAGCAAGTGCAGTCCGTACTGAAAGAATCTTGCGGATAAGCTTTCTGAGGGAAACGCGAAGAAATAACGCATAGCGAAACACAGAATATCGCGTCAGTCTTTGAAGCGTACCAAGTCCTGCCGGATAACCTCTGGTTCTAGCGTGCAGTGTGTCTGGACAGAAGCGGCTTTTCATTCTTGATGTGGCGTTCAATCAGTTGCTTTTGCAGCTTCCCGGATGGGATCGGGCAGGCGGGCTTGGGGGCAAATTCCAGTTCTGCTATCTCGGGGAATATGCTCAGGATTTCTATTCGTGCTTCTGCACTGATGGCCTTGAGCACTTCCGGTCCGGTGAACAGGCTTTCCGATGGTGCGCCTTCGGCATAGACTACCTCGTGCTGTCCAAAAAGAAGGTGAAAATACTCGACGCTCTGAGCATCCTGGTCGATGAAAATACCGGGCAGCGAAGTCAGATTGACGGCGGGTATCAGAACTTCGGAAGTCCTGAACATACGCTCGACAATCTTTGAAGACACCAGCATCCGGTGCTGCCGGGACACCACAAGATCACGCTGAGGCAAGCCCAGACCTAACGCTCCGGCGCTGATACGAACCGGGCGCAGTTTGGGGTTTGCGGCCAGTTCCGGGGCAGATATCGTACGGCGAAACACCCGCAGCAGGGTGGCAAATCCGGGCCCATCACCTGTGGGATCAAACACTTCGATCTCATCGCTGGCTTTCAGATCCTCGACCGCCTTATGACCACCCCTTACCCGAATATTCGTGCCACTGGTGAAACAGGGAACAAAGTCGTCAACGGGCAGATTTACGACTGGACTGGCGAAGGCACCGTCACCCAGCGCCGTGATCGTCAGTGTTGTGTTGAGCGGGGGGACATCCCCCAAAAAGCCGATGAAAAACCCTTGCTCGGCTCCGCCGCCAAACGCGCCGTTGCCGCTGGAATCATAGTCGAAAACGCCAATCGTGTAGGTATTGGTGCCATCCGTGACTATGTAATTGTAGTCCCAGGCAATTGCATTCCCCAGATAGGTTTGCGTGGGATCGTCTGGGAATTCGTTGTTTACACCGTCTCCTTCGATGGTGTTGGGGTCAACACCATCAGTAATTTCGATCGTATTGTACGCGGAGATCTGAAATGTCGTTCCAACGCCGCCGAATTGGGCCTGGTTCGTAGTCAGAGTCGTGTCCGTCCGAAATGCACCGTATATGTTTGGCATAAACCCTGTTCAGGCCAATTCACTGCCGCTTTTTACTAAGCGGTATGAACCTACTCACCCGTCCTCAATTTGTTGTCTGTGCTTTGCTGCATATTAGTATCTCATCTATAAGCATTGGTGCAACATTTGCGATTATCCGGGGTTTTGAGCCTGCGCTTTTATTGCACTGAACATCCCAAAGTACCGGCCATTATTCAGTCGCTTTGTTTCAATGAAAATCTGACGAAGCTGAGCTATATGGAATGATCGTAGGTGCTTCAGACCAAGTGGAACACTGAAACCGGCGACGGGCATTCTTGGGAGAGCTTGGCACCTGCTGTAGCGATCTGCGAACATGTGGTAATGGACTTTGTACAGCTCTTTCATGAGCACTCGGAACTGCGCTGCGTTTGGGAACGCCTTGTCGCCTTCATTCGCGGTCTCGTACCTTTCGGAATTCTGTAGCGGCGCACGGTACAGGCGGGGGCAGAGGCAAGGAAAAGGCACCTTTTCCAAGAAAAATGAAGCTCGCGCATGATGTGTCTTGCCTTGGCTTTGCATTACCGTGCAGGTTGTGCTCAGAACCCGGCGAAACGGGTGGAGAGACGCAATACGAGGTCGGCGTGGGCAGGGTCATCAGCAAATCGGGGGCGATCAGAGCGTTGGGGGCCATGTCGGGCACATCGCTGGACGGTGTGGACGCTGCGGTCGTTGAAACCGATGGGCAGCAGATATTCGGCTTTGGTCCCAGCGGGTATCGCGCTTATTCCGAGGAAGAGCGTGCCACACTGCGCGCGGCGCTGGGGCTTTGGCATGGACCAAAGGTTGATATCTCGGCTGAATTGGTGACCCGGGCACATGCCGAGGTTCTTTCAGAGTTCGAAGAGGTCGACCTGATCGGCTTCCACGGTCAGACATTGGCACATGAGCCGCGTGGGCGTGGCACGTTGCAGGTGGGTGACGGGCTGGGTCTGTCGCAGGCTTTGGGGCTGCCGGTGGTCTGGGATTTTCGCAGCGATGATGTGGCGCTGGGCGGAGAGGGTGCGCCTCTGGCCCCGTTCTTTCATTTCGCCTGCGCCAAATGGATCGGGGCGGAAGAGCCGCTGTGTTTCCTCAATCTGGGCGGTGTTGGGAACCTGACCTATGTTGACCCGTCTTTTGACGGGCCTGAAGCGCCAGGGGCGTTGCTGGCTTTCGACACCGGACCTGCCAACGCGCCGGTTGACGATCTGATGCAGGCGCGGTTGGGGTTGCCGATGGATCGGGACGGCGCGCTGGCCCGAGAGGGTACGGTCGAGACCGGCGCACTGGAGCTGTTTCTGGCCGAGCCCTATTTCAACCGAATGCCGCCCAAATCGCTGGACCGGAATGATTTCTCGGAAATGATCGGTCTGGTGACCGAACTGAGCGATGCGGATGCGGTGGCCACGTTGACCGGGATGAGCGCTGCGGGTGTGCTGCAGGGGATGGAGCATTGTCCCAAGCCGCCTGTGCGCATGCTGGTTACCGGTGGCGGACGTCACAACCCAGTGCTGATGGAAATGCTGCGCGTGTCGCTGGATTGCCCGGTCGAACCGGTTGAGGCGGTTGGGCTGGACGGAGACATGCTGGAAGCGCAGGCCTTTGCCTACCTTGCCGTGCGTGTGGCGCGGGGATTGCCGACCTCTTGCCCGGGTACCACCGGGGTAAGTGCGCTGGTCGGGGGCGGTGTCGTGTCGTCTCCGGCGAGGGGTGTCGTGGTGAGCGGGTAGGGGGCTCTGCCCCCGTCGCTGCGCGACTCCCCCGAGGTATTTTTGGCCAGATGAAGGGACGGATCTAGCGATTTAGGGCGCGGGCGTAATCCAGGGTGAATTCGGTGTAGCCGCCCGAGGTGGATTGCAGGTGTGCCTGGGTCCAGCGGTGGAAGGCTGGAAGGTGGTGGAAAGGCACGTTTGGAAAGGCGTGGTGTTCCGCGTGGTAGGGCATGTTCCAGGCCAGAAATCGGATCATTCGATTGGTAAAGGTGGTACGGGAGTTTTCGAGCATATTTGCCACCGGCGGGCAGAGGCCGTGTTCAGCCAGCAGGTA
This sequence comes from Ruegeria sp. SCSIO 43209, assembly GCF_019904295.1. Classification (NCBI taxonomy): domain Bacteria; kingdom Pseudomonadati; phylum Pseudomonadota; class Alphaproteobacteria; order Rhodobacterales; family Roseobacteraceae; genus Ruegeria; species Ruegeria sp. SCSIO 43209. The sequence continues at coordinate 1,119,191 of NZ_CP065359.1, forward strand.
TAGGCGCAGGAAAGGCTGGCCGATAAGGGCGGGCAGAAGCCAGAGCCAGAACAACAAGGGGCTGAAGAACAGGCTGAGTGCGGCCAGGGCATATAGTGTGGACAATATTCGGGCTTCGGTTCGTATGGCGCGGTGCTGGCGGGTTGGCAGGTAAGCGGCGTCAATCCTGCCGCGCGCGTTGTCGGTCAACACACGGGCCATACCCGTCCAATATGGCCAGCCGCTGAGATAGATCGCAAGGCTGCGCCAGTTTTCGGGGCGGGGTTTGCCGCCAAGTTCCGGGTCTTTGGTCGGGTGGTTTGTCCATTTGTGATGGGCAAGGTGAAAGTAGCGAAACCATGTGAACGGCAGGCAGATGGGAATTGAGACAAGGTGCCCAACCGCTTCGTTGATCCAAGGGGTTTTGAACGGCGTCTTGTGGGTGCATTCGTGGCTGAGCGTAAAGAGGAAAACCAGCAATAGGCCTTGCGGCAGGAGCAATAGTGGCCAGAGGGGAACCTGTAGGATGATACCGGTGCTGGTTGCTGTCAAAGCGCCGAAATAGATCGCTAGATGTCTGAGACCTGCCATGTCTGACCGCTGTTGCAGCCTGTCCTTGGTGTCGGGCGGGATCGCGGCGATCAGGGCGCGGTGGTCCATGGAATTACACTCTTGGAATATCAAAGCCGGGTGGCGCGAGTTCAAACCCGTCAAATTCAAATCCCGGTGAAACAGTGCAACTGACCAGCGTGTATTCTCCACTGCTGCGCGCCGCCTGCCAATGGCCCTTGGGTACAATAAGCTGCGGTGCGCCTTGGGTCAGATCAGGTGTCAGGATGTGGTCTTTGGCAGGGCCTGTATCGGAGGCGCTGAGCGAGAGGATCAGCGGAGCGCCGGAATGGTAGAGCCAGATCTCGGTCGCATCTACCTTGTGCCAGTGGCTGCGCTCACCCTTTGCCAGTAGGAAGTAGATGCAAGTGCCGGTGGCACGGCCGGGATTGTCGGCGCGCCAGGTCTCTTTGAACCAGCCGCCTTCGGGGTGCTGCTGCAGGTTCAGGTGTTGGATGATGTCTTGCGCGGTCATGGGAGCCTCGGGTCTGTTTGTGGGATTATGCACGCACGCGCACGATCTGCTATGGCAATTGTGTATGCAGAGCATATGTTTGCCGCATGACTTTGATGATCCCGTTTGACAACAGCTATGTTCGCCTGCCGGACACCTTCTTTGCGCGGCAGGGGCCCGTGCCTGTGCGTGCACCAAAGCTTGTTGCCTTCAACAGTGATCTGGCGCGACTGTTGCGGATTGCGCCGGGCGACGTTGAAGAGATGGCGCAGGCTTTTGCGGGCAATACTGTGCCCGAGGGGGCCGAGCCGCTGGCGCAGTTATATTCCGGGCATCAGTTTGGCACCTATAACCCTCAGCTAGGAGATGGGCGCGCGGTTTTGTTAGGTGAGACGGTCGGAGTCGACGGGATTCGGCGGGATATTCAATTGAAGGGCTCAGGGCAGACACCATTCTCGCGCCAGGGAGATGGACGTGCCTGGCTGGGGCCGGTTTTGCGCGAATATGTGGTTTCCGAGGCGATGCATGCGCTGGGCGTTCCCACCACGCGCGCCTTGGCAGCGGTTGAAACCGGAGAGATCGTGCTGCGCGAGGGTCCGATGCCCGGGGCGGTATTGACACGTGTAGCGCAAAGCCATTTGCGGGTAGGCACGTTTCAGGTGTTTGCAGCGCGAGGGCAGTTAGAGAGCCTGCAACGGCTAACTGAATATGCCATTCAGCGCCACTATCCTGAGGCGGACGGGGCTATGGGTTTGTTGCGCGCGGTTCGGGATGCGCAGGCCGGGTTGATCGCCCGATGGATGAGCGTGGGTTTCATTCACGGGGTCATGAATACTGACAACAGCTCGATCGCCGGTGAGACGATCGACTATGGCCCATGTGCGTTCATGGACAGCTATCACCCGAATACAGTCTATAGCTCGATCGACCGGATGGGGCGGTATGCCTACTCGAACCAGCCTGAGATTGCGGTTTGGAATCTGGCGCAGCTGGCAACGGCCCTAATTCAGCAGTTTGAGGACAAGGACGCAGCTGTCGAAGAGGCCACCGAAATTGTCCATGCCATGCCTGCGTTGATGCAGGCACATTGGCTGGAACGTTTCAGGGCCAAGATCGGATTGGTTCGGGCAGAGGAGGGGGATCTTGAAATGATCTCGGATCTGTTGACGCGGATGGCGCAGAATCAGGCGGACTTCACAAACACGTTCCGCGCGCTGGGCAGCGACCGCGCGCGAGACCAGTTTGCCGACCCGGCGGCTTTTGACGAATGGGCAAAGGGATGGCAGGAACGCTTGGCGCGTGAGGATGCGCCTTTGGACGTGATGGATGCGGCCAATCCGGCCTTCATTCCACGCAATCATCGGGTGGAGCAGATGATTCAGGCTGCGGTGCAGGGCGATTACGCACCGTTCAATCGGCTGAATGAAGTGCTGTCACGGCCGTATGAGGATCAACCAGATTCAGCTGACCTGATGCGCCCTCCGGCGAAGAACGAGGTCGTACACGCGACATTCTGCGGTACGTAACAAAGAGACGGTTTCTTATGAAGAAACCGAGCCTGAAACTTTTGAAGTTTCAGCTTTTGAGGCTATCGGGGCGTGTCTGCAAAGGGCTCGGCGATCACCTGACACGCATCTTCATAGACAATGTAGCCGATCCGGTCTGATCGCAGAGTATCGATCTGGTATCCGTTTTCTTTGAGCAGTGCGACCATCTCATACGACTTGCCCAAAACCTCATTGGCTTCGGGTTTGAACCAGCTGAGGCCTTTGGTGTTGCGCTGAAAGGCGCCTTTAGATTTTGTCCTGTTGAACCGATAGGGGATTTCAAGGTTTTCCCGGAACCAAACCAGCAGCGCCTCAATTCGATCGAATGTGTATTTATCCAGCGCGGCAGTGTCGCGCAGGTCGTAGGCCGCGCAGAAGAACCCCTGACGCGCGTCCATATCTTCTATCTTGATCGGATGGACAAACCTTATGAACATGATCGTGAAGGTGGCCGAGGGGCTGCGCGGGCTCAAGGCCGTTTTGCACAAATGTTAGCGGAGCAAGCGGCGCGTTGCCATTCAGCGCTGGGTTCGGCTTGCACTTGTCCGACCAGTTGGCGATCTTGGGTTAAATCAGTTTAAGTGTGCCGATGACCTACCGCTCGACCCTGCGCCTTGCCAGTTACAACATTCAGAAATGCGTGGGACTCGATTTCCGGCGGCAGCCGCAGCGGATATTGCAGGTCATCGAAAGCATGCAGGCCGATATCGTTGTTCTGCAGGAGGCGGACAAACGATTGCCGCCCCGTCCTGCCGCTTTGCCACATTTCATGCTGGATGAGGCCGGGTGGCAGATCGTGGACTTGGGCGGTGCCGGTAGTCTTGGTTGGCATGGCAACGCGGTGATCTGGCGTGGGGACGCCATTCAGGTGCGTCAGGCAGGTCATCATGATTTGCCGGGTCTGGAGCCCCGCGGCGCCGTGCGGGTCGAGTTTGATACGCAGATCGGGCCTTTGCGGGTGATGGGGATGCATCTTGGGCTTTTGCCGGCGTCGCGACGTCAACAGATCAGTCATATCCGTCGATGTGATTCTGATCTGGAACACATGCCCACCGTCTGGGCCGGGGATTTCAACGAATGGTCACGCCAGCCTGTTCTAGATCATTTGGCCCCGGACATGCGGTTTCTTCCTCCGGTTCCAAGCTTCCCGGCCGCGCAGCCATTGGGGGCGCTGGACAGAATCGCGGTGGGGCAGGGGCTTGAGGCTGCACTGCACGGGGTGCATGATGCGCGGCCCGCGCATATCGCCTCGGATCATTTGCCGGTCTGGGCCGATCTGCGACGCATCGCCTGACCGCAAAATCGTCTGTGGCGCAGGGCGCGTAGACATATTAAGACAGAACACCGAACAGTCCCGGGGGTCACCATGTCCGACACGATTATCGCCCGTTGCGAAGCCAAGGGCCTGCGCATGACCGGCCAGCGGCGGACCATTGCACAGGTCTTGCAACAAAGCGAAGATCACCCGGATGTAGAAGAGCTTTATGCCCGTGCTTCAGCCGAAGATGCGGGAATTTCGATCGCGACAGTCTATCGTACCGTGAAGTTGTTCGAAGAGGCCGGGATACTTGAGCGGCTGGAGTTCGGCGACGGGCGCGCGCGATACGAAGATGCAGAGCGTGATCACCACGACCACCTGATCGACATGCAGTCAGGCGAGGTGATCGAGTTTGTCGACCCTGAGATAGAAGCTCTGCAAGAAAAGATTGCGGCCAAGCTTGGCTACAGGCTGAAAGGCCATCGCCTTGAATTGTACGGCGTACCGTTGGAAAAAGACTGACACATCACGAAAATCGATCGGTCGGTGAACGCGATTTCATCGAACATGTCGTAATACTGCTTGCGACGTCGCAAAGCTTGCGGTTTTGCTGCCGGAAAGGTCCGCCTGTCAGCGGCCTGTTCCAATGGAAACGCGCATGAACAACGTAAACGGCATTTTGCTGATCATCGGCTCGATGGCAGCCTTCGCGCTTGAGGACATGTTCATCAAGCATCTCTCGGTCAGTGTGTCGACCGGGCAGATCATGATCGCATTGGGTCTGATCTGCGGGGCTGTGTTTACGCTTATGTCTATGGCGACACGCAAACGCATCTTCGACCCGGTCGCGTGGCAACCTTTGCCGCTGATCCGTGCCGGGACCGAAGCCTTTGGTGCGCTCAGCTTCGTGACCGCGCTGTCACTTGTTGATCTGTCGACTGTGGCGGCGGTTTTTCAGGCGATGCCTCTATTTGTCACGATGGGGGCAGCACTGTTTCTGGGTGAGCAGGTCGGTTGGCGCCGTTGGAGCGCCATCGGGATCGGCTTTGTCGGCGTCTTGATGATCATCCGCCCCGGGTTCGAGGGATTCCAGCCGGAATCATTGTTTGTTTTGGTATCGGTCGTTGCGATCGCGGCACGTGATCTGATCACACGCAGGTTGGATGTTCGTGTGGCCTCGTCGGTCGTCGCATTGCAGGCCTATATCGGAGTGGCGCTGGCTGGTGCGGCCCTTATGGTGTTCACAGCACAGCCCGTTGTGCCGCTGCAAGCTGCGCAGATCGGGCCTTATCTGGGTGCCATTGGGTTCGGCGTATTGGGCTATTACGGTATCGTAACCGCGATGCGGATTGGCGAAGCCTCAGCGCTGACGCCGTTTCGGTATACACGGTTGGTGTTCTCGATCACGGCCGGGATGCTGATGTTTGGCGAACGCCCCGACAGCATGACGTTGGCCGGTGCCGGTCTGATTATCGGATCAGGTCTGTATACTTTCATTCGAGAACGCCAGCTGGCGCGGGCATTGGCAGTGGCCTAAGCGCCCGCGACCTGTTGGCGCAAACAGCAAACTGTTAGCCCTAAAGGCTGAAAAATATAAGTGTTAGCGATAACGGAAACGGTTTACTTTTCGCCGCGTGCTGGTATGAGGCATGCAACCGTTGGCATCATTGGGACCCGTATCATGAGCACGATCATCGACATCCACGCACGCGAAATACTGGACAGCCGGGGCAACCCGACGGTCGAAGTGGACGTGATTCTGGAAGACGGCACCATGGGCCGCGCCGCTGTGCCTTCAGGGGCGTCGACCGGCGCCTACGAGGCGGTGGAAAAGCGCGATGGTGACAAATCTCGTTACATGGGAAAGGGCGTGCTGGAAGCGGTTGCTGCCGTTAACGGCGAGATCGCCGAAGAACTAGTGGGCTTTGACGCGACCGAGCAGGTGGCCATCGATCAGGCGATGATTGAACTCGACGGGACCGAGAACAAGGGCCGTCTGGGCGCGAACGCTATCCTGGGTGTCTCGCTGGCGACGGCCAAGGCGGCGGCGGATTTCACCACGCAGCCTCTGTATCGCTATGTTGGCGGTACTTCGGCGCGCGTTCTTCCGGTTCCGATGATGAACATCATCAACGGGGGTGAGCACGCCGATAATCCGATCGACATTCAGGAATTCATGATCATGCCGACCTCGGCCGCGAATATCCGCGAAGCCGTGCGCATGGGGTCGGAGGTGTTCCATACGCTCAAGCGCGAACTGTCGGCTGCCGGACTGGCCACCGGAGTGGGGGACGAAGGTGGTTTTGCCCCTAACATCGCTTCGACCCGTGAGGCACTGGATTTCATCCTGCAGGCGGTCGAAAAAGCGGGCTACAAACCCGGCGAAGAGATCCATCTGGCGCTGGACTGCGCCGCCACCGAATACTACCGCGACGGAAAATATGTTCTGTCGGGTGAAAACATCTCGCTGACCTCAGAGGAAAACGCAGAGTATCTGGCGACATTGGTCAAAGATTACCCAATTATCTCGATCGAAGACGGTATGTCCGAGGACGATTGGGATGGCTGGAAAGCGCTGACTGATGCCATCGGCAACGAAGTACAACTGGTCGGCGACGACCTGTTCGTAACCAACCCAGAGCGCCTGGCCGAGGGGATCGATCGTGGCTGTGCCAACTCGATGCTGGTCAAGGTGAACCAGATTGGATCACTGACCGAAACTCTGCGCGCCGTCGATATGGCCCACCGTGCACGGTATACCAACGTGATGTCGCATCGCTCGGGCGAGACCGAAGATGCCACCATTGCCGATTTGGCTGTGGCGACCAACTGCGGGCAGATCAAAACCGGCTCGTTGGCGCGGTCGGACCGGTTGGCCAAATACAACCAGCTGATCCGCATCGAGGAATCGCTGGGTGAGGTCGCAGAATACGCCGGCGCGTCGATCCTAAAGCGCTGAGTTTGGCGTACTTGGTAAAACCAGATCAGGCCCCGGTAGAACGCCGGGGCCATTTTTTTCTTTGAGTCATTACCGATCCGTCTAAGCTGGGCATCGAAGGCCAACATGGGAGAGGGCGATTTATGACAACATTCAAACGCATCGTTGGCGCTGGGGCGCTATTGATCCTGCCTCAGCTTGCAGGGGCTGATCGTCCGCCTCAGGCAGTGTGCCAGAAAATGGTGGAAGGCGATCCCAGCGGGCAGGTCACTATGGAGGAATGCCTGTGCACCTATAACGTCGCCAACACGGTTTTGGACGATGACATCAAAGAATTATTGTTCGAGTCCTGGTACACCGGTGAGAACATAACTGAACAGTTGAATGCGCTGCCCAAACCCAAACGCGTGCCCCGGCAGTTCAAGACCATGGAGCAGACGTTCAATAAGAACTGCCGCTGATCGTTAAGCTAAACAAACATAAATGTCGTTATGTGTGAACTTGTTCCTATTGCGGCGCTGTGACTCCCGATAGTCTGCAAACATTGCAGAAAGGGGGACGATATGTCTGCTTCAAAGGTCTTTCTCGTAATTTCAATGCTTTGCGCGGGGATGCTGGCCGCATGTTCAGAGCCTGGGACCTATCCGATCACAGGGATGCAGGTTTCGCAGGATGATCCGGTGCAGGAAATGGCAAATCCGGCGGTAATCTTCCGGGGGGAATCGCGCTAAAGCGATTTGCTCATCAGCATGTAGCGATCGCGCGGTTTAAAACCTGACCGCAGATATAGTTTCTGCGCGGTTTCGTTGGTTCGGTCGACCTCAAGATGCAGGGCGGTCAGACCGGCCTCGGCCAGCGCCTTGGGGAGATCATGCAGCACTTCGGTGGCGATACCGCGTCCGCGAACGGCGGGGCGGATGTAAATCTCATCTACAAAGGCATCCATGCCACCAAACTCGACCGACCAGCCGAAGGTGAGGATGACATAGCCCAGCGGCGCGCGGCCCGGACCGATCAGATATATGCACCCATGGGGTATTCCATCCAGCAGTGGGGCCAGCGCGTTGCGACGTTTCTCGTCATCCTGCGCGATGCCGGATTCCGAGTGAAACGCTGCGACCAGCGCCATCAGTCGGTCCAGATCGTCGGGGCGGGCAAGGCGGAGTGCGGCGGTCATAGGCGGGCAAGTCTTTCTGTGAGCAGGTCGAAGAAACCTTGGGCATCCACGTCACCCATGAACATGGCGTTTGGTGCGCGATCAGTGACCCGCCACCAGTCGGCCACTGTCATGCCCAACGTCAATTCTGATTGGGTTTCGATCTCAACATTGATGTGGCGGCCCGAGAACAACTCGGGTCGGATCAGATAGGCGGTGACGCAGGGGTCGTGCAGCGGTGCGCCCTCCGATCCGTATTTTTCCTTGTCGAAACGTTCGAAGAAATCGGTCATTTCTGCGACCGCATGACCAACCTTGCTGTCCAATGCCCGGAATGCATCGTTGCGATGGGGCGTGACCAGCGCGTCGTGGGTGACATCCAGCGGCATGACTACGATGTGAATGCCGGATTTAAACACGATTTCAGCAGCTTCCGGGTCGACATAAATGTTGAATTCGGCTGCTGGTGTGATGTTTCCAACCTCAAAATACGCACCACCCATCAGCACGATTTCCTGCACCCGGTTGATGATGTCGGGCGCTTTCTGGAACGCTGTGGCGATGTTCGTCAGCGGCCCCAGAGGGCAGAGCGTCACCGTGCCGGGCTCATGTGCGCGTAGGGTATCGATGATAAAATCGACCGCGTGACCCTCGGCCAGAGGCATTTCGGGATCTGGCAAAACAGGGCCGTCGAGCCCTGTTTTACCATGCACATGCTCGGCGGTGACGAGCGGGCGTTTCAAGGGGCGATCGCATCCGGCGTAGACGGGGATTTCGGTGTGCCCCGCCAACTCGCACACGATGCGAGCGTTTTTGGCGGTCAGCTCCAAAGGCACGTTTCCAGCGACGGCGGTGATACCCAGAACCTCGATCTCTTCGGGGCTGGCAAGCGCCAGAAGAATGGCGACGGCGTCGTCCTGTCCGGGATCGGTGTCGATTATGATCTTGCGGGGCATTGTGGTCTCCGGGGCCGTGAAGGGCGGACACTCGCAAGTGTCGCGGGGCTTGTCCAGCGGTTTCAGGCCTCGCGTGCGGCATCCACCGGCGGGAGTTTGCCGTTGGCGCGGTGTTCCTCGATTTTCACCTCATCCCACAGCGCGTCCATTTCGGCCAGATCACTTTGGGTGGGCGTTTTTCCGCGTTCGGCCAGCCGGGCTTCGACCTTCTCAAAACGACGAGTAAACTTGGCGTTTGTGCGGCGCAGGGCAGCCTCGGGTTCGATGCCCAGATGGCGGCCAAGGTTGACCATCACAAACAGCAGATCGCCGAATTCATCCTCAAGCGCGTCGGCATCCATGCTGTCGCGCGCCTCTTCCAGTTCGGCGGCCTCTTCGGTGATTTTGGCCAGCACATGGCTGGCGTCGGGCCAGTCGAACCCTACGCGCGCGGCACGTTTCTGCAGCTTATGTGCGCGTAGCAGGGCGGGCAGGTTGGCGGCGACACCGTCTAGTGCACCTTTTTGTTCTTTGCCCGCACGTTCGGCGGCTTTGATGGTTTCCCAGTCCTTTGTCTGTTGATCCGCCGACTTGTCTCGGGACTCATCACCGAAGACGTGTGGGTGACGGGTAACCATCTTGTTCGACATGGTGCGCACCACGTCCTGAAAGGTAAAATGCCCAGCCTCTTCAGCCATTTGCGCGTGGAAGACGGATTGGAACAGCAGGTCGCCCAGCTCTCCCTTCAATTCGTCATAAGCCTCGCGTTCGATGGCATCGGCGACTTCATAGGCTTCTTCGATCGTATAGGGCGCGATGGTCGAAAAATCCTGTTCGATATCCCACGGGCAGCCGGATTGAGGGTCGCGTAAGCGGCGCATGATTTCCAGCAAACGCTCGATACCTGCGTCCGTGTCGTGGATCAGAGGATTTTCGGCCATTGCGAACCCTTTCGTTCCGGTGTCAGATGCATCCATCCCGCAGTCAGGATCAGGAGTCCACCCCAGATGCCCGTCGTCAACCGAATTGCCGATTACGCCGCTGATATGGCCAAGTGGCGCCAGCACCTTCACACCATCCCCGAATTGGAATTCGAATGCTATGAGACGGCCGCCTATGTGGCCGAGCGTCTGCGCGAGTTTGGGGTAGATGAACTGCATGAGGGAATCGCCAAAACCGGCATGGTCGCGATCATCAACGGGCAGGGCGAGGGACCGACTATTGGTCTGCGCGCTGACATGGATGCTCTGCCGATTACCGAGGAGACGGGCGTGGACTACGCCTCGAAAAACCCCGGTAAGATGCATGCCTGCGGTCATGACGGGCATACAACCATGCTACTGGGTGCTGCGCGCTATCTGGCCGAAACGCGGAATTTTGCGGGCCGGGTTGCGCTGATCTTTCAGCCTGCCGAGGAAGAGGGCGGCGGCGCGGGCGTGATGGTTGAAGAAGGCATCATGGATCGGTTCGATATCTCTCAGGTTTACGGTATCCATAACACTCCGGGTCGGCCCGAGGGGCTGTTCGAAACCACGCCGGGGCCGCTGATGGCCGCAGTAGATACGTTTGAGATCCATATTCAGGGCGTGGGCGGCCACGGGGCAATGCCGCATGAGACGCGCGACCCGGTGATGGCAGCTTGCGGGATGGCGCAGGCGATCCAAACCATCGTCAGCCGCAACCACTATGCGCTGGACGATCTGGTGGTGTCGGTGACGCAGATACACACCGGAACAGTGAATAACGTGATCCCTGATACCGCTTATCTGAACGGCACCGTTCGCACCTTTGATCCGGCCGTGCAAAGGATGGTCAAAGAGAGAATGGCGCAGATCGTGGCGGGGCAGGCGGCCTCGTACGGTGTCGAGGCCAAACTGGACTATCAGGAGGGTTATCCCGCCACTATCAACGACGCCGACAAGGCGGCATTCGCGGCTGAAGTGGCGCGGGATGTATCCGGCGCGGAACGCGTGAAAGATGATGCTGGGCGTGAGATGGGGGCAGAGGATTTTTCCTACATGCTGCAGGCCCGACCCGGTGCTTACCTGTTCATGGGGCAAGGAGATGGCGCGGGGCTGCACCATCCGAAATACAACTTCAATGACGACGTCGCGCCGATCGGAGCGTCCTTCTTCGCGCGGATCGTCGAAAAGGCACAGCCGTTGGGCTGACAGGGAAAAGACATGGCACTGGAAGATGCAAAGAACCAGGTGGATGAGGCATTCACCAACCCCGATCTTAAGGGGCTGTCCTATGAAAACACCTTTGGCGGCGCGACTTCATTCCTGCGGCGGCTTTATACCAAAGACCTGACGGGTGCGGATATTGCTGTAACCGGCGTGCCTTTCGATCAGGCGGTGACAAACCGCCCCGGAACCCGTCTGGGGCCGCGCGCGATCCGTGAGGCGAGCGCGCTGCAATCGCCGGATGCGCCTTATGGCTGGCCTTTTGATGCTCTGAGTGAGCTGGCCATCGTGGATTATGGCGACATGGCCTATGACTACGCCAATATCCCGGCCTTTCCCGACACGCTGACTGACCACATTCGGACCATTCTGAAGGCCGATGTCGCTTCGGTCACGCTGGGCGGGGATCATTATATCAGCTTCCCGATCCTCAAAGCTTATGCCGAGCAATATGGGCCGATGTCGCTGCTGCAATTTGATGCGCATACGGACACCTGGGCCGATGACGACATGTCCCGCGTGGATCACGGGACGATGTTCTACAAGGCAGTGAAATCGGGGTTGGTTGATCCGAAACGCTCGGTTCAGGTGGGCATTCGCACTACAAACGAAGACACGTTGGGCGTCAACATCATCGACGCGCGCGAGGTTTACGAATCCGGCCCAGCCGCCGTGGCGCAGAAGATCAGGGGTATTCTGGGCGACAGCCCCGTGTACCTGAGCTTCGACATCGACGGTCTGGACCCTGCTTTTGCGCCCGGTACTGGCACGCCAGTCTGGGGCGGGCTGAGTTCGATTCAGGCGCAAATCATCCTGCGCGACATTGCCGGGATCAACCTCAAAGGTGGCGACGTGGTCGAGGTTTCTCCGCCCTATGACACCTCTGGTGCGACGGCGATTGCGGGGGCGCATGTGGCAACACAGATCATTTGCCTTTTGGGGTGGAACAAGCTGGTGAAGCCTTAACCTTTGGTTAGGCATAATCCCGGTATCTGCTTGGTGAGGCGCCGGATCGGAGACATCACATGACCCAATACAACCAACCGATTGGCGGCAATGATCTGGCACGGTTTTCGGGGCCGAACACGTTTATGCGGTTGCCACAGGCGTCGTCGCTGGACGGGCTGGATGTGGCGATCCTGGGGGTTCCGATGGATATCGGCACTTCGTGGCGGTCGGGCACACGGTTCGGACCCAAGCAGATTCGCAGTGAAAGTGCGATGATCCGGCCCTATAACATGTCCAATGGCGCGGCGCCCTTCGACCATCTGCAGATCGCAGATATCGGCGATCTGGCGATCAACACTTTCTCGCTCGCCGATAGTCTTAAGATCATCAAGGAAAGCTATGACGGCATTTTGGCGCAAGGTGTTGTCCCAGTGGCGATGGGTGGGGATCACTCGATCACTTTGCCGATCCTGCGGGCGATGGCAGCCAAGCACGGGCCTGTGGCACTGGTGCACGTGGACGCCCATGCCGACGTGAATGATGAGATGTTCGGTGAAAAGGAAACCCACGGCACTGTCTTCCGCCGCGCCTATGAGGAAGGGCTGATTGTCCCTGACAAGACCTTTCAGATCGGCATTCGAGGCTCGGGTTACGCCGCCAGCGACTTTACCGAGGCACAGGGTTGGGGGTTCCGTCAGTACCCGGCGTGGGAGCTGTGGCAACAGAACCTGACCGAAATCGGCTCTTTGATCCGTAAAACTGTTGACGATCACCCGGTCTATATCACCTACGATATCGACAGCCTCGATCCGGCCTATGCACCCGGAACAGGCACGCCCGAGATCGCAGGTCTGACCACTCCGCAGGCGCTGCAGTTGATCCATGCGCTGGCAGGCATGAATGTGGTGGGCTGCGATCTGGTCGAAGTATCTCCACCCTATGATCCGTCGGGCAATACGGCACTGACCGCAGCCAATCTACTGTTCGAGATGCTGTGCATTCTGCCCGGAGTGACGTCACGATAGGGGTGCGACGCCATCCTCTGACCGAGTAAGCAGGGCATAGCGGGAATGAATGGGCAGATAAAAATGTTGCTGTGGCTGTTGATTGCGGTGGGCCTTGCAATGGGTGCCTATATCAGACTTGCGCCTTCAGATCCTGTGCGCTGGCATGTGGCCCCTGAAGACACGGAACGAGACCTGAAGGGTGGTGTCGTTCGGGTCGTCGAAACCGGTCCTGATGGGCTGGCGCGTCTCGATAAAATTGCGCGCGCAACACCACGCACCAGTGTGCTGGCCGGATCGCTGGAAGAGGGCATGATCACCTATATCACCCGTACCAAGGTGTTCGGTTTTCCCGATTACACCACCGTGCAGCTAGACGGTGATACGCTGCGTATCTATGCAAGATTAAGATTTGGCCGGAAAGATTTCGGCGTCAATCGGGACCGGGTCACCCAATGGCTTGCTTTGCTGCAACCCTGACGACAAACAGCCCTCTTGCACCTCGCGCCACATGGGCACGTTCAGCGACATCTGGCATTGAGCCATGAACATGCGGCCGTCGACCTGCAGGCATATCATCTCTCCCAGCTCGATGCGGGTGCCGGATTTGTCGGTGCAATAGCAGTCTTGCACTTTGCCTCCGGGGCCAACAACATCGGCCATTCCGGGCGTCGCAATGAGTGTCAGGGCTAGGATCAGTCGCTTCATGGCCCAAGCCTAGCACAAGGCAGGGCCTTGACCAAAGCCTCTGGATGATAGACACCGCGCGGATGATCCCCGAAGAACGCCTTGAACAGATAACTCAGCGATTCCAATACCTCGAAGCGGCCATGGCGGATGGTGCCTCGGGCGGGGATATTGCAGCTTTGGCAAAGGAATATTCCGACCTCAAGCCGGTGGTCGATCAGATCATGGCGTGGCGTCAGCTGGTTTCAGATCTGGCCGAGGCCGAGGCAATGCTGTCCGACCCGGACATGAAAGAGCTGGCCGAAGAGGAAATTCCAGAACTGCAGGCGCGTATCCCCGAGGCGGAGCATGCCTTGCAGCTGGCGCTGTTGCCCAAAGACGCGGCTGATGCGCGCCCGGCAATGCTGGAAATACGCCCCGGCACCGGCGGGGATGAGGCCGCGCTGTTTGCCGGAGACTTGCTGCGCATGTATCAACGCTATGCCGAAGCGCGGGGCTGGCAGTTCGAGATCATCGAGGAACAAGCGTCTGATCTTGGTGGGATCAAAGAGGTGGTGGCACATATCAAGGGCGACAATGTCTTTGCGCGGATGAAGTACGAATCCGGCGTGCATCGCGTGCAGCGCGTGCCCGAAACCGAAAGCGGTGGGCGCATTCATACCTCGGCGGCGACGGTGGCGGTTTTGCCAGAGGCCGAGGATGTGGACATTCAGATCGATGCCAATGACATCCGAATTGACACGATGCGCAGCTCGGGCGCGGGGGGGCAGCACGTGAACACGACGGATTCGGCTGTGCGGATTACTCACTTGCCCAGCGGAATCGTGGTGACCAGTTCCGAGAAATCCCAGCACCGAAACCGTGAGATAGCGATGCAGGTGCTGAAAACGCGCCTTTATGATCTTGAACGGCAGCGGATCGACAGCGAACGCTCGGCGGATCGCGCCAGTCAGGTCGGTTCAGGTGACCGGTCGGAACGGATTAGGACGTATAACTTCCCGCAAGGCCGCATGACGGATCACCGCATTAACCTGACGCTTTATAAGCTGGATCAGGTGATGCAGGGCGATCTGGATGAGGTGATCGACGCGCTGACCGCAGATGATCAGGCTCGGCTTCTGGCCGAAATGGCGCAATGATTGCGGCGCTGACAGCCGCGCAGGCCATGGTCGCTGCAACCGCACGTTTGCGCGCAGCCGGTGTGCCTGATCCAGCGCGGGATGCGCGGGTGCTGCTGGCGCATGCGGCGCGGATCGAGGCCAGTCGGGTGACGCTGATCGCGCCCGAGGAACTGCCGGTGGATATCGCGGAACGCTACGATCAATTGATCTCGCTAAGGGCCATCCGAGTGCCGGTATCGCATCTGCTGGGCGAGCGTGAATTCTATGGTCGGCGGTTTCGGGTCAGTCGCGATGTGCTGGACCCGCGCCCGGAGACCGAGGCATTGATCGAGGCGGCGCTGAGCGAGCCGTTTGATCATGTACTCGATTTGGGTGTGGGCTCGGGCTGTATCCTGATCACCTTGCTGGCCGAGCGGGCGAGTGCCTCGGGCGTCGGCGCCGACCTCAGCGAAGCTGCCTGCCTGCAGGCCAGCGCCAATGCAGTACAGCATCAGGTGCAGGCGCGCGCTGAGATTCGGCAATCTGACTGGTTCGAAAACATTGAAGGTCAGTTCGATCTGATTGTTTCGAATCCGCCCTATATTTCAGCGGACGAGATGCACGCGCTTTCCCCTGAAGTGCGCGAGCATGAGCCGCGCATGGCGCTGACGGATGAGGGCGACGGTCTGGATGCCTATCGCCGTATTGCGGCGTCGGCTCCGGATTATCTGATGCCCGGCGGGCGTATCTTGGTTGAAATTGGCCCGACACAGGGCGCTTATGTTTCTGCCCTTTTTGATGCCGCTGGTTTGACCGGCGTAAAGGTGATCCCCGATCTGGACAGGCGTGATCGTGTTGTGGGGGCCAGAATGCCGCCTTCTAAGCGAAACTGAGGCCGAAAAATGCCGATTGATGTAAAAAAGCTGCGACATTTTCGAGAATCCCCTTGTCTGAACGCTCAGGACATGTTTACTCAGGATTAGTCGGCGAGGTTGACGCTGTTTCAGCGCACCCCTGACGCCAAGCCCAAAAAGTCGATAGCGCGTAACGGCACAAGCCACTGAGCAGCGTTAGATACGGGTTGATCGACAGTGAATTGATAAGGCTGACGTAAAGTAAGATGAGATCTTCCAAATCCCGCTCGCGGGCCAAGAACAACCGCAATCGTCCTTCTGGCGGAAACGTCGTAAACCGGGTTTTTGACAGCTCGGGCCCCGAAGGCAAGGTGCGTGGCACACCGCAGCAGATCATTGACAAATACAACCAATTGGCGCGCGACGCTCAGCTGTCGAATGACCGCGTGGCAGCTGAGAACTTTCAGCAACACGCCGAGCACTATCTGCGCATGCTAAGCGAAGCGCAGCGCGAGATCGAAGCGCGCCGCGAAGAGCAAGAGCGTCAGAACCGCGAACGGCAGGCCGAGCGTGATCGTGAACGCGCCGAGCGTCAGGAACGCGAAGCAGCCCGTCAGGCCGATCCGGCCAAGGCTCCGCAGCCGGACGTTGTGGATTTCGGGAATGAGGCGGCTGCGCCCGATACAGGGCTGGTCGAGACGCCGGAAAGCAAGGATGCCGAGCAACCCGAAGCGACCGAGCGTAAGGAAAAGCCGCGCCGCCCGCGCACCCGGAAGCCAAAGGCTGCCACCCCTGCGGCTGAGGATGCACCCGCTGACAAGGGCGACGCACCCGAGGCAGCTGAATAAGCGCTTTTTGATCATGAATTGAATGAAAACCCCGGGCAAAGGCCTGGGGTTTTTTCGTTCAGGGTTTGCGAATTTCGCGCGCGAGCGCGCAGAAGGCTTCGAGCGGGATCTGCTCGGCCCGGTCGGTGGGTTTGATACCGGCTGCGATCAGGCGGTCCTCGATATCTGGCGCTGCCCCTTTCAGTGAGGCCCGCAGCATTTTGCGGCGCTGATTGAAGGCTGTGGCAACCACGCGCGACAGGGTTGCGGCGTCAGCGGGATAGCGGGGTTCGGGCAGGGCAGTCAGGTGAACCACGGCGCTTGAGACCTTGGGCGGTGGAGTGAAGGCTCCGGGTGGCAGGGACATTGCAATGCGCGCTTCGGCCCGCCATTGGGCAAGGATGGCGAGGCGGCCATAGGCCTTGCTGCCGGGTTGGGCGACGATCCGCTCGGCCACTTCACGTTGAAACATAAGGGTCAGGCTCTGCCAGAAGGGCGGCCATTCGGGCGGGGTGAGCCAGCGGACCAGAAGCTCGGTCCCGACATTGTAGGGCAGGTTGGCGGCCACCCGGATCGGAGGCGTCAGATGGGCCAGCGGGTCGATTTCCAGCGCGTCGCCGTTGATCACTTCCAGCTGGCCCGGATAGGCGGTGGCGATGTCGTTCAGGGCGGCGATGCAGCGGGTGTCCTTTTCCACGGCCACGACCTTGCGCGCGCCTTCGGACAGAAGCCCGCGAGTCAGACCTCCGGGGCCTGGGCCGATTTCAAGGACATCGCATTGAGTCAGATCACCCGCCTGCCGCGCGATCTTGGCGGTCAAGTTGAGGTCGAGCAGGAAGTTCTGGCCCAGCGACTTGCGGGCCGAAAGTTGGTGAGTTGCGATAACCTCGCGCAGCGGGGGGAGGGAGTCGATGGCGCTCATGACTTTACCGTCGCGCGGGTTGCGGGGAGAGCGCCAGAGATTTTTTTGCCTCCGGCGGAGGTATTTGGGGCCAGATGAAGCATTAGCGGGACTGCGCCATTCGCTGGGCGAGCTTCAGGGCCTCGATCAGGCTGTTGGGGTTCGCGCTGCTTTGGCCCGCGATATCCAGAGCGGTGCCGTGATCCGGCGAGGTCCGGACGAAGGGCAGGCCCAAGGTTACGTTCACACCGCGGTCGAAATCCAGTGTCTTGATCGGGATCAGGGCCTGGTCGTGATACATTGCAATCGCGGCATCATAGCGGGAGCGCGCAGCGGCGTGGAACATGGTATCGGCGGGGTGCGGGCCCGTCACTGCGTAGTCGATTGGATCGAGGTCTGCGATCAGTGGCGCGATCCAGTCAAGCTCTTCCGTACCCATTTTCCCGCCTTCGCCAGCGTGGGGGTTCAGCCCCGCGATGGCGATGCGAGGATGGTGGATACCGAATTGGGTGCGCAGGCCTTGGGCGGTGATCTCGATGGTTTCTTGCAGCACTTCTGGGGTGAGTGCGCTTGGGACCTGGGAGAGCGGGATGTGGATGGTGGCAGGAACCACGCGGAGCTGTTCGCTGGCCAGCATCATTACCACGCGCGACCGGCCTGCCAACGCCGCAAGAAATTCGGTATGGCCGGGGAAGGCAAAACCCGCACCGTCGATCAGCGCCTTTTTGTGGATCGGGGCGGTACAAAGTGCAGAGGCTGCGCCGGAACTCACCAGCTCAACACCCTTTTCAATAGAATCGATGACCGAAAGTGCGTTTGCTGGATCGGGGTGGCCGGGAGTGTTCGGGGCAGGAAAGTCGAAATGCAGCACCGGCAGAGCCGAGGCGCTGGCCGGTGTCGCTTCAGACGGGTTGGCGATCCGGGTAATGGGTGTTCCATCGGGTAAATGTGATGCGTCGCCGATGTAGAAGAACGGACAGGTATCGCGCAGGGCTGCCCAAGCTTTGGCTGCGATTTCGGGTCCGATCCCGGCGGGCTCACCGCAGCTTAGTGCGATTGGGGCGATCATTGTTCGATGATGACGGCGTCGGCCCTCAGCTGTTCCAGCAGGCTGTTTGCAAGGGCCTGCAACCGCTGCTGGGTCAGTGCGTTTGCTACGTCCACACGGGTGGTGTCTTCGCCCAGGTTGCGGGTGCGATTGCACAGCATCAGGAACATCAGCGTCTGCCCGTTGTTGCGCGTCAGCGTGGCCGATGCCTCATTTGGATCAAGCTTGGCCAGCTCAAGCGCTACGTCGCGTGGAATCGCCGAGGGGCTTTGGGTAAGGCGTTCCAGCACGTCGGGCGATTGATCTTTGGCGATGCCGTAGAGGTCATCGCAGGTGTCGATCTCTTCCTTGAGCTTTTCGGCTTTCGCAAGCGTTTCGGCGCTGCGGCCACCGGGAAGGTAGTAGATCGCGTAGTCGATCTCGGAATAGGTTGGGGCACCAGCGGCAACTTCGCGGATACCGCGCATCTGGAACAGAGCAACGGCGTTCGGGAGCGACAGTGGGTCGGTGATCTCACCGTTTTTCAAGCCCAGAATGACGGGTTGCAGGGCCGGAGGCAGGTTGTTGAGCGACAGCCAATCCAGTCGCCCGCCATTCTCGCGTGTGGCAGCGGCAGAGTATTGCGTAGCAGCCGAAGAAAAGCTGTCTTGATCGGGAAGTTGTGAGATTTCATCGGCCAGGGCTTCAGCCTGCGCCAGGGTCTGCGGTGTTACCGGAATGATAATCTCGGACAACAAAACCTGCAGGCCGCCGCCGCCACCCTGACCCAGTGCACGGTTGATCTCATCTTCCGAGGGACGAGCCTGCGATAGAAAGCGGGTACTGACAAAGTCGCGCCAGGACAGTTGATCGGCGACAAAATCCCGGACGGTTTCCTTTGATACGCCCGCATCGTTGAGCAGCTGCAGAAACTCTTCGCTGCTGAGGTTTCCGCGCGAGGCGAATTCATCAATCCCGGTCTGGATATCTTCGGGCGCGGCTTCGATGCCGGCATCGCGCATCGCCTGTTTGCGCAGACGATCCTCGATCAGGGCTTCGCGGACTTCGCGCTCGGAACTGCCCGGAACGCCGAGCAGTTCGAGAAACTGCTGACGTTGTTGAAGTTCATACCAGGTGACGATGTCCTGATTGACCCGGATTGCAGGCGAGAACAGGCTTTGAGCCTGGACCTGTGGTGTGGCCATTGCAACAAGCGCGGCAGCTAGCACCGGCAGCACCGATCTGCGGCAGCCAGAGCGGAGAGATTTTGTGAAACCTGAGATCAACTGCATCTTCTCTTAAACTTCTGTCCATCGCCTTCGACGGAATACCCTGTCAGGGCAACGGTAAAGCCGAATTCTGTCGAAGGCTCAATACTTGATGTGGAGGTAAAGCGTCTGTTGACGTTCACATTTACCTGCACACACTCATTTTCGTAGGTCACGCCGAACCCAAGGCGGAGTGGTTCGGATTCGCTGAAATCATAGCGTGCGCTGGCAAGGGTTAGCCAATTTTGGTCTACGCGGTAGCGGCCACCGACCCGTAGTTCCGAGATTTCATCATTATTTGCTTCAGCAGGATCAGGTTCGAGCCAGATGTACCCGCCGGAGATTGCCGTATCTCCATTAGACCAGCCTGCACGAATTTCAGCTTTGGTAAAACTGAAATCGCTGTTTAAAAGCCCACGCGCGGCCAATGTCAGCCCCTTGCCGTTATTCAATTGCCCGGCAAGCAGAATGTCGGACTTGGTACCCTGCAGCCCCGATGTGAGCGTGAAATCCGAATCCGCATCGGACCGGAAGACCTGTCCGATTGTCGCCAGCGCCCGCCAGCCGTCAGCATTGTACCGAGACCAGTTCAGGCCCACAACGGCGGTTGCACCGTCTTCGCGGCGGTCGGGGGCCGGAAAGCGCGAAAGGGACAAAAGATTGCCCTGATCGAGTTCCTGAAAGGTACTTTCATCGTTGGGAACGTCATTGTTCGAAACATGCGTCCAACCAATTTGCGCGATTGGCTCAAGGATTTGTGTTGCACCGGACTGCTCGCGGCGCAGCATGGGGTAGCGCAGGGTAAAAGCTGCACGCGGGGTCGAGCGGGTTACATTGTTCGGAAACTCGCTGTCATTGCGGATATTGAACGTATCCACTGACGCGCCCACCAATGCCTCTGCACGTAATCCTGTCGCAAAGGTCCAGTTGCGCAGCCATTCCGCATCGAATGTTGCCCTGGCGACGTCGCGACCAATAATATCTTCGTCACTGGTTCGCGTGTGGGTGTGACCATCGAGGCTTAGTTCAACTTCACCCCCTAAGGTGCTGGGGAAGAATCGCTTTCGATAGTTGATGTCGAAGACACGCGATGGGATTTCATCCTGATTTTCGCTATCCCGAAGGGACTTGTAGTGGATGAAGCTGGTTCTGAACGCCGTATCACGCTTGATCCGCTCAAGTGCAATTTCGCTACGCAGGCGGTCAAAATCGGGCAAGCCGTAATCTGCCAGATACGAGTCATCCGAAGTTGTTTTGATATCGAATGTCAGCCGGTAGTCATTTCCAAGACCGAACCGGCCATCGGCGAAGAAATACCCCCGATCCTGACCGGGCTGCAGGTCGTCGCGTGTATAAGAGCCTCGCAGCCGAATGCGCCCGCGTTTGAATGCCTGCCGGTAACGAAACCCAAGTGTGCGGGTCTTGGACGACAGATAGGGCGTCAGAGTCAGGTCCTTGTGATCTCCGATCTTGAAGAAATACGGCACCTGAACTCCAGTGCCCAGTTGCGAAGTGGTGCGGATCGACGGCACGAGAAAGCCGGTCGCCCGCTCAAGTGTCGGGTCGGGTAGGCGTAGCGTGGGAAAGTAGAAGACCGGGACATCGAGTATTCGGAACTGTGCGCCTTCGAAATAGAGCTGCCGTTCAAGCTGGTCATGGGTCACTTTCCGGGCGCGAATTTGCCAGATCGGGGGTCTGCCATTCGCGCAGACATGACATGAGGTTGCAGCGACCTTGCTGAATTGCGTATAGCGACCTGCCGCACGGGTGGCCTGGACTGAGGCGATCTGCACTTGCTGGTCAAAGACCATGCGCGCGCCCATCAGAAGTCCATTCTGTATCCCGCTGTCCAACTGCGCGGAATCGGCCAGCAATGTGCTGTTCCCGCCTTGATCGATCCGGATTGGGCCGGTCAGGGTCAGCTCGCCGGTTTCGCGATCATAGGTGACGCTTTGCGCTGTCAGTTTGACGTCGCCTTGGAAGGCCTCGACATTCCCCTCTGCGACCAGTTTGCGATCCGGGGTAATGAATATCTCATCGGCCACCAGTAGGGCGGGTTGATTCTGTTCAGTCGCGTCAGCCTCGCTGGCGGCACCTTCTGGTTCGGACTGAGCGGCAGCTGCTGCTGGCAGCGAGAGGATCAGTGCGCTCGACAGCAACAAAGACAGGACGGAGCGCATCAGCCATCCTCCGCATGTAGCAACAGGCCCAGAGACAGTAGAATGCCCGCAAAGGGTGGGGCCCAGGCCGAGACCAGAATAGGTAATTGCCCGTTTTCGCCAAGAATTTGGGCGAAATTCCGGATGAAGTAGATACCGAACCCCAGCAATACAGCGGTCAGCACGGCAACTCCGGTGCCGCCGAACCGGACATGGCGCATTGTGAAGGCGGCCCCGATCAGAACCATCGAAACCAGAAACAGGGGTCGCGCAAGTTGTACCTGCAGCCAGACCTCATATTGCTTGGTTGAAAATCCCGCCTCGCCCAGATCACGAATCAACTGGGGCAGATCATAGACCGAAACTGAATCCTTTTGCCCGAGAGTGTCCAGAATCCGGTCTCTGGTCAGCGTTGTGGGTAGGTTCAGGATCTCATGGCTGGTGGCATTTGCTTCGGGATTGAGATCGTCCTGAATGGGCCAGATTTTGGCCTGATGCAAGGTCCAGAATCCATCCTCCAGATCAGCTTGCTGGGCCGAGATTTGCTGGTTCGGCTTGCCGTCGGATGAGAACGTTGTGATGGTCACGTTCCGCAGGGCGAACCGGTCGCCGTTGACAGTGCCGGTTGCGTGAATCACCGACTGACCGTTGGCTGAGCTCTGGCGCAGCCACAACCCCTCGCGGCTGATGGACAGGGCTGAGCCACCCTGGTTGCGATAGCCATCGGACAAGCGTTGGAACTCTTCCGACGTCGCGGCCGCGATGGGATTCAGCAAAGTCACAGCAAGTGCGCCGATGGTCAGCGCAAGCAACACGGGCGCCAGCAGGGCTCGGATACCGGATCGCCCGATAGCGCGGGTCACCACCAGTTCGGAGCTGCGGGCGAGGCCGACAAACAGCGCGATGGTGGCCAGGATCATTAGCAGGGGTAACATCTCGCTGATCGCGGCCGGTGTGTTCAGCAACGTCAGTTGCAGCAACTGGCCAAAGGATAGGTCAACGCCATCGAACCGCCGCACCTGTTCGATCAGATCGATCAGGATCATCAAGGTCAGAAAAATGCCGCCGATTACAAGAAAGCTTTGAATAAAGCGGCGGGCAAAATAGCGGTCGAGGATCACTTGGGCATCCCCGTCAAACCCCGGCATCCAAGAATCACAATCGGGCATGGAATCATGCGCGACGGCCTGTAACTGCCGATTGGTGTCACGTTCTCTCCCCCGAGCCTGCCGTTATTTTCGCGCGACCATAATGCAATTGCCCGGCGGGGAAAACTGCTATCTGGTCAACGGTGGCTGCGCGGGCTAGGTCTTGGGCAACGCATTTTTCAGGAGAATGATATGAGCAGTCTTGTGCCCGTCCGATTCACCCCCTTTGACCTTGATGCGATAGCGCAAACCGAAGGGCGCGTGGCCATTCTCATTCCCGCCGATGGCAAGATGAGCCCCGCCGCGCGTCGAGCCAATCGCCTGACCAAAGGCGCGGTTGCGCGGCTGGTCGAAAGCGAGCGGTTCAGCAAGGTCAAGTCGGGCAATGTTATTTCGCTGGCCTGGCCTGCCGGAATGGTGGCCGAGGCGCTGGACATTCTGGTGTTGCCGCGTCGCCCCGACGCGGACGAGGCGCGCAAGGCCGGGGCCAATCTGGCGAAAGCTGCAGCGGGCAAACCCGTGCTGGTCATGGCCGCCAATCACGCGCGTATCGAAGAGGTAGCCTTGGGCATGGTACTGCGGGCCTACGATTTCGATGTCCACAAATCCAAGGACTCAGACCCGGCGGGTGAGATCACCATCGGTCACTCCAAGCCGGAGGAGGCCGAAGCCGCTTTTGCACCGCTCTATGCCGTCGCAGACGGTGTGCGCATGACACGAGATCTGACAAATGAACCTGCAAACGTGCTGACGACAACTGAGTTCGCGGACCGGTTGGTCGAGATGGAATCGCTGGGCCTGAAGGTCGAGGTTCTGGAAGAGGACAAGCTGGCCGAACTGGGCATGCGCACGTTGCTGAGCGTCGGGCAGGGCTCGGTCAGCCCCTCGAAAGTTGTGGTGATGCAATGGGACGGCGGCGACAAGGATGACGCGCCACTGGCCTTGGTCGGTAAGGGCGTCGTGTTCGATACCGGCGGTATCTCGCTTAAGCCGGCCGGAGGCATGGAAGACATGACCATGGACATGGGCGGCGCGGGTGTTGTTGCCGGAACCATGCGAGCGTTGGCCAAGCGCAACGCCAAAGCCAATGTCGTGGGGCTGGTCGGGTTGGTCGAAAACATGCCCTCGGGCAATGCCTCTCGCCCGGGCGATGTGGTCACTTCGATGAAAGGCGACACTGTCGAGATCATCAACACCGATGCCGAGGGTCGTTTGGTTCTGTGTGACGTCATGTGGTACGCGCAGGATCGGTTCCAGCCGGTGGGCATGATCGATCTGGCCACTCTGACGGGCGCGGTCATCATTGGTCTTGGGCATGAGAATGCCGGTGTGTTTTCAAACAATGACACCTTCTGCGACGCCTTCCTGAAGTCGGCCAAGGCCGAGGACGAGGGCGCATGGCGGCTGCCCTTGGGTGAAGGCTACGACAAACAACTTAAATCGCGCATTGCGGATATGAAGAACGTGGGCGGGCGGCCCGCAGGTTCGATCACCGCAGCGCAGTTCCTGCAGCGTTTCGTCAAGGAAGAGACGCCGTGGATTCACTTGGATATCGCAGGTGTGGCCTCTGTCTCTTCCGAGACCGCTTATGCACCGAAAGGGGCCACGGGCTGGGGCGTCCGCGCGCTAAGCCGGTTCGTGCAGGACAATTTCGAGTAAGCGCATGGGTGCCGTCTATTTCTACCACCTGACCCGTCAGCCGTTGGAGCACACATTGCCTGTGCTGCTCGACAAGGCACGGCAGGCCGGATGGCGGATTGCCGTGCGGGGTGTCGACCCTGCGCGGATGGACTGGCTGGATGAGAAATTGTGGCTGGGACCTGAGGACGGGTTCTTGCCGCATGGCCGCGAAGGTGGCCCGCACGACGCGGCACAGCCCGTTCTGCTGACGACCGGCCAAGGGGCAGCAAATGGCGCGACCTGTGTAATGGCTGTCGATGGGGCAACGGTTGAGGCGGAGGAAGTTTCGACCATGGAGCGTGTCTGCATTCTGTTCGACGGGAATGATCCGGAGGCGGTTCAACATGCGCGCGGGCAGTGGAAGGCTCTGACCGGGGCGGGGTGTTCGGCACAGTATTGGTCCGAGGAATCCGGACGATGGGAGAAAAAGGCCGAGGCTTGATCGGCCACAAATATATTTTAGGAGATTTCAAATGGATATGAAGCCTTTGGGCCGCACCGGGATCATGGTGTCGGATTTATGTCTTGGGACAATGACCTTTGGTACTCAGACCTCGGAAACTGAGGCGCACCGCCAGATGGACATGGCGCTTGCGGGTGGGATCAACTTTGTCGACGCGGCTGAGATGTATCCGGTGAACCCGATCTCGGCAGAGACGGTCGGGCGGACCGAAGAGATTCTTGGCAATTGGAATGCCGCCAATCCTTCGCGGCGCGGGGACTATGTGCTGGCCACGAAACACTCTGGTGAAGGGTTCGTGCATGCGCGCAATGGCGCCCCAATCTCGAAAGAGACCATACCTGAGGC
The DNA here is from genome assembly GCF_019904295.1 of Ruegeria sp. SCSIO 43209. Lineage (NCBI taxonomy): Bacteria > Pseudomonadati > Pseudomonadota > Alphaproteobacteria > Rhodobacterales > Roseobacteraceae > Ruegeria > Ruegeria sp. SCSIO 43209. The sequence goes on from NZ_CP065359.1 coordinate 1,144,664, forward strand.
GATAGAGGGTTCACTGCGTCGTCTACAGACTGACTGTATAGATATCTATCAGTTCCACTGGCCAAATCGTGGCAGCTACATGTTCCGACAGAACTGGGACTATGCACCCTCGGGTCACAACCGGGACGAGATTATGGACGAGATGCGCGAAAGCCTGATCGCTCTGCAGGCGCAGGTGGACAAGGGCAATATCCGCGCCTTTGGTCTGTCGAATGAAAGCGCTTGGGGTACCGCTCAGTGGTTGCGGGCATCGGATGAGGTTAGTGGACCTCGGGTCGCGTCGATCCAGAACGAATATTCTTTGCTCTGCCGGTTATTCGATACCGACCTGGCTGAATTGTGTCTTCTGGAAGATGTCGGGTTACTATCATTCTCACCGTTGGCGGCAGGTTTCCTGACTGGGAAATATCAAGGTGGTGCTGTTCCAGAAGGATCACGCATGGCGCTGGTGCCGAATATGGGCGGGCGCAAAACAGATCGCGTTTTTGATGCAGTGGCGGCTTATCTGGATGTCGCCGCGCGGCATGGGCTGGACCCGATCCACATGTCACTGGCGTGGTGTTGCAGCCGTCCGTTCATGGCCTCAACCATCTTTGGCGCGACAAATGTAGCGCAGCTAGAACATATTCTGGCGGGTAAGGATTTGAAGCTGTCGTCCGAAGTGATGGCCGAGATCAGTGCGGCGCATCGGGCGTTTCCGATGCCATATTGAAGGGATGGGGGCTCTGCCCCCGTCGCCTTTGGCGACTCCCCCGAGGTATTTTATGCCAGATGAAGTTGGATCGTGTCAGTGATGGGTTGGTTGCGTACGGTCTTGCCTGAGGTCGCGAGCCGTGAGGCCGTGGGCGGTTCGGAACGCGCGGGCGAAGCTGGATTGCGAGGCGAAGCCGGTGGCCAGCGCCACGTCCATCAGCGGCAGGTCGGTATCGGTAACCAGACGGCGGGCCTCGGCCAGTCTGAGTTGCAGGTAATGATCCTGTGGAGTTGTATTCAGGCGCAGGCGGAACTGCTGCTGCAGGGTGCGCGTACTAGTGCCGAGTCTATCGGCGATGTGCGCAAGGGACAGGGGGTCGTCCAGTGAGGATTCCATCAATGAGTTGGCTTTGGCAGTGAGCGCGGTGTGACGGTGCGGCGCACCGGTGCGGCTTTGTGGTTTTGAGGGCTGAGACGTACCTTCATAGAGGAATAGCCCGGACACGCGGGCGGCAAAGCCCGCGCCATGACGTGCAGCAATAATATGGAGCATCATATCGATCGCCGGGACGGCGCCGCCGGAGGTTAGGCGTGTATCGGAGACGGTAAATCGGTCAGGGCGCACATCGACATTGGGAAAGCGCGCAGCGAAGTTCTCCAAATCCTCCCAATGGGTCGTCGCCGCGTGACCGTCGAGCAATCCAGCCTCAGCCAGTAACCAGGGGCCGCCATCTATCCCGGCGATTGTTGCACCGGTGGCCGCGATCCTGCGGAGCCCGGCGAGCAGGCTGGGCGTCGCATGACGGGCCAATTGGAATCCGGCAACTACGATCAACAGATCGCAGCCCTGCAACCGGGCCAGGGGAATGCCCTGCACACTCAGGGCGCTGGTCAGCATCGCGGGTTCTGCGGTTGCCGTGACGTAGTCCCAATCAAAAGCGGGCCGATCCGCCAGTCGGTTGGCAGCACGCATCGGATCGACGGCGGCCGCGAAGCTGAGTGTGTTGCATTCGTCCAGCACCAGCACCGCCGTTTTCAGGGCGCGATGTTCGGGCTGCAGTATGTTTTTTGCGGATTTCATCAAGTCTGATTCGCATTTTGCTAAGTGGTTCCCTCAAGGCTGCGTCAGAGTTGGCGTTGACGCAAATCGGAATCCGGGGAGAAGCCTGTGGAAAACCCACGGTAAAACCGGGTATAAGCTGGGGATAACGCCATGCCTTTGGAAATGAACCGCGAAGTCTTTGTCACCTGTGCCGTCACCGGCTCGGGCGGGACACAGGATCGCAGCCCACATGTGCCGCGTTCGCCGAAGCAGATTGCCGATAGTGCAATTGCTGCAGCGAAAGCCGGTGCGGCCGTGGTGCACTGCCATGTGCGCGACCCCGAGACCGGTGCGCCTTCACGCGATCTGGCGCTGTACCGTGAAGTCACGGACCGCATTCGCGATGCCGAAGTAGACGCGGTTCTGAACCTGACGGCGGGCATGGGCGGAGACATGGTGTTCGGCGGGATCGAAAATCCGCTGCCTTTGGCAGAGGCCGGAACCGATCTGGTTGGTGCGACTGAACGTGTTGCACATGTAGCGGAGTGCTTGCCTGAAATCTGTACTCTGGATTGTGGCACGATGAACTTTGCCGAGGCCGATTATGTGATGACCAATACGCCCGGCGCCTTACGGGCGATGGGGCAGATGATGACCGATCTGGGCGTGAAGCCCGAGATCGAGGCCTTCGACACCGGCCATCTGTGGTTCGCCAAGCAGCTGGTGAAAGAGGGTGTTCTGGAACCGAACGCTCTGGTCCAGCTATGTATGGGGGTGCCGTGGGGGGCTCCGGATGATCTCAACACCTTTATGGCGATGGTGAACAATGTGCCGGAGGACTGGACGTTCAGCGCGTTTTCGCTGGGGCGCAATGAGATGGCGTATGTCGCGGCCTCGGTTCTGGCGGGCGGTAATGTGCGCGTCGGGCTGGAGGACAACCTGTGGCTGGAAAAGGGTGTTCTGGCCGAAAACTGGCAGTTGGTCGAGCGTGCAGGCAGCATCATCGAAAACATGGGCGCGCGGGTGATCGGGCCGCAGGAAGTACGTGAGAAGCTGGGGCTTACCAAGCGGGCTCCGGTTGCGAAGTAGTCGCGGATTGGGGGCCAGCCCCCAAACCCCCGAGATATTTTTGGCCAGATGAAGAGGCGGATCGTGGGCAAAGAACAGCAAGCAAAAACAGCAGCAATCATCGGAGGCGGAGTGATTGGTGGCGGGTGGGCTGCCCGGTTCCTGCTGAACGGATGGGATGTTCGGGTATACGATCCCGACCCTGAAGCCGAGAGGAAGATCGGTGAGGTGTTAGATAACGCGCGTCGTTCTTTGCCGGGGTTGAGCGATGTACCTCTGCCTCTAGAAGGGACGCTGAGCTTTCATGACGATCTCGGTGAGGCAGTTCAGGGTGCGATCTGGATTCAGGAGAGCGTACCGGAAAGGCTCGATCTGAAGCTGAAGGTTTACAAGAGCTTGCAGGGGGCTTGTGATCCAGATGCAATCATCGGGTCCTCGACCAGCGGGTTCAAGCCCTCGGAGTTGCAGGAAGGCGCTTTGCGACCCGAGCAGATCGTGGTGACACACCCGTTCAACCCGGTCTACCTGTTGCCACTGATCGAACTGGTTCCGACCGACAAGAATTCACCTGACTTGATCGCGCGGGCCAAAGATCTTTTGACCTCGGTGGGGTTCTTCCCGCTGCACATCAAGAAGGAAATCGACGCGCATATTGCTGACCGGTTCCTCGAGGCGGTGTGGCGCGAGGCGCTTTGGCTGGTGAAAGACGGCATCGCAACGACCGAAGAGATCGATGAATCCATCCGCATGGGTTTTGGCATCCGTTGGGCCCAGATGGGACTGTTCGAAACCTATCGCGTGGCCGGTGGAGAGGCCGGGATGCGGCATTTCATGGCTCAGTTCGGCCCGGCGCTGAAATGGCCCTGGACCAAGCTCATGGACGTGCCTGAGTTCACCGATGAGTTGGTCGACATGATTGCGGATCAGTCGGATGCGCAGTCTGGCAAGTACTCGATCCGCGAGTTGGAGCGTATCCGGGACAATAACCTCGTTGGTATGATGCGGGCGCTGAAGGCCCAGAACTATGGTGCAGGGGCGGTATTGAACCAGCATGATGCGGCCTTGAAGCCAGGAGCGCTGCCGACGCTGGACGAGGCGGATCTGAGCCAGCCGATCCTCACGCTGTCGCGCGCCGTTCCGCTGGATTGGACCGACTACAATGGCCACATGAATGAAGCTAAATATCTGGAGGCCTTTGCAGCAGCCACGGATCGTTTCATGGAAATCATTGGCTGCGATATGGAGTATATCGCGACAGGCGGCAGCTATTTCACTGCCGAAAATCACATCCGTTACATGCAGGAGACCCATGCGGGGTCGCGGATCGAATGCCGTACGCAGATGCTGTTAGGGCAGGGCAAGAAGCTGCATGTCTTCCACAGCATGTACGAGGGTGAAACGCTGTTGGCCACAGGCGAAAGCTTTCTTCTGCATGTCAGCCTTGAGACCCGACGCCCCAGCCGACCTTCACCCGAGATCGAGGCCGCGATGGCACGGGTTGCCGAGGCGCAGGCCGGGTTGCCTTATCCCGAAGGCGCGGGCGCGGCGATCCGCAAGCCCGCATGAGCAGCCGGGTCTTGATTACCGCAGGCGCCTCTGGCGTCGGCAGGGCCATGGCTGAAGCGTTTGATGCTGCCGGGGCTCAGGTCTGGGTTGCGGATGTTGATGCGGATGCGTTGGCGGATTGCCCGGCGCATTGGAAGCAAAGCCAGCTTGATGTGTCGGATGAGGATGCTGTCGCGGCTGCGTTTACTGACCTTGAGACCGAATGGGACGGGCTTGATGTGCTCTGTGCGAATGCGGGGATAGCGGGTCCCACCGCAGCAGTTGAGGACGTTTCCCTGACGGATTGGAGGTCATGCCTTTCCATCAATCTAGAGGGGTCATTTTTGTGCTCTAAATACGCTGCACCTCTGATGAAACAGCAGCGCAGCGGGGCGATCTTGATCACTTCATCGACTGCAGGCCAGTACGGATACCCCAACCGCGCGCCGTACGCGGCGGCCAAGTGGGGCATGGTGGGATTGGGCAAGACGCTGGCGATGGAGCTTGGGCCGCACGGTATCCGCTGCAATGTGATCTGCCCGGGTTCGGTTGAAGGACCACGCATGGAGGGCGTGTTACAGCGCGAGGCCGATGCCAAGGGCATGACCCGGGATCAGGTTTACGACGGCTATGCCTCGGGCACGTCCATGGGCCGCTTTGTAGAGGCGCAGGACATAGCGAACATGGCTGTATTCCTGGCTTCAGATGCAGCGAGGCTGGTGTCGGGTCAGGTAATCGCGGTGGATGGCCATACGGTCAATCCTGACCCGAAACTGTGAATCAGCCCTGATTTGGCCCCCGAATCTGGCGGATGGCGCTGCGGACGGCTTGCCAGTCCTGCGCCTCCTGCTGATTTCCGGCGGCTTCACATTCGCGCATTTTCTGCGCAGCTTCGGCTTCGGCCCGATCGCCATGGGCCGTATAAAGGGCACGTGCGTATTCAGCGGTTTTGAGTGCGTCCATTCCCGTCATCCTCCATCTCAGATCGGAATGTCTGTAGTTTCGCGCCAAGTGACTATACTACAGCTTTCAGCCCAGGTCATGTCTGAGAGATTTCTGAGCGCAATTGCTGCAGATGGTCCGGGAAATCACGCGCGGTCATATCCGCCTCTCGAACCAGCCGGTCGAAATGGAGCGTAAAGACCTCAATCCGGTCGCGGTCTCGGAAAGCCATGTAGTGGCTTCCGGCATAGAACACGCAAAGAAGTGGGCCGAATATCGTGACGGGGGCAGAGTAAAGACGTTTTGCATCAAATAGATAGATGCGCAGACGTGGATAAAGCTGCTCGCACACCGACAGCAGGTGATCGATCTGATCCAACCGGACCTGAAGCGGTAGTCCCTCGTAGTAACCGGTGGCATAGGCAAAGCTGTGAAGCTCGTACAACGGCATGGCAATCTCATAATCGGACTGGGCGCTGCGCATCCATGCCAGCCGGTCTGCCGAGGCGCCAATGGCTTGATCTGCAGTACGGCCGAGATGCGGAGCGTATTCCCATTCAAGCACGGCGCGGGTCTTGAGCATGTCGGGCAGGGTAGCCGGAACGTAGCGTATCTTGTAGCCGGCGGCCTCTTGATGCCATTCAAAAATGCGCTCATCAACCAATGCCCGGGCGGCCTCGGTTAGGGTGAGGGAACTGGCCAATAGTTCTGCCGCGCTTTCGGGTCGGTTGGAAAGCCCAAGAAGCCAGTCGGCGGAAACCCCGAGCGCCGAGGCGCAGCTACCGACCACATGCGAATTGGGCAGGCGCGCGCCCGCACCGGTCAGCAACTGCGAAACGGTCGATCGGTCAACACCGATGTCGCGTGCCAGGGCGCTTTGGCTGACATCTCGATCCTGCATTGCTCGGGTCAGGCGCTGGCGAAAATGCAGGGCACGATCCCGTTTGTCGATTTTATCAATCATGTGGTGATTAATATCACCTTTGGTGAGAATTGTTAATCATATTCAGAATTCACGACCCTTGGCTCTGTCTGTAACGCTGGTGTTACAAAAATAAGAATGGGGTCTGGAATGGAAACGCGACGCAGGTCGGTCGTGAAGGCGCTGGTGTGGAATGCGATGGGGCTGGCGATGATGACGCTGGTTGGTTTGATCGCCACGGGTTCAGCAGCACTTGGAGGGATGGTTGCTTTGGTCAATACAGCCATTGGCTTGACCATGTATGTAATTTACGAGCGTATCTGGGCCGGAATCACGTGGGGCCGCAATGGCTGAGCCGGTCACACCCAAATCACCTGAATGGGCGACATTTGCCCTGATCATCGCGTGCTATTTAGCCTGGATTGGTGCGATTTTCTGGTTGGCAGGCATATCGCTTTGGCTTGCGATCCCGTTCATGGGGCTGGTGGCTGCGCTGCATTCCTCGCTGACCCATGAGGCTTTGCACGGGCATCCCTTTCACCAGAAGTGGCTGAATGAGACGCTGATGGCGCTGCCGCTGACTTTGTTCATTCCCTACAATCGGTTTCGGGACCTGCATCTGGCGCATCACTGTGACGCGAACCTAACCGATCCCTATGATGACCCTGAGACCAACTATCTCGACCCGCAGGTCTGGGCGTCTCTGGCTCGATGGCAAAGACGGATGTATCAAGTGAACAATACTCTGCTGGGGCGGATGGTTCTGGGGCCTGCGATCGGGCAGGTTGCGTTCTTGCGGGATGAACTGCGTGGTGCACTTCGCGGAGATCGGGCGATTTTGTTGGCATGGGCGCTGCATATGCCCGGCGTTGTCGCGGTTCTTTGGATCGTCGCGCTTTCGCAAATGCCGATCTGGGCCTTCGCCCTTTCAGCATATATCGGGTTGGGTTTGGTCAAGATCCGCACATTCCTGGAACACCGCGCGCATGAGAGATCGCGCGCGCGCACAGTGATCGTAGAAGACCGTGGAATCCTTGCATTTCTGTTTTTGAACAATAACTTGCACGTCGTTCATCATATGAACCCATCAGCACCTTGGTATCGATTGCCGGCACTCTACCGCACGGGCAAGGAAAGATACTTGGCCTGTAACGAGGCTTATGTCTACCGTTCGTACGGGCAGATATTCCGAGAGTATTTCTGGCGCGCCAAGGATCCGGTGGCGCATCCGCTCTGGCCAAAGCCTTGATTTAACGACAGAAGGGAAGCCATGAGTTTATGGATTCCCGTCACCATCGCGGCCGCATCGTTCCAGACGGTGCGGTTCATGCTGCAGAAATCCCTGAGCAGCGTGAAGCTTTCGGCTGCCGGGGCGACATTTGCACGTTTCGCCTATTCCATGCCATTGGCCTTGCTGGGGCTTTTCATTGCTTTGGGCGCGACGGGGTACGAACTGCCAGCGCTGTCGGCGAAGTTCTGGATATTTGCTGTCATCGGCGGGACCACACAGATATTGGCCACGATCTGCGTTGTGGCATTGTTCAAGCAGCGCAACTTTGCGGTAGGGATTACGTTCAAGAAAACTGAGGTGATTCAAACCGCTATTGTGGGGTTCCTTGTCCTCGGCGATCAGGTCTCTACCGGGGCGCTGGGGGCAATTCTGCTTGGGTTGCTGGCCGTCCTGTTATTGTCAAAAACGCCCGGAGGCAGCGGCGCTTGGTGGCAACATCTGACAAACAAAGCCTCGCGTCTTGGACTGGGGTCAGGCGTGTTATTCGCATTCTCCTCGGTCAGCTATCGCGGCGCCTCTTTGCAATTGGGCGACATCGATGCGTGGTTCCGGGCACTTGTGACACTGGCCGTCGTGGTAACGCTTCAGTTTCTCAGCATGTGGCTGTGGCTGCTTTGGCGAGACAGGGCCGAGCTGCGCGCGGTGTGGGAGACTCGCCGGACCGGTGTTTTTGTCGGCCTGACCAGCCTCTGTGGTTCGTTTTGCTGGTTCTTCGCCTTCACGTTGCAGAACGCAGCCTATGTAAAGGCCTTGGGTCAGATCGAACTGATCCTCAGCCTGTTCGCATCGCTGCTGTTTTTCCGTGAAACCATCACCCGGCGCGAGATCGCCGGAATGACGTTGCTTGGCTTGTCGATACTGGCGCTTGTGCTGACAATCTAGCCTGCGCGACGCTCATCAAAGCTGAGAGCGATAAAGCTGGGCAGGTGATCCCCCATGCCTACAACTGCTGGCCCGCCATCGTCGCGACGCCCACGACCACGGGTTTTGGGCTCGCGCTCTTTGCGGCTCTCGCTCTTTTTGTTGTCCGACGCTTTGGCCTTCTTCTCTGGCTTTGGCGCCTCGGGCTTGGGCTCATCGGCCTTGACCGGATTGTCGATGCGCGGAATGTCCTTTTGGATCAGGCTCTCGATCGCGGCCAGCGCCTTTTCATCGCGGCCCGAGCAGATCGTGATTGCCTTGCCTTCGCGCCCGGCGCGACCGGTACGACCGATGCGGTGGACATAATCCTCGGCATGGCCGGGAACATCGAAGTTGAACACGTGGCTGACCGAGGGGATATCCAGACCCCGCGCAGCAACGTCCGAAGCCACCAGCAGCCGCAGTGATCCATCGCGGAATCCGTCCAGTGTTTTCATCCGCTGCGACTGATCCAGATCGCCATGGATCGCGGCGGCGTTATAGCCGTATTTCTTCAGCGACTTGGCGCAGATATCTACATCGGTCTTGCGATTGCAGAAGATGATGGCGTTGGTGCATTTGTCACCCTCGGCATCGATCAATGCGCGCAGGGTTTTGCGTTTCTGGCTGGCCTCACGATCCCGGCGACCACCTTTGAACATCACCACGCCTTGTTCGATGGTTTCCGAAGCGGTGGCCTGACGCGCAACTTCGACCCGGGTGGGGGCCGACAGGAAAGTATCGGTGATCCGTTCGATCTCGGGCGCCATGGTGGCCGAGAAGAACAGCGTCTGGCGGGTGAATGGCGTCAGCGAGAAGATGCGCTCGATATCAGGAATGAAGCCCATGTCGAGCATCCGGTCAGCTTCGTCCACCACCATGATCTGAACGCCTGTCAGAAGCAGCTTCCCGCGTTCGAAATGATCCAGCAGACGGCCCGGAGTGGCAATCAGCACGTCAACACCGCGGTCAATCAGAGCATCCTGTTCCTTGAAGGAAACGCCACCGATCAACAGTGCTTTGGTCAGCTTGAGGTGCTTGGCGTAGGTATCGAAATTCTCGGCCACCTGCGCTGCCAGTTCCCGCGTCGGGCACAAGACCAGCGAGCGTGGCATGCGTGCGCGGGCGCGCCCACGGGCCAGCAATGTGATCATCGGCAGGGTGAAGCTGGCGGTTTTGCCGGTGCCGGTTTGGGCGATCCCCAGAACATCGCGCCCTTCCAGCGCGGCTGGAATTGCGCCTTCCTGGATCGGGGTCGGAGTTTCGTATCCGGCTTCCTCAATTGCTTTGAGGACCTTCGGGTTCAGGTTCAGTTCGTTAAACTTTGTCATGTATGTCCGGTTCAAGCGGACACTAGACCTGGCCCGCGCGTCTGAAAATGCCGGGCCCGGATGGCCATGCGCCCCATGCGCGTTTCGGCTGTGGCGCGGGCATAACAAAAACGTGGGGCAGGGTCAAATGAAGTCGGTTTAATCCGTGGCAAATCTGCCGGTAACAAGGATTTCCGCAACAATTCAGATGGTTCCGGGAAAGTGTTTCGCGACTTTTTGGTCCAGATCAAGCGGCCGGTGACGGATCAATTCGTTATCCTCAAGCCGTTCCAGCACTTCCGGGTCAGCAGCGCTGATTTCATCGTAAAATTCCCGCAGGCCATCGAGCCCGTATTCGGTTTCCAGAAGGGTGATCAATTCGTACCTGTCTAGCGCACCGATCTTTCGCGGCCGATCCGGGCTGGCCTGGTACGAGCCGCGTTCGAGGCGGAAACGATAATGCGCCAGCCAATGCTCCCAATCCGGGGCGTGGCGATGACACAGATCGATCTGAGGAAGCTCGGTTCTGACTGGCAGAAACTCACCGTGCTGATAGAGGTTGTGGATACGGTCGCTCAGTTTTTTCAAACCGCCGCGTACGAACAGTTTGCCCTGAATGTGGCTCATGAAACCGGCCAGAACGTAAGTGCCGAAATTGGGATAGAGCGCTTCGACCAGCGCTTGTCGATTCTGACCTTCGGGAATGAACGCTTTGTAGAGGTCCTGGCCACCCGCCAGCGCCTCAATCGGGCGGACGCGGACGGCGGGGATGTCATCGGGAATGTCGCGCAGCAGGTCTGGGATCGGGGACATCGGCCACAGGAACTCATCGACATCGATATGTGCGACCCAGTCCAGATCAGTCCTGTTGTAGATCAAATTCGCGTTCGAGGATTGTCGAACCTGATGTTTGTCCGGCCTCTCACGCCTGCGACGCTTCCAGAACGCCGCATCGCAGGTACGCACCCGGATCCGGGGATGCTCGCGCAGGGCTGAGATGTCCCCCTGGACCGGCTCGTCTAGAAAGATGTGAATCCGGTCCGCGCCGATATCGAGGTGGTGGGCGGCAAAGCGCAAAATATCCTCACGCGGGGCGCGGATCGTGGACACAATCCCCCATGTGGTCACTTCTGGATTGCCCGCAGAGTCCGTCAGGTCATCATTTCCTTCGTCGCGGTCAGGCTCAGCTCGGGATAATCGCGGACGACCCGGTCGATGTCCCACTGCAGCCGCGTTAGATAGACGATATCTCCATCGTGATCATGGGCAATATGCTGCTTGTTGGCGTTGACGAATTTGTCGATCTCAACCTTGTTGCCACTGACCCAACGGGCCGAGGTGAACTGAGACGCCTCAAACCGCACAGGCAGGCCGTATTCCATCTCAATCCGGCTGGCGAGCACCTCGAATTGCAGCGCACCGACGACGCCGACGATGAAGCCCGACCCAATCGAAGGTTTGAATACCTTCGCGGCACCTTCCTCGGCGAACTGCATCAGGGCCTTTTCCAGATGCTTGGCCTTCAATGGGTCACCCGCGCGCACCGTTTGCAGCAATTCCGGTGCGAAGGAGGGGATGCCGGTTACCCGGATCGCCTCACCTTCGGTCAGCGTGTCGCCGATGCGCAACTGACCGTGGTTGGGAATGCCGATGATATCACCGGCCCAGGCCTCCTCGGCCAGTTCACGATCAGAGGCGAGGAACAGCACGGGGTTCGATATTGCCATCGGTTTCTTCGATCGCACATGCGTTAGCTTCATGCCGCGTTTGAAATGGCCCGAGGCCATGCGGACAAACGCCACCCGGTCGCGGTGTTTGGGATCCATATTGGCCTGCACCTTGAACACGAAACCGGCGACCTTCTTTTCATCGGGCGCGATCTGACGGGGCTCAGCCGACTGAACCTGCGGCTGCGGACCATAGGCGCCGATACCCTCCATCAGTTCCTTGACGCCAAACGAGTTGATGGCCGAACCAAACCAGATCGGCGTCATGTGCCCCTCGAGCACCGCCTGAGGGTCGAGCTTGGGCAGCAATTCGCGCGCCATCTCAACCTCTTCCAGCAGCTTGTCGAGCAATTCAACGGGCACATGCTCGGCCAGCTTAGGGTCATCCAGACCATTGATTTGGATGCTTTCGGCCACCTTGTTGCGGTCGGCGCGGTCCATCAGCTCAAGCCGGTCGCGCAGCATGTCGTAGCAGCCGATGAAATCGCGACCCACACCGATAGGCCACGCGGCTGGCGTGACGTCGATCGCCAGCATTTCCTGAATTTCGTCGATGATCTCGAACGTATCCCGGCTTTCGCGGTCCATCTTGTTACAGAAGGTCAGGATCGGCAGATCGCGCAGGCGGCAGACCTCGAACAGTTTCTGCGTCTGGCTTTCCACACCTTTCGCACCGTCAATGACCATGACGGCGGCGTCTACGGCTGTCAGGGTGCGATAGGTGTCTTCGGAGAAATCCGAGTGGCCGGGTGTGTCCACAAGATTGAACCGGAAGTTCCCATAGTCGAACGACATGGCCGAGGCTGAGACCGAGATACCGCGATCTTTCTCCATCTGCATAAAGTCCGACCGCGTCCGCCGTGCCTCACCCTTGGCGCGTACCTGTCCAGCCATCTGGATCGCGCCGCCGTACAGCAGAAACTTTTCCGTCAGCGTCGTCTTGCCCGCATCCGGGTGCGAGATGATAGCGAATGTCCGGCGACGAGCGATCTCGGGCGGCAGGGTGGGTTGGTTCGAAGTATCAAGCATAAGCGCGCGTATAGGCGGGGAATCCAACTGAGGCAAGACAAAGGGGGTGGTTCGAATCATGTGGCTGTGGCAATAAGAACATATAGTGAACAAAATATGGAGTGGACCAATGAATTTGAAAGAAATCGCAGACGAACTGGTTGCTGGATGCCGCGAGAACCGGGCCAAGGAGAACCTCGAGAAGCTTTATGCCTCGGATGCTGTTTCTGTTGAGGGACAGGATTTTGCGGGCATGGGGCGCGAGACGCACGGATTGGAAGCTATTCGTGGCAAGCACGAATGGTGGGAAGGCGCTCATGAAGTATCGGGCGCGTCCGTCAGTGGCCCGTACCCGCATGGTGACGACCGCTTTGCCGTGATCTTTGAAGTGCAGGGCAAGGTGAAAGAAACCGGTGAAAGCTTTGATATGCGTGAGGTCGGTGTTTATCACGTCGCCGATGGCAAGATCGTGCGTGAAGAGTTCTTTTATTAATCCGCAAGATCCCATTCTGGCCTTCTTTGCCGGGCCGATGTTAGATGTGTGCCGAAGATAGGGAGGGTCAGAATGGACTTGGGAATTCGCGGAAAACGCGCGCTGGTTTGTGCCAGCAGCAAAGGCTTGGGATTGGGCTGTGCCGAGGCGTTGGCCGAAGCCGGCGTCGATCTTGTGATGAACGCGCGCGGAGCCGAAACGTTGGAGGCCGAAGCCACGCGTTTGCGATCATCATATGGCATTGCCGTGCAGACATTGGCTTGTGATGTTACCACACCAGAGGGTCAGGCCGAGGTGATAAGTGCCGCGCAGGGTGCTGATATCCTTGTCACAAACGCGGGTGGCCCTCCGCCCGGCATGTGGTCAGACTGGGAGCGTGATGATTTCATCAAAGCGCTGGATGCCAATATGCTGACACCCATAGCTTTCATGAAGGCTCTGCTGCCGGGCATGATGGATAAGGGCTGGGGTCGCGTGGTGAATATCACCTCGCAGTCGGTACGCGCGCCGATTGCGGTGCTGGGCCTGTCAAATGCGGCGCGAACTGGATTAACCGGCTATGTTGCGGGCACATCGCGCCAGGTGGCGCCACATGGCGTGACGATTAATAATCTGCTGCCAGGTATCCACGCCACCGACCGCGCGAACGCGCTGGATGGCGGGGTGTCAGAGCAGAAAGGTATTTCGATGGCCGAGGCACGGGCTGAACGCGCTGCAACCATCCCAGCGAGACGCTATGGCACGAGGGAAGAGTTTGGGGCGACCTGCGCGTTTCTATGCTCGCAACACGCCGGGTTCATAGTCGGGCAGAACATTTTGCTGGACGGTGGTGGCACCAATCTGACGATGTAGGTATGGCACAGAACTTTTCTCTGAAAGATCAGTTGTTCAACGCGGAAAAGGTAAGCTTTCTTGCGGGCTTGTTCGCCAAGGCTGATTCCGATTTCAAGGAAGAAGCATTCGCGGCGAAAGTGATGTCGCGTTTGCCCGAGCTTGAACTGAAAGAGCGTATGGCGTGGATTGCAGAGTGTCTGCAAGAATCGGTGCCCGGCGATTTGCCGGCAGTGGCACCGGTCATTCTGCGGGCGCTGCCGCCTCCGCTGGACCCCGCCAAAAGTGATGATGACTTCGGAGACTTTATCTTTGCGCCCTTGGGTGATTGGGTTTGTGCAATCGGCCTGGATCATCCCGCTTTGGCGCTGGATGTATTCGAAGAGCTGACCCAGCGATTTTCGATGGAATGGGCGATCCGCCCGTTCCTCAATCACCACTCCGAACTGGTCATGGCGCGGATGCAGGGCTGGTGCACCCATCCCAGCTATCACGTGCGTCGTCTGGTCAGCGAGGGCACGCGGCCTCGTTTACCGTGGGGGCAGGCCGTTGGCTTGGCAATGTCAGACCCATTGCCGTTATTGGACCGGTTGCACGGGGATCGGACGCGCTATGTGACGCGCTCGGTCGCCAATCATCTGAATGATATCACCAGGAAAGACCCCGATCTGGTGCTGGAACGTCTGCGGGATTGGGGCAAGGCAGGGCGGCAGGACAAGGATGAACTGAACTGGATGACATCTCATGCATTACGAGGCCTTGTGAAATCTGGGCATCCCAAGGCGATGAAGGTGCTTGGATACGATCCCGATGCAGATATTGCGGTTGAGATTCAGGTAAACGGTCCGGCCCGGATTGGTGAAGCGCTGGAGTTTGAAACCCGCCTGAGCGGCGCAGAAGATCAGCCAGTCTTGGTCGACTATATCGTTCATTTCCAACGACCTGGCGGAAAGATCTCACCCAAGGTTCACAAGTTGAAACAGGCCGCGCTTACTGGTGGTCAGTTGACACTTAGAAAGCGGCACAAGCTGAAGGGCAATGCAACAACGTTCAAGTTGGTTCCTGGGCCGCATCGGTTGGAGATTCAAGTGAACGGCCGCGTGCACGCAGGCGTGGATTTCGACCTGCTCGCCTGAGCCCTGTCACGGTTTCGTCAGATCGGGCGCTGGTGGATTGCGTGGTGTGGATTGCTGCACTAGCTGCAAAAGACCAGTGACAAAAGGATTGCCCCGATGAAGCACGAGGCTGTGCAGAACTACTACGGTGAGGTGTTGCAAGGCAGCGCGGATTTGCAAACAAATGCCTGCTGTACTCCGGATGATATGCCGGATCATTTCAAGAAAATTCTGTCGCAAATTCATGATGAAGTGCTGACACGTTACTATGGATGCGGGCTGATTGCTCCGTTGGATCTGGAGGGAATGCGTATCCTGGATCTGGGCTGTGGTGCGGGGCGCGATGTGTATGCTCTATCCGCGATGGTCGGCGAAAAGGGCCGTGTTGTCGGCGTTGACATGACGCCTGAGCAGCTCGACGTGGCACGAGCGCATCAGGACCATCACGCGCAGGCATTCGGACATTCGGCCAGCAATGTCGAGTTTCACCACGGCTATATCGAAAAGCTGGATGAGCTGGACCTCGAACCGGGATCGTTCGATATCATCGTCTCAAACTGCGTGATCAATCTGGCGACCGACAAGGCTGCTGTGCTGCGCGGTGCTCATCGGCTGCTGAAAGAGGGTGGCGAGATGTATTTCTCGGACGTCTATGCCGACCGCCGGGTGCCCAAGGCGATGGCCGAGGATGAGATCCTGTATGGCGAATGCCTGTCGGGTGCGCTCTATTGGAACGATTTTCTGTCGATGTCGCGTGTTGCCGGATTTGGCGATCCCCGCCGGGTGACGCATCGTCCTTTGACGATCGAAAACCCAATTCTTGAAGAACGGGTCGCACCGCTGAGCTTTATCTCGGCCACCTACCGTCTTTTCAAGCTGCCGGAGTTGGAGCCTGCGTGCGAGGATTACGGCCAGGCTGTGATCTACAAGGGCACAGTGCCGCATGCGCCGCATGAATTTGTACTGGATGATCACCACGCCATGGAGGCCGGCAAAGTGTTCCCGGTCTGTGGCAACACGTGGATGATGCTGCAAGATACCCGTTTTGCACGGCATTTTGAGTTCATCGGCGATTTCTCGACCCATTACGGGATTTTCGAAGGCTGCGGCGGGGATAGCCCGTTTGTTATACAGGGCGAAGCTGCCTCGACCGGGTGCTGCTGATCCCTTGCGCCTGATGGGCGGGGTTGTTATCCCCGCCTAAGCCCGATGGATTTGTTCGGGAAAGGCAATGGGGTCCATCGGTGACAGTGACGACAACTCCTCCTCGATTGGAAATCCGCAATCTGATTGCGCGCTTTGGCGGGCGGACGGTCGTGGATGATGTATCGTTGACCGTACACGCGGGGCAGGTGACATGCCTGCTGGGGCCTTCGGGCTGCGGAAAGTCGACCACATTGCGGATGATCGCGGGGGTCGAAATGCAGACCTCGGGCGAGATTTATGTAGATGGCAAGCTGATCTGTGACACGGTATTCCGCGTACCGCCCGAACGGCGCGAGATTGGGCTGATGTTTCAGGATTTTGCGCTGTTTCCACATCTCAGCGTAGCGGATAACGTCGCGTTCGGCCTGAAAGGCAGCAAAGAGCAGAAACGCGCGCGGGTCGAGGAACTGCTGACCAAGGTCGATCTGATGCGGTTCATCGATGGATTTCCGCATCAGTTATCTGGGGGTGAGCAGCAGCGGGTTGCTCTGGCGCGTGCGTTGGCCCCACGCCCGCGGATCATGCTGATGGATGAGCCGTTCTCGGGCCTCGATAACCGTCTGCGCGACGGCATTCGGGACGAAACGCTCGCAGTCCTCAAAGAAGAGGACGCTGCTGTTCTATTGGTCACGCATGAGCCGGACGAGGCGATGCGAATGGCTGATGAAATCGCGCTGATGCGGCGCGGCAAGATTGTGCAGCAGGGGGCGCCATACAATGTCTATACCCGGCCTGCAGACAAGGCAGCAGTTTCGTTTTTTAGTGATATCAATGTGTTGAAGGCTCAAGTTAATGGTGCGTTGGCGCATACTCCGTTTGGCCGTTTTCTTGCGCCCGGTGTGCCGGACGCGACCGATGTTGAAATCGTGTTTCGACCCCAGCACGTCAAGCTGGACTTCGACCGCAATGGCAAAGGGCCTGCGCCGACGCCGACAGACGGCATTGCCGCCCGAGGCGTGGTTGAGCGTGCTCGGTTTTTGGGAAATGAAAGCCTTGTCGAGTTTCGCATGGACTATGATGGCTCGATCCTGAAGGCGACGGTCCCGAACGTCTTTGTGCCCAAAGAGGGCCGTGTCATGTGGCTGACCATTCGCCGCGACCGGTGTTTTGTATTCCCGGCCTGACGCTCAAATCCTGCATTTTCATCCAAGTGGTGCGTGAAAGCCTCAGATTGCGCATGTGCATTGCTTGTCGCAGCGCTGAGGCGGGTCTATCAAGGGCAAAACGAGGGGTGGACCGGGCATGCGAATTCTTCTGACCAATGATGACGGCATCAATGCGCCGGGACTGATTGTGCTTGAAGCGATCGCGGCTGAACTGGCCGGTCCCGATGGCGAGGTCTGGGTCGTCGCGCCTGCATTTGAACAGTCGGGCGTGGGCCATTGCATCAGCTATACCCACCCGATGATGGTCGCCAAACTGGGCGAGCGTCGCTATGCCGCCGAAGGGTCTCCGGCGGATTGCGTGTTGGCCGGTTTGCACGACGTTATGAAGGACGCGCCGCCCGATCTGGTGTTGTCAGGGGTGAACCGGGGCAACAACTCGGCTGAAAACACGCTGTATTCGGGTACAATCGGCGGCGCGATGGAGGCGGCGTTGCAAGGTGTGCCCGCGATTGCCTTGTCTCAGTATTTCGGGCCGCGCAATCTGGGGCTGGACGATCCGTTTGAGGCGGCTGCCAAATTTGGGGCCGATCTGGTGCGCCGCATTCTTGATGCGACACCCGAGCAGCAGGGCGACTATCGTCTGTTCTATAATGTGAATTTCCCTCCGGTTCCCGCAGATGAGGTGCTGGGTACGCGCGTGGCCCCGCAGGGGTACCGGCGCGATACACATTTCTCTGTCGAGCCGCACAGCTCGCCCTCGGGTCGCCGGTTCCTTTGGATTAAGGGCGGGTATCAACATAACCCGACTGCTCCGGGCACGGATGCGGCGGTCAATCTGGAAGGGTATATCTCGGTCACTCCGATGCGCGCTGATCTGACAGCATATGACACGCTCGAGGCGCTAAAGGTCATCGAATGACTGGGCCAAGCGCAGAAACCATAATGCAGTTCCTGTTTGCCCTGCGCTCGCGCGGGGTAACGGATGCACGTGTGCTGGCGGCGATGGAGCAGGTTGACCGGGGGCAGTTTGTCAAAGGCCTGTTCGCGGACCGGGCCTATGAGGACACTCCACTGCCTATTGCCTGTGGACAGACCATCAGCCAGCCTTCGGTTGTGGGGCTGATGACGCAGGCGCTGCAGGTGCGTCCGCGTGATACGGTTCTAGAGGTCGGCACCGGCTCGGGCTATCAGGCGGCGATCCTGTCCAAGCTGGCGCGCCGGGTCTACACGGTTGAGCGGCACAAGAGGCTGGTGCGCGAAACGGGAGAACTGTTCCGTGAGCTGGGGTTGACGAATGTGACCGCGATGCTGTCGGATGGATCATTTGGACTGTCCGAGCAGGCCCCGTTCGACCGTATCATTGTGACCGCGGCCGCCGAAGATCCTCCGGGGCCGCTCTTGGCGCAGTTGAAAATCGGCGGTATCATGGTGTTACCCGTGGGCCAGTCGGACGCGGTGCAGACCCTAATCCGGGTCACGCGCACTGAAACCGGTCTGGACTATGACGAATTGTTGCCGGTCCGTTTTGTGCCCTTGCTTGAGGGGCTGGGAAAAGACGGAGCGTAAAGGTATATTAGAGGCGCCAGAACCCCGGAGAACAGGGGCAGGTGTTGAGGACAGTAAAATGAGAGCAGTTTCCAAATCAGCAATGCGCCGCTATGCGACAGGTGTTGCCGCGCTGGCAATTCTGGCCGGGTGTGAAGGGCCATATGACTATGACCTGCGCGGCAATGTCGGCGGGTTCTCCACTGCAGATGCCGCCCTCGCAGCGACCGCCAACCGCCCGACGCCGGATGCGCGTGGCGTGATCACTTATCCGAACTATCAGGTCGCGGTAGCCCGCCGTGGGGACACAGTTGGCGATGTCGCCACCCGGATCGGCATGCCGGTGGCCGAATTGGCCCGGTTTAACGGATTGCAGCCAAATGACAGCCTGCGAGACGGTGAAGTTTTGGCCTTGCCGCGCTCGGTCGGTGGGACGAGCAATGTTGATATTGCGACCATTGCCGGAACCGCGATTGACGAGGCACCGGACACAGGATCTGTACAGACATCGACATTGGAGCCCGCGCAACCTGCTGCGGCTCCGGCACCGGTTGCTACGGGGCCTGAGCCGATCCGGCACAAGGTCAAGCGGGGTGAGACAGCCTATACAATTTCGCGGCTCTATCAGGTGCCTGTGGAGTCTCTGGCAGAATGGAACGGTTTGGGACCAGACTTTATGGTGCGCGAAGACCAGTACCTGTTGATCCCGGTCAAGAATCAACCGGCACCTCGGGCAGCAGCGCCGGCCGCCACGGCAACTGCGGTAACCCAACCGGGGGAAGGCTCACCAACTCCTACGCCGCCGAGCGCGACGCAGCCATTGCCGGATGAGAAAGTTGCCGCGGCAACGCCTGCGCCGGATATCACAGCCGAGGCCCCGACCAATTCGGGAAGCTCGGCGTTGGCAAGCCCGGTGAGCGGCACCATCATTCGGACCTACAAGAAGGGTAAGAATGAGGGGATAGATATCGCCGCAGCGCCAGGCGCGTCGGTCAGTGCGGCCGAGGCAGGCACGGTCGCCGCGATCACCGCGGATGCGGATCAGGTTCCGATCATCGTTGTGAAACACAACAATGACTTGCTGACTGTTTATGCCAATGTCGACAATATCACCATCAAGAAAGGTGATCGGGTGCGACGGGGACAAAAGATCGCCTCGCTGCGCGGAGGCGACAATGCATATGTGCACTTCGAAGTGCGCAAAGGGTTCGAGTCGGTTGATCCCGAGCCTTACCTGAAGTGACCGAAATGGCCCGTTCCGGGCCATGCCTCCGGCGGAGGTATTTGGGGCCAGTTGAAGGACGGATCACGCATTGGGATCGTAGTCGCTGAGCCTTTTACCCGGTTCGTCGGTAAAGAGTTCCGGTAGAGGCGTGACGTTTTCTATCAGGTCGATGCGGAAGACGCGGAAGTCGTCGCGCAGCTCGCACCAGGCGGTCAGTGTCCAGACACGGCCCCAGTATTCCATATGCAGCGGTCGGATGGTGCGTTCGGTCAGCGCGCCGTCAATGCGACGGTAGCTGAGCTGCAATTTCTGGCGCGATTTGATCGCGGCGCGGATCGGGGCCATATGTGCCATTCCGCGTACGACATCAGCGAAGGGATAGACCGCGAATTTCCAGCTGTCGGCCTCGGCAATGACCTGCGTGGGCAAGACGGCGTCGATTTTCTCGGCCAGAGAGTCCGCGGCGGATTTAAGATCGGGATCGGCGGCCTCGGCAACGATCGCCATGCCGAGGTTCAGAGCCTCAAGCTCGGCGGGTGTCAGGTTTAGCGGGGGCAGCGTGATCTGTTCACGCACCATGTAACCTACGCCGCGTTCGCCTTCTACAGGAACGCCCGAGGCCACCAACGTGTCCATATCGCGATAGATCGTACGGACCGACACCTCAAGTCGGTCCGCGATGTCCTGCGCGCGGTGCAAGTTACCATCGCGCAGGATCTGTATGATGTCGAACAGGCGGTCAGTGCGGCGCATGACACGCCGTCTGAGCCGCCCTTAGGCGGTCATGTTCCATAGCACGGTCTCGTGACGCATCTGGGCGCTGTCGGGGTTGATTGCCGCCATCAGAGCGGGTGCAAAATCCTGTTGCATGAATGCAGCAGCGGCATCCTTTGCGGATTTCATATCGGTCCAGACGACATAGTCGGTCCAGCGGCCATCTTCGCCATGGCTTAGCTGGCGGTGGGTAAAGCCGGGAGCCGCACGGACGAAGGCTTCGGAGGCTTGGCTTAGCCTGACGAACTGTTCGGGCTTTGTGCCGTCGGCAAGGGTAAAGGTGACGATTTCTGCGACATGGGTCATGTGGTTCTCCGTAGACCAGGTTTCGATATCGTCCTTCTAGGTGATATCAACTGACATAAACCTGTCAGTTGAGAAATGCGAGTCCGCAAAAAACGCATGATCCGTTCAATTTTGCGCGCGGATTTGATCTGTCGCACTTTTGCTGATGCCCGTACGGGCGTAGACACGGGGCCAGACATATTCACGGCGCGCTGCGCCGACGTAGAAGGAGACAAGTCATGCTCAACAATATTGGCCTTCCGGGTATCCTGCTGATTGCTGTTGTGGTTCTCGTCCTGTTTGGACGCGGCAAGATCAGTTCGCTGATGGGTGAAGTGGGTAAAGGCATTACCTCGTTCAAAAAAGGCATCAAGGAAGGTTCGGAAGAGCTGGAACAAGACGCGTCTGAGCTGGCCAAAGACGTCACGCCTGAGACTGACAAAGACAAGGTCTGAGCCTAGATGTTTGATCTGGGCTGGACCGAGCTTCTGGTCATCGGCATCGTCGCGTTGATCGTGGTGGGGCCAAAGGACCTGCCTGTGCTGTTCCGCAATGTCGGACGGTTCGTCGGAAAGGCGCGCGGCATGGCGCGCGAATTCAGCACTGCTATGAACGAGGCTGCGGACGAAGCAGGCGTCAATGAGATCAAGAAGGGCCTGAACGCGGCGACCAACCCGGTTAGTACAGCGATGGACGGGATCAACGAAGCCGCGCGCGACGTGGCCAAATCCATCGACCCAACCAAGTTCGACCCTGACAGCGAGACCGGCAAGCTGGCCACCGAGCGAGCAGAGCAAGCCAAGAAGATCCAAGCCACAACGGCGCGCGCTGCCGCTGAACGCAAGGCCAAGGAAGCCGCGGATGCGCTGGCCAAGGCGGAAGAGGCCGAAGCAGCGCTGAAAACCGAAAGCAAAACATGACCAAGACCGACGAGATCGAGGACAGCTCGGCACCCCTGATCGAGCACCTGGCCGAGCTACGTACGCGGCTGATCCACTGCGTTGTGGCGTTTCTGATCGGTATGATCATCTGTTTCACCGTGGCCACGCCACTGTTCAACTTCCTCACGCAACCGCTATGTGAGGTGCTGACCGAGCGTGGACAGGATTGCGGGCTGATCTTCATCTCGCCGCAGGAAGGGTTCTTTGTCGCCATCAAGGTTTCGCTGCTGGGCGGGTTCATTCTGGCCTTTCCCTATATCGGGATGCAGATGTGGAGGTTCGTGGCGCCGGGCCTGTATAAATCGGAAAAGAACGCGTTTCTGCCGTTCATGCTGGCCTCTCCCTTCATGTTCCTGCTGGGCGCAAGCTTCGCTTTTTATGTGGTCACGCCATTGGCCTATGACTTCTTCCTCGGTTTCCAGCAATTTGGAGCGGAAGGGGAAGCTGTAGCAGAAGGCGCAACCGCACCTTTGAGCGTGGTGTTTCAGGGTTCGGCGCAGGAATATCTCAACCTGACCATCAAGTTCATCGTGGCCTTTGGCCTGTGCTTTCAATTGCCCGTATTGCTGACACTGATGGGTAAGGCCGGACTTGTCAGTGCCGAAGGTCTGGGGGCAGTGCGTAAATATGCGGTGGTAGGCATTCTGGTGTTGGCTGCGATTGTCACACCGCCGGACGTGATCACCCAGATCATCCTCTTTGTCGTAGTTTACGGGCTCTATGAAATTTCAATATTCCTGGTCGCCCGTGTCGAGAAGAAGCGCGAAGAACAGTTGCGCGCCGATGGATACTACGACGATGAAGAGGCCGAAGCCGACGCAGACGTGATGCAGGATTACGAAGAGAACAAGTAACCTGTTCCAATAGCTTTAAAGGCGCGCCCAAGGTAGGCGCGCCTTTTTCAATTGCTACTCTTGTTGTGTTGATCGGAACATGGTTGAACTCCGCCAGAACATCCCGGAGGAGCCGATGGACGACCAAGCCCTGAATCGCATTGCGGACGCGTTGGAACGCATGGCGCCCGCACCGCTGGCGACACCTGATTTCAATGCGGCCCCGGCTTTCGTCTGGCATGTCGAGCCTGACCGGCTGGAACCCGTCACACAGGTCAATCGGGTCGACCTTGATCTATTGGTGGGGATCAACCGCTCCCGCGATACGTTGCTGGACAACACGCGCCGCTTTGCTGCGGGTTACAAGGCTAATAACGCGCTCTTGTGGGGCGCGCGCGGAATGGGGAAATCCAGCCTCGTCAAAGCGGTGCACGGTACGTTGCAGGATGAGCATCCTGACCTGAAACTGGTCGAATTGCAGCGCGAGGATATGGGCTCGGTCGCGCGCTTGCTGAACCACCTGCGTGCCGCGCCGCACAGGTTCATCCTGTTTTGCGATGATTTGTCGTTCAGCCACGATGATCAGCATTACAAATCGCTCAAGGCCGTGCTGGACGGCGGTATCGAAGGTCGCCCGGAAAACGTTGTGTTCTACGCCACATCAAACCGCCGCCACCTGATGCCGCGCGACATGATCGAAAACGAACGCTCCAGCGCCATTAATCCGTCCGAGGCGGTCGAGGAGAAGGTCTCACTCTCTGACCGTTTCGGCCTGTGGCTGGGGTTCCACCCCTGCGATCAGGACGAATATCTAGCGATGATCGATCGCTACTGCGCCGCTCATGGCGTCAAGGTTGATCCCGAAACTCTGCGCGCCGAAGCCATCGAGTGGCAAGCCACACGGGGGGCACGCTCGGGCCGCGTCGCCTGGCAATTCTTCGTCGACCTCGCCGGGCGAAACGGCGTCCATATCGGTTAGTCCGCCCGCTTCATCTGGCCAGAAATACCTCCGCCGGAGGCATGGCCCATCAGGGCCATTCTCACAACATTGCTATAATCCGCGCCGCCTCATCCGCAGTGCTGGTTAATACATCCCGATCCTCACCGGGATGGAAACGCGCACGTACGGCGGTCGGCATCGGTGCAGGCTCAACAATCGTTACGCGCGGTCCCGTCCGTGCGGTCTCGGTCGCCCAACTGCGAGCCAGCGCCATCTGTGCCGCTTTAGTGGCGCCGTAGATGCCATAGAACTTCTCGCCTGCCTTCGGGTCATCGAAGAACACGGCATGGCCAGTTTCGCCCAACAAAGGCGAGACATACGGGATCAGAACCGAGGTGGCGTTTGCATTGATGCTGACTGCCTTGTTCCATTCCTTCGAATCAACGAAATGCACTGGCGTCAGGGCTGAGGTATGGATTGCAGTATGCAACCACAAATCGATCTTGCCCCAGCGATCGTGAATGCCCCGGCACAGGGTCGCCATCGCATTGGGATCGGTGATGTCCATGGGGGCCAGAGTGGCCGAGCCACCCTTCGCCTGGATGCGGTCATCCAGCTCTTCCAGCCCGCCCTGAGTGCGAGCGACAGCGACGATGTGATAGTCGGGGGCCAGCGCTTCGGCCAGCGCCGCGCCCAACCCGCGAGAAGCCCCGGTGATAAGGGCGATTTTGGTCTGATCGGTCATGAGGGGGGTTTGAACCTGCACGCGCAGGGCGTCAAGTCAGGATCAGCTGCCGGGGATGTCGATCCGGCGGTTCTGGCCGCTTTGTCGCAGCACAACGCCATTTTCATCAATGGCGACCACCTTACCCGGGCCGACACGACTGCCGGGTTTCACTTTCTTAATGCGCCCCGACGACATGCGGACCAGGGCTTGCAGGTCCGCCTTGGGTCCAAAAATACCCAATACCGAGACCGCGTTCTTCTTGAGCGCCCCCGCCTGTGTGGCGGCGCTTTTCACCGTTGCGTTTGCCATGATCTGTGGCCGAGCTGCGCGCCCGGACCCCGTTTTGTGAGTGGTTTTCGGCATTCGGGTAACACGGGATTTGCCGGACCAAAAGGCCGGCAGCACTCGGTTCGGACCGGTTCGAATGCCGCATACCGAACCCTTTGCAAATGCAGCCTGTTCAGCAATAGGTTGTCGGCGGATTCTGACCTATGGCGGCTAGCGCAAGTCTCTTGGCCGACGCCTCAGGACAAAGCGATTCGCCCGATCACCCCGAGGCAAGTTTCGCCGCGTTCCACGAACTGCCGACCACCTGCATATCTTCACGCTTCTTGCTGACCCGACTGCTGTTTTCTAGGCTGCCCAGATATTCCTCATCGACGCCGGTGACGTAGTTGCCGTCAAAGCAGGAACAGTCAAAGGCTTCGATCTCGGGGTTGCCTTCCTTGGCAGCCCAGATCAGATCGTCGAGATGTTGGTAGAACAGCGCATCCGCACCCAGTTCTTCGCGAATCTCCTCGATCTCTTTGCCATTCGCGACAAGCTCGTGTCGGGTGGGCATATCGATGCCATAGACATTGGGGTATTTCACCGGGGGCGAGGCGCTGGCGATGTAGACCATTTTGGCGCCGGCCTCACGGCACATCTGGACGATCTTTTTGATTGTATTGCCGCGCACGATCGAATCATCGATCAGCAGTACGTTATGACCGTCAAACTCCAAAGGCACCGCGTTCAGTTTGCGACGCACGGATTTCTGCCGTTCTTCCTGGCCCGGCATGATGAAGGTGCGGCCAACATAACGGTTCTTCACAAGCCCCTCGCGATAGGGAATGCCTGTGATCTTTGCGGCCTCAAGCGCGACAGGGCGGGCGCTATCTGGCACAGGGATGATCCGGTCGATCTCAAGTCCCGAGTCCTGAATTTGCTTGGCCAGCGTCTGCCCCATGCGCATCTGGGTTTTGTAAACCGACACCCCATCCAGCAGCGAATCTGGTCGGGCCAGATAGACATACTCGAAGATGCAGGGCGTCAGTTTACCTTCAACGGCCTGGAACTCGTGCATATTGCCGTCGAGGTCGATAAGGATCGCCTCGCCGGGACCTAGGTCGCGCAGCTTGTCAAAACCGTTGATGCCGAATGCCACATCTTCGGACGCAAAGGCATAATCATCGCCGTCACCAGTTGCGGCACGCTTGGCAACAGACAAAGGTCGGATGCCGTAAGGATCGCGGAAGGCCAGCATCCCGACGCCCGCGACGAGGCAGATCACCGAATACGCCCCCTGAACCCGCTCCATCGTCATTTTGACACCGGCAAACAGGTTGCGGATCGGATCAGCATTACCATTGACCTTGATCGCATCCGCGACCTTGTCGGCCAGTACGTTCAGAAGGACCTCTGAATCCGAAGTTGTGCGCAGGTGACGGCTGTATTTGGCAGTTACCTTTTCACGCTGTTCTTCAGTATTGGTGATGTTGCCGTTGTGAACCAGATAGATGCCATAAGGCGCGTTCACGAAAAATGGTTGCGCCTCGGCCGCGCTGAGCGAGCCAGCGGTTGGATAGCGGACATGGCCCATGCCGACCTTTCCCAACAGGGTTTCGGCGTCACTGGCATTGAACACGTCTTTGACGAGACCATTTGCTTTCTTCTCACGGAAGAACTCGCCGTTGTAGGTGACGATCCCCGAGGCGTCCTGACCTCGGTGCTGAAGCATCAGCAAGCCGTCATAGATTTCCGCAAAGACATCATGTGTCCGGCTTGCGATCCCCAAAATCCCACACATACACGGGCTCCAATTTCTATGACTTGCTTAGGATGGCGTTCAGGTCGGATCGGGTGCGGACGGGTATCTGAATGGTGTGTTTTGGTCCGTTTGCACGGGACTCAGGCACAAGCACGAAAGCGGCTAGCGCATAAGAAAACAGATACAGCAAGGTCGGCAGCTCCGATTCCATGTCGGTATGGCCTCCACATAATGCCAAACGATGCGTGTGTCATCAAAGGATCACATTCGCGATTTGACGCAGGTGCGAATTGTACACGCCGCGGGTTTAGGATGACAAATGTACAGACCTATGCTGTCATATCATTACGAAGGTTTTTTGCATGCATTCCGGCAATACCTGGTGGAGCAGACGCCATGTGGCAACACAAGCAAAACACACCGAAGGACAAACCTGTCAAGCGGCGTTGCCACCGATGTCGTGGGGCAGGGCGCGCACCCTGCGAGATCTGCAAGGGAACCGGTGAAGTGATCAAGAGCCGAGACCAGTATGGCAAGCCGATCTCAAGCCGATGTGACGGATGCTTTGGCCTGAAGACCATCCGGTGCAATATTTGTGGTGGCGAAGGGTTTATCTGATTTTTCCGAACCAAACGCAAAAAAGCCCGGCTGAAACCGGGCTTTTCTTTGGAATTTGATTAACCCTCAGAGGCGTTGTCGGCGGTGCAGCTTGCGACCAGCTCTTCGTACTGGGCGGTAACCCAACCCAGCGCCGCCTCGGGGTTTTGTTCCTCGATCTTGCTGCTGAACTGTTCGAACACCTTGGCCGAGCGGCTTTCATCGACCATCGTGTAGGATTGACCGGTCATCACGGTGTCGTAGACGAAGAACGCAATCGCAACCAGCAATATGCCGCGTGCGATTCCAAAGAAGAAGCCAAGCGCCTGATCCAGGCCGCCAAGCGCAGAACGCTGCACCAGCGAAGAGAATAGCGGCGTGAAGATGCTGACCACGATCAGTGCAATGGCGAAGACGGCGGCAAAGCCGGTAATCACCGAAAGCTCACAACTGTCGCGCAGGAATTCACCGACCACTGGCACTTCTTTGACCAGCGGCACAGCCTGCGGCGCAAAGATGAATGCTAGAACTGCCGCGGCGACCCAACCTGCGATGGCCAAAACCTCGCGCATGAAACCGCGCGAATAGGCCAGCAAGCCCGACAGCACGATGATCAGGGCCACAACCCCGTCAATTATTGTAAAACCTTCCATGGCCCTCGCCTGTTCGTTTTCTGCCCCTCAAGGCGCGACTTTACCCTGCTCCGAAGGTTTCGCCAACAAACCCCACCAAATCAGAGGGTCGGGTGAGTGTCAGACCTGCCACAGTGCCAGTTTTGCCACCTGCCGGAGCAATTGCCGCTGTGAAACCAAGTTTTTGCGCTTCTTTCAACCTGTTTTCGGTCTGCGGGGCTGGTCTAAGTGCCCCGGATAGCGAGATTTCTCCGAAAACGACCGTATCGGCAGGCAGGGCGGTGTCTTCACGAGCGCTGAGCAGTGCAGCAGCAACGGCGAGGTCAGCGGCGGGTTCGCTGACTTTCAGCCCTCCGGCGACGTTCAGATAGACATCGAGCCCGGCAAAGGGGATGCCGCAGCGTGCTTCGAGCACTGCAAGGATCATGGCGAGCCGCCCGCTATCCCATCCGACAACTGTGCGGCGGGGCTGGGAATGGGGGGACGGCGCCACCAGTGCCTGCAATTCGACCAGCACGGGGCGGGTGCCTTCGATTCCTGCGAATACGGCGGAACCTGGGCTGGGCTTACCGCGTTCCGATAGGAACAGGGCCGAGGGGTTGGTGACTTGCGCCAGCCCTTTGCCGGTCATTTCGAAGACGCCAATCTCATCCGCTGGGCCAAAGCGGTTCTTAACGGCGCGCAGGATGCGGAACTGGTGTCCGCGTTCGCCTTCGAAGTAAAGCACGGTGTCGACCATATGTTCGACTACACGGGGGCCAGCGATCTGGCCTTCTTTGGTGACGTGGCCAACCATGATGATCGATACGCCGTGGCGTTTTGCAAATGTCGTCAGCTCATGCGCTGCGGCGCGCACCTGCGACACCGAGCCCGGCGCGCTGTCGACATTGTCGGCCCACATCGTCTGGATCGAGTCGATGATGGCGAGGCCGGGTTTTTCTGCCTCTAGCGTCGTGAGGATGTCCCGAAGGTTGGTTTCAGCGGCCAATTGCACCGGCGACTCTTCCAGACCTAACCGGCGCGCGCGCATCCTAACCTGCGCGCTGGCCTCTTCGCCCGAGACGTAGATGGTTTTGACACCTTTGCGGGCAAAACGTGCTGCAGCTTGCAGTAAGAGGGTCGATTTGCCGATGCCGGGGTCACCGCCCACCAGCAGCGCCGATGCAGGGACAAGGCCGCCGCCGAGGACACGGTCCAATTCTTCAACACCGCAGAGGGTGCGGGGCGGGGGTGTTTCCTCGGTCGAGAGGTCGGTGAGCGCGATGGATTGACCGCGCTTGCCCCCGAGCGACTTCTTGGCTGGTCCTGCCGAAAGCGGCGCTTCCTGAACGATAGTGTTCCATTCGCCGCACGCCTCGCAGCGGCCCGACCATCTGGTGTGAGAGGCCCCGCAGGCGGAGCAGGTGAAGGATTGTGTCTTTGCCATGTCGCCTTTGGTGCCCGAGGAAGGGCGGTTCTTCAAGCCCTTGCGGGCTTTCCTCACCGCCGGTGGCGCGCCACGTCCTCAGGCCCTTCGGGCCATCGTCCGCTGCGGGCGCTAGACGCGCCTATTCCGCGGCACGCGGCGGGGTCATCGCAACCACGCTGCCTGGTTTTTGATCGTCCGTGGGGGATTGCAATTGCGCCGACAGTTCCGGAAGCAGATCGAACAGCTCATCCCTGAGGCGCGCGAGTTGCGATTTGGCGATGGATTCCTCGATCTCGATGTCTCGGGTCCATTGGCGCAGCTCGTGCTGGATGATTTGGGCTTCCTCGATGCGCTGCTGGAATTGCTCGACCTCTTCCTGACGTTGCCGCAGGAAGGCACGGGCGCGTTCGACCTTTGTGTCCCCATAGGTCTCGGCCAGTTCTTGGCTGATCTGGCTCATCTGAGCAGCCAGTTCCAGCACCTGCGGTTCGAGCCCCTGCAAATCGGGGTGATCGCGCAGGAAGGCCATGCGCTCTTTCACCGCGTCGAATTCGGAGGCCAGCGCAAAGGCTCCGCTGCGGTCGGCGGCATGGGCGACCTGATAGGCCCCGGCCACGTCCTGCATATTCATTGTGAACTTACGATGGGTGTTTTCAAGCGCCATCATGCGGGCGTTCGATGGCAGATAGAAGACCAGCATCAGGATCAGGGCGGTTAATCCGATCTGGATATAGATGCCTGCGTCAATTGTTGCACCGTTGCTGAGACCGGCCTGCAACGAGAGCCAGGGCAGGATGCCAATCGCGGATAAAATGGTGGTCGTCACCGCGAACAATGCTGCGGCGCAGATCAGGAAAAAAGTGAGCCTTAATAAGGTATTCTGAAATTGCAATGTTATTGTGTGGAGGGCGGCCATGATCGTCGTTCTCCTTCTTCAACCGGTACAAAAACCGGGCCGAAGCGGAAGGTTAGACAGACGCGAAGTGATCCGCTACGGACCCGAAAACTACAAAATTTACTGCTCGAAATATAAAGATGATACTCAGAAATCTGTTTTCAATCAATTAGGTCTGAGGTTTTCGTGATCCAAATGTCATCTCTGTAATATGGCCCAGTGCAAGTGAGGCCAGAATGCAGCCGGTGAACAGGTAGAGACCCCATGCGGTTTCGATGGTGGCGTATGAGATGCCTTTGGCCAGCGTGATGTAGAGCGCGATGAGGAAGATATCGGCCATCGCCAGCTTGCCGAGGATGTTGAGCGCGGGCTGGACGCGCGGGTCCAGCAGGTTCCATTGGATCAGCGCGGTGCCGATGGTTTTGACGTAGGGCGCGAAGAGGGCGAAGACGGTAACGATCAACGCGAGGAAGATGTCGGACTTCCACAAGGACTGGAGCCCGGTGATGACGCTGATTTCACTGAGGCCGAAGATCGGGAGGAGACCGGCGCGCATCAGCGGGGCGAACCACGCGATGGGGTAGAGGATCAGGAGGGATAGGGTGGCGAGGCGGAGGGTCATGAACAAGAATTTTGATAACGCAGTTGAATACTTAATGAGTGGAGGTATCTGCGGCAAGTTCTGAGTTGCGGTCGCTTGAGTTGAGTGTAAGTTTAAGTAAGTCCTAAATTAATCAGCTTTAGGTTGCAGTGCATGACCCAATAATAAAGATCGTAAACGGCCCATCCGCATTTAGTAAAGGAACCGTTGCTGCGGGAACTGACGGCTTAAATGCTGTCTTTTCAGCTGCGAGTGCGGCAGCAGACAGGTTGCCGTTTGACCGAGAGCAGCTCTTTGGTGTTTTGCATTTCCGACTTTACGAAACGGATCGCGCACGAAGAAGAGCGGTATGGTTTGGTGGCCGTCTATTCAACAGGTTTTCTGGTGAAGATCCCAGCTACATCCCGGTTTCCGGAACACATCTTCGCCAAGTGTTTGATGCAATACGCATTCAAACCCCCGACTTTGTGATAAGCGCAGGGCAATATCTATTGCGCTATGACTACGCTAAGCGCGCGTATGATCAGTTAAAGCAGGATCGTGAGGCGGAGAGAGCTTAACGCACCGCCTCAATCGGCCCCTCGGCACTCCCGCTGATGAACTGCTCCACATAGGGATCACCTGAGGCGTCCATCTGGCTGACCGGGCCAGTCCACTGGATCACGCCTCCGTGCAGCATGGCTACGTTGTCGGCGATGGCACGGACGGAGCTCATGTCGTGGGTGATGGTCATCGCGGTGGCGCCCATCTCGGTCACGATTTCTCGGATCAGGTCGTTGATGACGCCGGACATGATGGGGTCGAGGCCAGTGGTAGGCTCATCGAAAAAGATAATCTCGGGCTCGGCGGCGATGGCGCGGGCGAGGCCGACGCGTTTTTGCATCCCGCCCGACAGCTCGGCCGGGAGCCGGTCGGCCACGTTGGATTTCAGGCCGACGCGGCGCAGTTTTTCGATGGCGATTTCGCGGGCTTCATCCGCCGGGCGTTTCAGCGAGCCGCGCAGTAGGCGGAAGGCGACGTTTTGCCAGACGGGCAGCGAATCGAACAGCGCCGCCCCCTGAAACAGCATCCCGAAACGGGCCAGAAACGCGTCGCGGTCGCCTTTGGTGGCGTCCTTGCCGTCGACATAGATCATGCCGCTGTCAGGCTTGATCAGGCCGAGGATACATTTCAGCGCCACGGATTTGCCGGTACCCGAACCACCGATGATAACCATCGAGGTGCCCTTGGGGATCTCAAGGTTCATGCCTTGCAGGACGTGGTTGTCGTCAAAGGCCTTATGTACGTTCTCCATCCGGATCATAGCGAGAAGAACACCCCTGTAAGAACGAAATTGGCGGCGAGGATCAGCACGGCAGCAGCCTCGACCGAGCCCTTGGTGGCGCGGCCCACGCCCTGCGCGCCGCGGCCCGATGACATGCCGTAATAGCAGCCCATGATGGCGGCGATCACTCCGAAGGCGGCACCTTTGACGAGTGACGAAACGATATCCCGCGCTTCAAGGAAATCGACGGTGTTTTTCAGATAGGCTGCCGGGTTGAAGCCCAGATTTTGCGTCGCGACGGTGTAGCCGCCTGCAATGCCGATGATATCTCCGACCCCGACCAGCGCTGGAACCGTGATCAGGGCGGCCAGCACGCGTGGGGCGGTGAGGTATTTCATCGGATGGGTGGACAATGTGACCAGAGCGTCGATCTGCTCGGTCACTTTCATCGTCGCAATCTCGGCGGCGATCGAAGACGTCACGCGGGCGGCGATCATCAGGCCGACCAGCACCGGGCCAAGCTCTCGCACCATGCCTATGGCGACGATCTGGGGCACAACGGCTTCGGCGTTGAAACGCGCGCCGCCTGCGTAGATCTGCAGCGCCAACGCGCCGCCGGTGAAGATGGCGGTCAGGCCGACCACGGGCAGGGACAACCAGCCGATATTCAGCAGGGCGATGCCGAACTCGCGCGGATAAAACGGTGGTCGAAAAATGTGCGAAACCGCGTCGAGCGCGAACAGCGCGACGCGGCCAAACGCGGCGAGCATGGTCAGGATGGAACGCCCCAGCTCACCCAGCAATGAAAAGGGATTCATTCCACGTAGCCCCGCGAAAAGCGACTGCCGAGCGAGGTCAGAATTTCATAGCCGATGGTGCCAGCGGCTTCGGCCAGATCATCGACGGTTTGGTGCCCGTTCAGGATACGCAGGCGATCAGGTTTATACGGCAAGTCAGTCACATCCACGGTGATCAGGTCCATCGAGATACGTCCTACCACCGGGCAGGGCTGATCACCAGCGAATGTATCGATGCCGCCCCCAATGGCGCGATGCAGCCCATCGGCATAACCGGCCGCAACGGTCGCAATCTTCGACGGGCGGCGCGCGCTCCAGCTGTTGCCGTAGCCGACTGTTTCGCCGACGGCGACGTCGCGCACTTGAATCACCGGCATATCGACGGTGACGACCGGCTTGGCCCCGGCAAAGGGCATCCCGCCGTACAGGCCAATCCCTGGGCGGCAAAAGTCAAAGTGGAATTCCGGCCCCATCAGAGTACCACCCGTCGCCGCAAGCGAGCGCGGCGCGTCGACGCCATCGGTCATCTGTTTGAACGTGTTCAACTGTTGGCGGTTCATAGGGTGTTCAGGCTCATCCCCGCAGGCCAAATGCGACATCACGACCAGCGGGTCCAGGGCAAGAGCTTCGTGCCGCAGTGCGGCCCAGTCCGCAGGCTCAAGCCCAAGGCGATTCATACCGCTGTCGAGCTGGATACCAAAGCCATGATCGGGCAGGGCCTGACGATGACGCTTGAATTGTTCGGGCGAGTTGATCAACGGCGTCAGATCATGCTGGCGCAGCAGATCCGTGTCACCCTCCATATGTCCGGAAAACACCGCAACCAGCGGGCCGGGGCCCACAGCCTCACGCACGGCCACGCCTTCCTCGGCAACGGCGACGAAGAATTTTGCAACGCCTTCCTCAGCCAGCGCAGAGGCGACTGGACCGGCACCTAACCCGTAAGCGTCAGCTTTGACCACTGCGCCGGTTTCAACCTGGGTCTTTGCGTCAAGCGCCTGCCAGTTCTGGGCGAGCGCGTGCAGATTTATCGTCAGATGTGCGGTACTCATAAACGCCGTTCATCACATAGGATTGGCCCAGGTCAAGGGGGGAGCACCTTAATTCTTGGCGGGTTTATGCGCCTCATAGGCCGCTTCCAGCTCGGAACGCAGGAAATCCGCAAATAATAAGGGGCTAAACTGAGGTTGGCCGGTCCCGGGTAGGGGTTCGATGATTGTGCTGACATGAGGATCAAAGAAGAACGGAACGCTGTATCGTTCACGGCCGGAATGGTTGATGACCCGATGCGGCGTCGAAAGCAGGCGGCCGTTCGACATCCGGTGCAGCATATCCCCGACATTGACGACAAAGGCGTCGGGACGGGACGGAACGTCAACCCAATGCCCTGACGGTGTTTTGACCTGCAAGCCGCCCACCTGATCTTGAGCAAGCAGCGTAAGGCATCCGAAATCAGTGTGCGGGGCTGAGCCGAACAGATCATCGGGGCTGGTCTTTGCTTGCGGTGGATAGTGCAGCAGACGCAGCCAGAAAGTGGGTTCATCAAACGCGGAAAGGACCGAGAAATCCTGCGCGTCGCAAGCGATCAGCGCGATATGCATCAATCTGCGTCCAAGGGCCGACATAGCCTTAACGTAGGTTTCCAGGGTGTCGCGAAAATCCAGTAGATCAGGCCATCGGTTTGGACCCGAGAGGTAGATATCGGGATCAACGCCAGCATCCTCGCGCATCATCATGAAGCTGGCGGATTGGTTGGGTTTTTTTACATCGGCCAGTGTTGAGTTCACATCTGTCGATGTGTTGATGGCGATGTATCCGCGATGCGTGTGGTCGACTGCGATTGCCAGCTTTTGATCCAGCGGCAGCGCGTGAAACTGTTTTGAGGCTTCGAACACATCGCGCATCAGCTGCGGGTCTATTCCGTGATCTTCGATATAGCCGAAACCAGTCGTGCCGTAGGCCGAACGAAACTCGGCCGCGATTTCCTCATCAGGGCGTGCACCCAGACGAATAACGGGGATCTCTGTGAATTCAGTCATGTCTCTCTCGCTTATATTGGGAAGATTGCAGGGGCAAAAATGCCCCCGGTCTATCCCGCAAAGCGTTTGCGGCGATGCCCGAAATGACGCGCCAGAATCACGCGCCGGGGTAGGGGATTGAGACAAGCTTGCATGGCCCGATCCGTACACATCGGACCGGGCAGGTCAAGGAATCAATAACCCTCGATTTGGCTATCCTGTTGCCAGGGTTTGACCAGATTGCCAAATCGGGTGAACTGAGCTTCGAACGACAGCTCTACCGTGCCGATGGGGCCGTGGCGCTGCTTGCCGACGATGACCTCGGCCTTGCCATGCAGGCGCTCCATGGCCTGTTTCCACTCTTCCATCTTTTCCAACTCGTGATCGCCGGGTTTTTCGCGTTCCTTGTAGTATTCCTCGCGGAACACGAACATCACAACGTCGGCATCCTGTTCGATCGAGCCCGATTCCCGCAGGTCAGACAGCTGCGGGCGTTTGTCGTCACGGCTTTCTACCTGTCGGCTGAGCTGTGACAGTGCGATGACCGGGATGTTGAGTTCCTTGGCGATGGCTTTCATGCCCATCGAAATCTCGGCGATTTCGTTGACGCGGTTGTCGGCCATTCCGCGGCAGAGCTGAAGGTAGTCGATCACCAGCAAATCCAGCCCGTGCGTCCGCTTCAGCCGCCGTGCACGGGCAGCGAGTTGCGAGATTGGCAGGGCGGGGGTGTCATCAATGAACAGCGGGCAGGCTTCCAGTTCTTTCGCGGCGTCCACGAAGCGGCGGAACTCGGACTCGGTCATGTCGCCCTGGCGGATTTTGTGACTGGAGATCTCAGAAGCCTCGGCCAGAACCCGGCCCGCAAGTTGCTCGGCGCTCATTTCGAGTGAAAAGAACCCAACCACACCGCCGTCGATCGCACCTTCAGAGCCGTCTGGCTTGGTGCCGCGCTTGTAGGCCTTGGCCACGTTAAATGCGACGTTTGTTGCCAGCGATGTCTTACCCATCGACGGACGCCCGGCCAAAATGATCAGGTCGGACGGGTGCAGGCCACCCAATTGCTTGTCGAGATCGGCCAGACCGGTGGAAATCCCCGCCATGCCGCCACCGCGTTGGTACGCCTCGTTGGTGACGTTGACGGCTTCTGTGACCGCCTTGAGGAAGGATTGAAAACCCTGTTCGGTCTGGCCCTGCTCGGATAACTGATAAAGCTGTTGCTCGGCCTCGACGATCTGTTCTTTGGGCTCGCTGCTGACATCGACCCTCGCAGCCTTGTCTGAAATGTCCCGGCCCAGCCGGATCAGCTCGCGCCGAATGGCGAGGTCGTAGATCATCTGGGCGTAGTCATGCACCGCAAAGGCACTGATCGATGCACCGGCAAGTTTGACCAGAT
The DNA here is from genome assembly GCF_019904295.1 of Ruegeria sp. SCSIO 43209. Classification (NCBI taxonomy): domain Bacteria; kingdom Pseudomonadati; phylum Pseudomonadota; class Alphaproteobacteria; order Rhodobacterales; family Roseobacteraceae; genus Ruegeria; species Ruegeria sp. SCSIO 43209. The sequence goes on from NZ_CP065359.1 coordinate 1,180,767, forward strand.
AGGCCGGACCACCCAGTTCCTTCAGGCCCTCATCCTCGGCCATGAAAGACTTCAGTGTGACGGGTGAAGCCAGCGCATTTTTAGCGATACGGGTCGACGCGACTTCGTAGATGCGCGCATGAACCGGATCATAGAAATGCTCGGCCCCAATAATCGATGCGACCCGATCATACAGATCGTTATTCGTCAGAATCGCACCCAGAAGCTGCTGCTCGGCCTCGATGGAGTGCGGCATTGTTTCTGGGTTCTGAATCTGTGCGGCGGCCTGCTCGATACTGCTGATCTCGTTCATTGCTGTTCTCTTTGTCCCCTGGACAGAGGCCATAGCGCGGCCCTGTGAGTCGGCGCAAATTGTATGTTTTCTGGGGATATGCTGTGCATATCTCTCTGCCCCATCATATTGAAGGATGAGGCAGGGTTGCGTCAACATCTTGTGGATGAAGCGATCGACGCAGCGGTCAGTGTTTCCATTCTGAAAACAGTTTGCGCAACGTCAGCTTTTATGTGCGTCCTGCCAACCACGCGGGTCGTTCAGGAAGGCCTCGACGCCATCAAGCGTCTCTTCGTCAAAGGCCTTTTGCGCTTTGGCTTCCGCCAAAACATCCCACCAAGTACAAAGCGAGTGCAATTTTACGCCGTGATCGCCCAGCGTTTTCTCGGTTTCGGGGAAAATACCATAATAGAAGATCACCGCCGTATGCCCACAGGTCGCACCGGTTTCGCGGATCGCGTCGACAAAGGACAGTTTTGAGCCTCCATCGGTGGTCAGGTCTTCAACCAGCAGTACCCGCTCACCCTCGCTCATCGCGCCTTCGATGCGGGCGTTCCGGCCGTAGCCTTTGGGTTTCTTCCGCACGTAGGTCATTGGCAGTGACATGCGCTCGGCCACCATTGCAGCGAAGGGAATACCTGCTGTCTCGCCACCGGCGATATTGTCAAACGCTTCGAACCCCGCGTCGCGCATCACGGTAACCGTCAGGAAGTCCATCAGGGTCGAGCGGATGCGCGGGTACGAGATCAGCTTGCGGCAATCGATATAGGTCGGGCTTGGTAGACCGCTGGCCAGCGTGAAAGGTTCGCGGGAATTAAAGTGTACGGCTTTGATCTCCAGCAGCATCCGTGCGGTCAGGCGGGCGATTTCGGAGCTGTCGGGGAAGGAACTGGGGATCATGGCGCAAACCTCTGGGCTGAAAGGGTGTCGCAGGCTGATAGCCTGACCCCCGGCCCAGAGTCGAGAGGGCACGCTAAAAGAAAAGCGGACCCCCAAGAGGTCCGCTTGATGCCCTTGCGGGCAGAGCAGCGAAGGTGGGCTTGACTGCTCATTTCTCAGGCTCGCTTTCCGCAATCGGCAAGACCGTGCCTTCAATCTCGGTATCGACGTGTATGCGAGGCGAGGTAAGAAGCGCAACCACCATTGCCGTCACAAATGCGTAGGCTGCCGCGCAGTAACTGTATACAGCGCCCAGTATTCGAAATGATGCGCTGTAGACTGCAGGTATTCTTAGGTCTGAGCCAGATCAGCAAGAGCGTCTCTCAAAAGGGTCAAAGCGTGGTCCCGCGCAGCGCGACGTACGTTATCCCGTCCCTGCGCTCCGAATTCCACGGTCTCGGTTCGGGTCGGTTGACCCTGTGCAGCGAGGCCAAAGCATACGCGGCCTTCGGGTTTGTGTTCGGACCCGCCGGGGCCCGCGATGCCGGTGATCGAGACCGCCAACTGCGCCCGCGAATTCCGCAGGGCGCCATTGGCCATTTCTTGGGCGACTTCTTCTGAAACTGCGCCACATGTCTCAAGCGTATCGGCGCGCACGCCCAGCATCTCTTGCTTTGCGGTGTTGGTGTAGGTGACAAAGCCGCGCTCAACCACGGCAGAGCTGCCAGGGATGTCAGTCAGTGCAGCGGCGACCATACCGCCGGTACAGCTTTCAGCAGTGGTGATCATCATGCCCTGCGCCTTGGCGCGATCCAGCAGGTCGACAACGGTCATAGACCCGTGACTCCATGTGAGATACCGGCGAGGACGACCACACCGATGGCTGCAAAGACCCCTGCGATCACATCATCCAGCATGACACCCATCGGATCTCCACGCCGGTCGGCCCAGCCAATGGGACCGGGTTTGGTAATGTCGAAGAGGCGGAACAAGAGAAAACCCGCGATCCAGCCGGGCCAGAGCGCTGTGATGTCTATCCCATGCGCCCAAGACGGGTAGGAAATCGCCCATATCGCGATGAACTGACCCGCGACTTCATCAATGACAATTTCGGACGGGTCGTGGTCATCTTGTCCAGCTGTCATAACTCGCGTGGCCCACAGGCCCCCGAAGAAAACCGCGAGTGTTGAGATGACCAGCAAGGGGAAGCCACCCAGCGTATGCAGAACCCATGCCAGCGGCAAAGCAGCCAGCGATCCCCAGGTGCCGGGGGCAGGGCGGAGGTAACCGACGCCGCAGACGGTTCCGATTAGACGAGCCGCTGTCATGACTTCACCAGACAGGCAGTTGCGAGCGAGGCAATGCCTTCGCTGCGACCGGTAAAGCCCAGCCGTTCGGATGTGGTGGCCTTGACCGAGACCTGATCGGTGCGCAAGCCCATGATCCGTGCCATTTCGGCACGCATGGTATCGGCATGAGGGCCGATCTTGGGAAATTCGCAGACCAGTGTGCAGTCGACATTCGAGATCTCATAGCCCAACTGCCCAGCCAATTCGACTGCGTGGCGCAGGAAAATTTCACTCGCTGCACCTTTCCACTGCGGATCGGAGGGCGGAAAATGCTGTCCGATATCACCCCGCGCCAGGGCGCCATAGATCGCGTCGGTGACCGCGTGCATCCCCACATCTGCATCGGAGTGACCTTGGAGCCCACGATTGTGCGGCACCTTCACACCGCAGAGGATCACGTGATCTCCGTCACCAAAGCGGTGCACGTCGTAGCCGTTGCCCAGCCTTACATCCATATTCATACCCATTGTACGTTCGGCCCGGGCGAAATCCTCGGGCTGTGTGATTTTCAGGTTATCCGCATCGCCCGGAATAATCGCGACTTCGACTCCTGCAGCGCGCGCGACTTCTACATCATCCGCCGCACCTCCGGGATGGGCTGAATGGGCGGCGGTGATTGTGCCGTAATGAAATCCCTGCGGTGTCTGCGCAGCGTAAAGGCCGGATCGATCCTGCGTTCCTATCACCGTCGAACCGTCGCCTGTCCAGAGCGCATCCGTGACGGCCAAGCCTGGAGCAGCTGCCGCATGCGTGTCGAGTGCTTTAAGAACATCGCCGATTATCCGAGCGCTGACGCAGGGGCGGGCAACATCGTGAATCAAAACCTTTTCAACGCTGTACGCTTCCAAAGCCTGCAACCCGTTGCGCACTGATCCGGCGCGGTCTGCACCGCCGGGTGCAAGGATCAGGTTTGTCGCGCTGAATTCTTCCCAAACGGCTGTGTCCTCTTCGGCCAGCACCAAAACGACGTGATCAACCAACCCTTCGAAGCGATCAATCGTCCAATCGGCCACGCGCCGCCCAGCCAAGGCACGCCACTGTTTGGGCACTCCGCCTCCGGCGCGCTGGCCGCGCCCGGCGGCGACGATGATGGCGGCTGTGGTCATCTGAAAGGTCTCCTGATTGGGGCATTGTTTAGGGGGCGGTGAATGCAGAGGCAATCACCCGCGTCAATTTGCTTAAAAAATAAGCATATGATGATTTTGCGGGCTTGAATGCTCCCGTTTTATTGTTCATATGCCGCAATTTCGATATCAAATGCGCAACTGCTCAAGGATTAAGCACATTGGCCCTGCGTCTTGCTGAAAAGGATCTGACTCCTCCGGTGCTGCTGGCACCAATGGCCGGAATCACCGACCGGCCTTTTAGGGACCTTGTGATGCGCTTCGGCGCGGGCATGGTTGTCAGCGAAATGGTCGCCAGCCAAGAGATGGTACAGGCCAAACCAGGCGTACGTGAACGGGCCGAGCTGTCGGCGGATGTGGAAAACACCGCGGTGCAACTGGCCGGACGCGAGGCGCATTGGATGGCCGAGGCCGCCCGGCAAGTCGCTGACCGGGGCGCGCGCGTGATCGATATCAATATGGGTTGCCCAGCCAAGAAGGTAACCAACGGCTATTCCGGTTCGGCTTTGTTGAAAACTCCGGACCATGCACTGACGCTGATCGAGGCCGTTGTGGGTGCAGTTGATGTGCCTGTTACGCTGAAAACGCGGCTAGGCTGGGATGACAATCTGCTGAACGCGCCGGATGTGGCGCGGCGTGCGCAGGACGCAGGCATCCGGATGGTGACCATCCATGGGCGTACGCGCTGTCAATTCTATAAAGGCCGGGCAGATTGGCGGGCGATCCGGGCGGTGAAACAAGCCGTCTCGATCCCTGTCATCGCAAACGGTGACATCGTCGATACCGAGGCCGCGCAAATCGCGCTGAATCAATCCGGGGCCGATGGCGTCATGATAGGTCGGGGGGCGCAGGGCAAGCCCTGGCTGCTGGCGCAGATTTGCCATGATCTCTATGGCGCTGCTTCTCCAACCATTCCCACGGGCACTGAACTGATCGAGATGGTGCGTGGCCACTATCTGGCGATGCTGGAGTTCTACGGTACCGATCTGGGCCTGCGCGTCGCACGCAAACATCTCGGTTGGTACATGGATGAGGCCGGAACACCCGCCACCTTGCGGCGGGCTGTCCTGACATCCCGCGACACCAATGAGGTGTTACGGCTTTTGGCAGATGCGCTTAGTGGCACGGCGGAGGCAGCAGCATGACCTCTGACCAGAGCATCTGGACCTCGCTTCCGGTTCCGGCGTTCATTATCGATGCCGAAGATCGGATATCGGACGTCAACTCCTCGGGTGAGGGGTTTCTGAACGCCTCCCGCAAGGCAGTGATTGGACACCCGGTCTGGGATCAACTCGCGGTTGACGCGCCGTTGGAAGAGGCGTTTCTGCGCGCGCGTCAACAAGGTACACCGCTGTTCGTGAACGATGTGGACGTTGGGTCGGGCAATCGCGCGCCGCTACAATGTGCGCTGCAAATCGCGCCGCTGATGGGGCATCCCGGTTCAATGATCATGATCATCTCGCCGCGCGAACTGGCCGGTCGGATGACCCGTGGCAACACTGTGAAATCGGCAGCGCAGTCTGCGATTGGCATGGCCGAGATGCTGGCGCATGAGATCAAGAACCCTTTGGCAGGGATCACCGGTGCGGCGCAATTGCTCAGCATGAATATTTCGCAGCAAGATCTTGAGCTCACTGACCTTATCGTTGAGGAAAGCCGCCGCATAGTGAAGTTGTTGGAGCAAGTAGAACAGTTCGGCAACCTGTCTCAACCCGATTTCAAACCGGTCAATATCCACGATGTACTGGATCGCGCGCGCAGGTCAGCGCTGTTGGGTTTTGGCGCGCATATGACGATTATCGAGGATTACGACCCCTCGCTGCCCTTGGCCTATGGGGACCCGGATCAGTTCCTGCAGGTGGTTCTGAACTTGCTCAAAAACGCTTCGGAAGCTGCTGATGGCAACGGTACAATCCGGCTGCGTACCTATTTTGAGCATTCATTCCGACTGCGGCGCAGTGACGGTTCGGGTCATTCGCTGCCTCTGCAGATCGAGATTATTGATGATGGGCCGGGCCTGCCGGAAAATATTCGCAGTGATATTTTCGACCCCTTCGTGTCGGGCAAGGAGAACGGCACCGGGCTTGGGCTGGCGCTGGTCAGCAAGATCGTTTCCGACCACGACGGCTGGATTTCGGCTGAATCTGTGCCCGGTCGCACTAGTTTTCGACTGTCCCTGCGGCGTGCACCGAACGACGCGTATGAAAAGGAGAGCATCTGATGGATGGCACAGTTCTGGTTGCCGATGACGACCGCACGATCCGCACGGTTCTGACACAGGCCCTGACGCGGGCGGGGTGCAAGGTTCACGCGACATCTTCGCTGACCACGCTGATGCGCTGGGTGGCCGAAGGCAAGGGCGACGTTGTGATCTCGGACGTGGTAATGCCGGATGGAAACGGGTTGGAGATGCTGCCAAAGATCGCGCAGGACCGTCCCGGTTTGCCGGTCATCGTGATCTCGGCCCAGAACACCATCATGACAGCCATTCAGGCGGCTGAGGCGGAAGCTTATGATTATCTGCCAAAGCCTTTCGATTTGCCCGATCTGATGAAGCGCACCGCGAGGGCGCTGGATCAAAAGCAGCGGGTACAGGCTGAGCCGGTGATGGCCAGCGAAGACCGACCTGATGAACTGCCGCTTGTCGGGCGCACCTCGGTGATGCAGGCGCTTTATCGTCTGGTCGCTCGGGTGATGAACACGGATCTGTCTGTGATGATTTCTGGTGAAAGTGGGACGGGTAAATCTCTGATAGCACGCGCTATTCACGATTTCTCTGACCGAAGGACACTGCCCTTTGTCACCGTGACAGCTGCCGATCTGAGCGATTTGGAAGGCCCGGCACGGGTTATGGCGCGCGTACGTGGTGGTACGCTGCTGATCGATGAAATTGCCGATATTGATGATGAGATCCAGGCCCGTATCGTGCGCATGATGGACACGCCGGGCGATCACGTGCCGCGTTTCATGGCCACAAGTCAATCAGATCTGACCGACGCGATGGAAAACGGTCGCGTGCGGCAAGATCTCTATTACCGTCTCTGCGGTGCGACGATCCACGTGCCTGCGTTGCGCGAACGGGTTGATGATATCACCTTGCTGACCGATCACTTTCTGGCGCGGGAGGAGCGGGAAAGCGGCGCGCAGCGTCGCCTCAGCCCCGAAGCGGTCGAGTTGGTGCGCCGGTATTCCTGGCCCGGCAATGTCCGACAGCTTGAAAATGCGATCCGGCGTCTTGGTCTAACCAGCCGTTCTGATGAAATCTCGCGCACCGAAGTTGAGATGGTGCTGGGTAGCCAGCCCGAGGCCGAACCAGTTCTGGGTGATGGCGAGCGTGAGAAGCTGTCATCTTCGGTTGGTCGTCACCTGCGCCGGTATTTTGATCTGCACGGAAACATCCTGCCGCCTCCCGGCCTCTATCAACGTATTCTACGCGAGGTCGAGGCACCGTTGATCGAAATCGCGCTGGATGCGACTGGTGGAAATCAGGCAAAATGTGCTGATCTCCTGGGGATTAACCGGAATACGCTGCGGAAAAAGATTACTGACCTCGATATTCAGGTGACACGCCGTCGCAAACTGATGTAATATCGCCACACAAACAGTGGCATTCGGGTTCGACCCCGGGAACGACCACGATATATGGCGGTAAGCCGCGCAAGCGGCACATCAGAATGAGGGCAGACGGTGGCAACCCGGGCACAGAACGGGCCGATCCTATCGATCAACCGGTGGCGCAAGTCCCGGAGGATGCGCAATTTCAGTACCTTGGGACTGGTTATGCTGGGCCCGGTTCTGGCGCTTGCAACCTATCTCGTCATTGGCCCTTTTGATCTTGGCGCTGCGGCACCGACACTGCGGCTGATTTTGTTGGCTGATCTGGTCTACGTGCTGGTCGTAGCTGCGCTGGTGTTGGGCCAATTGTTCAGTCTGATCGCCGCACGTCGCGCGAAATCTGCGGGCTCCCGTCTTCACCTGCGCCTGATCGGCGCTTTCACGCTGTTGGCTCTGGTACCGACGGTCACCGTGGCGATTTTCGCCGGGCTGACGGTGAATATCGGCCTTGAAGGTTGGTTCTCGGACCGTGTGCGGCAGGTGGTTGGGTCGTCACTGACTGCGGCCGAGGCTTACGAGCAGGAACACCGCGAGGGCCTGACGCAGGATGCGGTTGTTCTGGCGCGTTTCCTCGATAACGCGCGATCGTTGGATTATTTTGTCTCAGACGCCGAATTGCGAGAGGTTCTGGCCCAGGGGCAGGCCCAGATACAACGCGGTTTGCGCGAGGCCTATGTGATCGATGGCAGCGCCGAAATCCGGTCGCGCGGTGATCGGTCCTACCTGTTCGACTACGAGGCACCAACTCCCGAAGAGATGATCGAGGCCAATGATCAGGGCGTGGCCATCATTGCCGATTGGGAGAACAGCGAATTCCGCGCGCTTGTTCCTTTGCATGCCTATCTTGACCGGTATCTTTATGTCAGTCGCGAGGTTGATGGGCAGCTTCTGACCTTGCTTGATGAAACCAAAGAGACAGCACAGTTCTACAGCCAACTGGAAAGCGAGCGGGGCAGGGTCCTGTTCGAATTCGGCCTTCTGTATCTCGGCTTTGCTGTGATCCTGATTCTGGCCGCGATGTCGCTGGGCATGTGGTTCGCTGAACGTCTTTCTCGCCCTGTTGGACGGCTGACAACGGCGGCGCAGCGCGTTGGTGCTGGTGATCTGAGTGTTCAGGTCATCGAAGAGGCCAGCGATGACGAAATCGCGATGCTGGGCCGCTACTTCAACCAGATGACTCGTCAGTTGAAGGGGCAGCGCGACACGCTGTTGGAAAACACTCGCCATATCGAACGTCGAAGGCGGCTATTTGATTCAGTGCTAAGCTCGGTGACATCCGGTGTCGTTGGCGTTGATTCAGAGGGCTGTGTGACCTTCGTGAACCGATCCGCCGAACGTCTTCTGGGCTGGTCTGGTGGAGAGCAGAACCTGGCAATCGGCATCGCTGTTCCCGAATTTTTGCCTTTGTTCGAAGCCCTTAAGGACAGCGGGCAAGAGGCGGTCCAGGGGGAGATCAAGGTAACCCGCAAAGGCCGGTTGGAGAACTTACTGGTACGCATGGCGACGCGGCGTGGCGAGGATGGAAGGCTGGAAGGCTACGTTGTGGCCTTTGATGACGTGACCGATCTGGTAAGCGCGCAGCGCATGGCGGCGTGGGGTGATGTGGCCCGTCGCATTGCGCATGAGATCAAGAATCCGCTGACACCGATCCAACTGAGCGCCGAGCGAATCAAACGCAAATTCTCGCGCAAGCTGGACGAGGACGATTGCGATAGCCTGGAATCGATGACCGACGTGATCGTGCGGCAGACCAATGATCTGCGGCGGATTGTTGACGAGTTCTCGAAATTCGCACGCATGCCCGAACCGGAACGGCGCGAAGAGAATATCGTGACGCTAGTGCGTGAGGCGGTTCTGTTGCAGCAGGCGGGTCAGCCTGATGTTCAGATCGATGCGGACTTACCTGAACAGCCCATTTTGGCGGATGTGGATTCGACCATGTTGAGCCAGGCGTTGACGAACCTGATCAAGAACGCGGGCGAGGCTATTGAAACGCTGAAAGAAAAAGGTGCACCGGAAAATCTGAAACCTCAGATCAAAGTCGTTGTCTCCACTGACGATGCAGGAACGCAGATCACCATTGCGGACAATGGCATCGGTCTGCCCGAGGACAGGGCACGGCTGTTCGAACCTTATGTGACCACGCGTGACGAAGGCACCGGCCTTGGCCTGCCCATCGTAAAGAAGATCATCGAAGAACATGGCGGAGCGCTGACATTGGAAGACGCGCCCACATTCGACGGACAGGACCATTTCGGCGCAATGGCTGTCATTCGTCTCCCCGGGGCCTCAGGCGGCCCGACAAATGCGCCGGAAAAACAGGCGATTAAAACAAACAAACTGAAAGCAGGCCAAAGATGAGCGACATTCTGATCGTAGATGACGAACGCGATATTCGCGAATTGGTGTCCGACATTCTGGAGGACGAAGGCTATTCCACCCGGCTGGCAGCAAACTCGGACGAGTGCATGTCGTCGATCAATGCTGAACCTCCGGGATTGTTAATCCTGGATATCTGGCTGAAAGACAGCCGTATGGACGGGATCGATATCCTGAAAGCGGTGAAACGGGACAACCCGGATGTGCCGGTGGTGATCATTTCGGGCCACGGTAATATCGAAATTGCGGTGGCCGCGATCAAACAGGGGGCATACGACTTTATCGAAAAGCCCTTTAATATTGACCAGTTGATGGTTGTGATCCGTCGCGCGATGGAAACCTCGCGCCTGCGTCGCGAGAATGCCTCGCTGAAGCGGCAGGAGGTCAGCTGTTCAGACATGATTGGCAATTCTGCGTCGTTCCGAGCGATGCAGGGGCAGTTGGACAAGGTAACAAAGTCGAATGGCCGGGTTATGCTCAGCGGGCCGGCTGGGTCGGGCAAGGAAATTGCCGCGCGCTATATCCATGCCCATTCCAACCGGGCGAATGCCCCATTTGTGACGGTCAATTGTGCGGGGATTGAACCTGAGAGGGTTGAAGAGGTTCTGTTCGGACGAGAATCGTCTGAGCGCGGAATCGAGTCAGGCCTGCTGGAAGAGGCGCATGGCGGCGTTGTCTACTTCGACGAAGTCGCTGACATGCCGCTGGGGACGCAGTCCAAGATTCTTCGCGTGTTGGTTGATCAGCAATTCCAGCGTGTCGGTGGCTCTGACAAGGTGCGGGTTGATCTGCGGGTCATTTCCTCGACCAACCGCGATCTGGAAGAAGAGATCGCCGCCGAACGATTCCGCGAAGAACTGTATCACCGGCTGAATGTGGTGCCGATTGCGGTTCCCTCGCTGGAGGAACGGCGAGAGGACATCCCGGTTCTGGCGCAACATTTCATCGAGATGTGCAACGATACACAGGGTCTGCCGATGCGCGAGCTGTCGGATGAGGCTATTGCTTTGCTACAAACGATGACATGGCCGGGCAATGTGCGTCAGCTGAAGAACCTGATCGAGCGGGTGCTGATCCTAGGCGACAGCACTGGCCCGATCGAGGCCCGCGAGTTGCCCAACGAAGAAGAGAAATCCGACGAGTCCGGGCGCGTGGTACTGTCTGGCGCACTGGCGACGCTGCCGCTGCGTGAGGCGCGCGAAGCGTTCGAGCGTGAATATTTGCTGACCCAGATCAATCGGTTTGGTGGCAACATAAGCCGCACGGCCAGTTTTGTCGGCATGGAACGCAGCGCCTTGCATCGCAAGCTCAAGTCGCTGGGCGTAGTGACCTCGAATAAATCCGGTGCGCGGGTGGCTCAAATTGACGAGCCCGAACCAGCCGAGTGATTGCCGCGCCGAATAAGAAGACCGCAGCCGTTTCCATCGGTTTTCCCGCCTTTGGTAAACGGTTGAAGCGGTTGCGGCGGTCGGTTGGACTTAAGCAATCCGCCCTCGCAGATCTGATTGAAGTCGACCAAACCACGATTTCCCGGTGGGAAAACGGGGGTCAAACGCCATCGCCGCATATTCAACAGTCCGTTTTTGCAGCGTTGGGGCCGGTTCGGGTGCAGGATTCTGCGCTGAAACGTCTGGTCGTTCATTCGGCAGAGTGCTTGCACCTTGTCGAAGAGGCCAGCCATATCTGCCTTGCTTATTCGGGCAGCCGGGCGCGGGATTGGAAGACCTCACAGCGCGCCTTGCTGGGCGTGTCGCTTTGGCAATTTGCAACGGATGAGATCCGACAAGCCGAAGCAGAACTGCAGAAAGATGGCTGGTGGGATTTGCATTCGCCTTCACCCAAAGCGTTTCTGACTTCCGAGGCTGTGCATGATCAAATCAGGATCAGCGCCGGGCAAATCGTGTGGGAGCGGTTGTATCTGGGTGATGGCACTCCGGTCCGTCTGGTCAGCGGGCGGCGCGAAGTCACCGCATAATTTATGCGTTCCGCTGTCAGGTTAGGCGCGATAGACCGGCTGCATGAGTGACTCTTTTCGCACATTCTTGCAGGTCATGCTGATCTGGTTTGCTGGCCTCGGTGCGGCAACCCAATTTGCAAAGATTGCCGTACCATTTTCTGATGTGGGGCTGTTGTACCCGGACAACGCTGCCGTGATCGGCTGGTTGCTGTCCATTATCAGTCTAATGGGGGCTGCTTTGGGCGCGATATCCGGAGCGATCACAGCGCGTATTGGGCCAAATCGTCTATTGCTATTAGGGCTTGTGCTCGGTGGCGCGTTATCTTTGCTGCAAGCAAGCTTGCCGGTTTTTCAACTGATGCTGCTCAGCCGGGTGATCGAGGGGCTGTCCCATCTTGCGATTGTGGTGGCGGCACCGACGCTGATTGCTCAGATCACATCCGGTCGGGCGCGGTATAATTCCATGGTGCTGTGGAGTACATTCTTTGGCGTTGCATTCGCATTAAACGCTTGGGTTGGGCTGCCCATCGTCGATCGTTTCGGACTGCCCACATACTTTGCCATGCACGGGGGTCTGATGCTGCTGATCGCCGCGCTGATCGCGCTTAGCAATCTGAAAACCGACATGGGCCAGACGGAGGGTACCGGGTGGGGGCTCTCCGCCTTCCTTGATGTGCATATCAGGACCTACCGCTCACCCTTTATTTCGGCCCCGGCAATTGGCTGGTTCTTTTACACGCTGACATTTGTTTCTCTGTTAGCGATCCTGCCGGGTCGTTTACCCGAAGGGCAGGGTGCATCGATTGCAGCACTTATGCCCCTGGCAGGGATTGTACTGTCATGGCTGCTGGTGCCCTTGCTGTTGACCGTCCTGTCCTGCGTCAGCGTCGTCAATCTGGGCTTTGTGCTGGGGATCGCGACGATCATCGCATTGTTTCTGGGGGCGCCCCTTACGTTCGGATGTATCGCCTTGTTTGCCGTGCTCGGGCTTGTACAGGGCGGCAGCTTCGCCGCAGTGCCAGAGTTAAACGGTACCACCGAAGCCCAAGCTCTGAGTTATGGTGCGATGGCGCAGATGGGCAATGCCGGAAACCTGCTTGGAACCCCGGTATTGCTGGCGATATTGCTGGGCGTCGATGAGGCTGGCATGTTTGTAGCCGTCGCCGCGTTCTATAGCATCGCGATCATAGCGCATCTGCTGCTGGCGCGGCGTCGCAAATCAGCCGGCTTGTCCCGGAGTGACGATCTGAAATGACCCGTCGTCAAATTTCACGAAACAGGACGCGCTGTTCAGCGGCGGGAGCGTCGTGGTGCGCGTGGGCGTGACCCGCGATTTGACACCTTGTTTGCAAGGCGGAAGGCTGACCGGGCGATAGCCCTTTTGGGCCATGCACTGCGCCTCGACCTTGTTTCTCAGCCCCTGATTCACGTCGACGGTATAGACCCGCCCAGGCTCCCACCATCCGGGGTTGCGATAGCAGCGTCCTCGGCCATCGCAATAGGTGCGCCCGGGCCAATAGACTGGCGGGCTCTGCCGGACCTGATTGGCGACAGGGGCGTCCTTGAGCGCCTGCACCTGGCAGTTCGTGGTCTCGGTCTGCATCCGCGAGACGCTCTCACCTTCGCGATAATACAAAGAAAGCGGACCACAAGCGGACAGCGTCAGCAGGCAAATCAGGGCAGGCAGAATGGTTTTCATATGCTTACTTTGGCGTAGCTTAGGAGGCATGACAATTCAATTGACCGCTTTGGGGGCATCTGTCATTCAAAGATTTCAGGCAGAAAGGCCAAGAGCATGAAGGTCATCATATGCGGTGCCGGTCAAGTCGGCTGGCAGATTGCGCGTCACCTTTCGGGCGAACTGAACGATGTGACGGTGGTCGACAACAATCCCGATCTGGTACGTCGCGCGACCGAGACGCTGGACGTGCAGGGGATCGCCGGTTTCGCCAGTTATCCGGATGTGCTGGATCGGGCAGGGGCGCGGGATGCCGATATGATCATCGCCGCGACCCATTCGGATGAGGTGAATATGGTCACCTGCCAGATGGCGCATTCGGTTTTTTCGATCCAGCGCAAGATCGCGCGTTTGCGGTCGAAATCCTATCTTGAAGCAATCCATTCCGATCTCTACCGCCGCGATCATCTGCCCATTGATGTAGTGATCAGCCCGGAACGCGAAGTTGCCGCCGCAGCGATGCGCCGTCTTTCGGCACCTTCTGCTTTCGATACCGAGATATTCATGGATGGAAAGGCGCAACTGCTGGGCATTCGGGTCGAGGAAGACTGCCCAATCGTCAACACACCGCTGCGACAATTGACCGACCTGTTTTCCACGCTCAGCTCGATTGTGGTTGGTGTGCGCCGTGAAGGGACGCTGTTTGCGCCGGAATCCGAGGATCAGCTGTTTGTAGGCGACGAATGCTACGTCTTCACTAGCGTAAAAGACGTTGAACGTACGATGGAGGTGTTCGGCAAGGCTCAGCGTAAGCAAGATCGTGTGGTGATCGTCGGCGGCGGTAATGTCGGGTTGGAAGTGGCCCGCACACTGGAAGAGCGCGAAAGCCGGGTGCGTGCCAAGATCATCGAGCGTGACCGCAAATGCGCCGAAATCGCTGCCGAGGCATTGGAGCGGACGATTGTTCTGAACGGCGACGGCCTAGATTCATCTTTGCTGAGCGAAGCAGGGATTGAGCGCGCCGACGCGATGTTGGCGGTCACGGATGACGATCGCACCAACATGCTGGCCGCGGTACGCGCCAAGGGAGAGGGTTGTCCACTGGCCATCGCCCTGATCAACGACCCCAGCATGGTCGCTTTGATGGGACCGCTGGGGATTGACGCATATATCAACCCGCGCGCCACCACTGTCAGTTCGATCCTGCGTCACATTCGGCACGGGCGCGTGCGTCAGGTGTATTCCATTGGAGATGCCGAGGCCGAGGTAATCGAGGCCGAAGTGCTATCAACCTCGCCCATGGCTGGACAAAAACTGCGCGACATCGATTTCCCAGAAGGCGTCCTGGTCGGCGCAGTACGCAAAGGTGACGAGGTTCTGCGCCCGACCGGCAGCCTGCGCATCGACGAGAAAGACGTGGTGGCGATCTTTGCAATGGCCAAAGACGTGCCCGAGGTTGAGCGTCTGATGCAGGTTTCAATCGATTTCTTCTGATGTTGCAAGCACGCGGACAGCAACGGATCGGAGTATTGCGGCGATTGCCGCTGCTGCTGATGATCTGGGGTATCGTGTCGCTGGCAATGTGGATACCCGCAGTTTATGCGCTGGCGCTGGATGATCACGCCACCTCACGGTCATTCTTCTATTCCGGATTGCTGGGTGTTTTTGCGGTGTCGATCATAGCTCTGGCCATGTCGAACCGACGACCACGGCGGGGAACGCTTGGCCAATTGGCGGTTCTGCTGGCCGCCTTTACCGTACTGCCGATATTTCTTGCTATTCCGTTTCACGATGCGCTGGGGACAACCAGCTTCCTGAACGCTTATTTCGATATGGTCAGCGCGCTGACCACAACCGGCGCTGATCTGTTCCCCGATCCCGCACGCCTTTCGGCGCCGTTGCACCTATGGCGCGCGTTGGTCGGTTGGATGGGCGGATTGCTGATGTGGATCTCGGCGGCCGCGATTCTGGCGCCCTTGTCGTTGGGCGGTTTCGAAGTCACAGCCCGGGGGCAACCGGGGCGTCCCGTCTCGGGCGTGGCACAGAGCGAGAAGTCCGATCCACGCGGCCATCTGATCCGCGTGTCGCGCACATTGGCACCCGTCTATGCGGGTTTGACAGCTGTGATCTGGATCCTGCTGTTGATCGCAGGTGAGCAAGGGCTTACTGCCGTGAGCCACGCGATGTCAGTGATTGCGACTTCCGGCATATCACCCGTCGGTGGATTGGAAGGATCGACCGCAGGAATCACTGGCGAGGCGATCCTGTTCCTGTTCCTGTTCTTTGCCCTGTCGCGGCTGACCTTTTCGACCGATACAGCGACCTCAGGGTATTCGCGGCTGGACAAAGACCCAGAATTTAGGATTGGCATCTTCATCGTGCTGGCGGTCGCTGTGCTGCTGTTCATCCGGTTTTTGGCTGGAACGGCCGAACTGAACATTGCCGTCGAAGTGCGGCAAGCACTTGGCGTTTTTTGGGGGTTCATGTTTACGGCGATGTCGTTTCTGACCACGGCCGGATTTGAAAGCGCCAACTGGAACGACGCGCAGCAATTGTCGGGCTTGAGCACACCGGGCCTGATTCTGATGGGGCTAGCCCTGGTCGGAGGAGGCGTGGCGACGACTGCGGGTGGGGTAAAGCTGTTGCGGGTTTTTGCGCTCTATCTGAATGGCAAGCGCGAGATTGACCGATTGATCTATCCTTCTTCGGTCAGTGGAGAGGGTGGCGGCAACCGCCGCATTCAAAGCGACGGTGCCTTCATCGCCTGGATATTCCTGATGATGTTCGCCCTGACGTTGGCCTTGTTCGATTTGTTGCTGGCCGTCATGGGCGTAGGTTTTGAACAGGCCATGCTGCTCAGCGTTGCCGCACTCAGCACCACGGGGCCGTTGATAGAATTGGCAACGGATGTGCCCATACGTCTGATTGATCTTTCCAGCGGGGCCAAGTTGACGGTCTGCGCGGCGATGGTGATCGGGCGGTTGGAAACTCTTGCTATCGTGGCGCTGATTACGCCAACGCTGTGGCGCGATTGACCCTGCGTCAGGCACCTGGTGTTACTGCCTGATTTTTCATCTGGAATATCTGTGCGCGGCACTCCATACTCTGCCGGAGGGAGCGCGTTGGTCCGCAGCGCGTAGCAAGAACAATGGCGAGATAACAAAATATGGCTTCGGACAGACAGAATCTGCAGGACGCGTTCCTGAACAATGTACGGAAAGCAAAGGTCCCGGTCACAATATTCCTGATCAACGGTGTGAAATTGCAGGGTGTAATCACCTGGTTCGACAACTTCTGCGTGCTGCTGCGCCGCGACGGACAGTCGCAGTTGGTGTACAAGCATGCGATTTCGACCATCATGCCGTCACAGCCGATCAACCTGTATGAGGGCGAAGACGCCTCTTGATGGAACATGAGAGGGCGCACACCCGGGCTTGGGTGCTGCATCCCGAAATCAAATCAGATGAACAGCGCCGTGTCCCCGAACCAGCGCTGGAAGAGGCGGTGGCACTCGCTGCCGCTTTGCCCGATCTGGATGTGGTCGGTTCCGAAATAGTGCGCCTACCGCGCGCGCAGGCTGGTTTTCTGTTCGGCAGCGGCAAGATCGAGGAACTGGCCGAACGCCTCCACGACAATGAGATCGAGCTGGTTCTGATCGACGGGCCAGTGACTCCGGTTCAGCAGCGCAATCTGGAAAAAGCGTGGAAGGTCAAAATCCTCGACCGGACCGGTTTGATTCTGGAAATATTCAGCGACCGTGCGCGTACCCGCGAAGGTGTGCTGCAAGTTGAGATGGCCGCGCTTAGCTATCAGCGTACGCGACTGGTTCGGGCCTGGACCCACCTGGAACGTCAGCGCGGTGGCCTTGGGTTTGTGGGTGGTCCCGGTGAAACTCAGATCGAGGCCGACCGGCGTGCCATTGATGAACAACTGGTCCGCCTGCGCCGCCAATTGCAAAAAGTGGTGAAGACCCGCACCTTACACCGCGCAGCGCGCGCGAAGGTTCCATACCCGATTGTTGCACTTGTTGGCTATACAAACGCCGGGAAATCCACGCTGTTCAACAGCCTAACCGGGGCCGAGGTGATGGCAAAAGACATGCTGTTCGCCACGTTGGACCCAACCATGCGACGGGTTGAGCTGCCGGATGGCCCCGAGGTGATCCTGTCCGATACCGTGGGTTTCATCTCGAACCTGCCCACGGAACTGGTTGCGGCCTTCCGCGCCACGCTGGAAGAGGTTCTGGGGGCTGATCTGGTCGTGCATGTCCGCGATATCAGCCACGAAGAAACCGAAGCACAGGCACGGGATGTTGAGGCGATCCTGAACTCTTTGGGTGTCGAGGACAGTCGCCCCCGGTTGGAGGTTTGGAACAAGATCGACTTGCTGAGCCCGGAAGACCGCGAAGCCGCGCTTGCCCGGGCCGAGCGTGATCCGGCGATCTTTGCCATATCGGCCGTAACGGGCCAAGGTGTTGATCCACTGCTGTCTGAAATCGCCACGATCCTGCAGGGCGCGCGGCATGAGACTATCCTGAAACTGGGCTTTGCCGATGGTGACAAACGCGCGTGGCTCTATCGTCAGGATGTGGTCAGGTCTGAAGATCAGACCGAAGCGGGGTTCGAGATCACGGTGCTCTGGACTGACAAGCAGGCGTCCCGCTTCGCGGCGTTCTAGGTACCGTCTATCTGGCGCTGGTAATCCTCTGCATCGAACCACCCAAGCGATGATAGCACCTTGTTGTCCTTTGAAAGCTCCCACTCTTCCCAGCCGCGTGTAACGACACGGTTGCCGGTCTCGGCGTGATGGCCTTCGAGGGTCCAGACAAAAATGGCATGCCCTCCGGCCCAACGCATCATATCGCAACGCACCTCAAGATCGGGGAATTCTGCATAGAACCCGCGGGCCATTTCAGCGATTTCGGCATGGCCGCGCAGGGGCTCACCGCGATTAATGCTGATCTGACCTTCGGGGGCGAAAAAACCGGCGACCAAGTCGGGATCGCCCGAGCTCCAGGCGATGGCATAATCGCGTGCGAGATTGTTTAAGGTGTCTCGAAAGCTGCCCATGCATTTTCCCCCTTCGTGCAATGCGACGGCCAGACGAGTTTAGGCGATAACGAAGGGGTGCGCCACGCGAGGTTCAAAAAGGGGCGGGGATTTGCCGATCAGATCAGCGCGGGTTCAGGACGGTCACACCAACTGCCGCTGCTCGGGCAAGCCCGATATCCAGCGACATGGGGATGTATTCCCCGCGCCGCCATAGTTGGGCCTGATCGTCATAATAGCGAGATAGGAAATGGCCTGACTGGCCAGTTGCGGTGATGAAAACCGAACTATCGGGGTCCGCAAAATCGTAGACGCCACGATAACCTGCGCCATGCACATTCTGGAACGGGTCCGGTCCTTCGCCTGACGTGCGCCCGCGCAGCAGTGTGTTATCGCCACCGCTGGTGGATTGGCGGATGTTGACGAAAAACCGCAGCACCGGAACCTGGCCCAGCGCAGGGTGGTCCTGGGTGGCCTGATGCGCATCGCCCCAGCGTAAAGATTCGAGTGCGGGGCCATAGCGCTCGGAAATCCAAATGATCGCGTCATCCAGGGCCAGTCGTGCCATGTCGGTGCAATTTTCAACGGGAGCGCTCTGAACCACGTCGCACCAGACCGAGGCACCGTCGATATCGCGATACACCCGTTCGATAAACAGCGGCTCGACATGCTTGTACTCGGCAGCCAGCGGACCAAGTTCGTCCGAGATCAGGCGGATTTGCAGCGCGCGCAACCATGCGGCGTAGATCAGGGGTTCCGGCAGATGCTCGTTCATCTCACCGTTCCAGTTGGCCAGCAGATCCAGCGCGATTTGACGCTGCCGTTCGGGCGTGCCTTCGGGTGCCGACTCACCGGTAAACCAGAGGTCGGCGCCGATCAGAGGAAGCAGTGATCGCGCTGTAAAGCTAACCGTGTCCAACTGCGCTTCGATAAAACTGTCACGCGTATGTACCTCGCGCGATTGCATCAGGCGTTCCCAGCGATTGACCCGCTGGGTGTCGCCCCACTCGTACGACACATGGCGGGGGAAGGGCCGGTCGATAATCTTGTTGTTGGTGTTACCCAGAACTCCGCCGACCGGGGCCACGAATTCAGGATTGTCTGAGTAGGGCAGGCGGCCCTGCCAACGGTTCCGTTCCAGCCAGCCGGGGGTGGGAATGCGGCCTCGGCTTTGATTGTTCAGATCGCGCCGGGGCATTGCGCCGACCAGTTTCATGCCGATCGTGTCTTTATCGACAAGCGACAAGTTTTGCGAAGGGGCAATATAGTCCTCGGCCGCGTCAATGGCGTCTCGAACTGAATCGGCATTCATCAGCGCCAAAGAGGCGCTCATGGATGTATCGCGGGGGCTAAGCGCGCTCCACGACAGAGACGCGACATGGCCCGGTGGTGTGATGGTTTCCAGATCATAATGCGTGCCCGGCAGAACCGGGCCATTCTCGGTCCAGCGCAGGGTCAGGGTAATTGGGGCGGCGTCTTTGATCTCGATAATCGAAGGGCGGGTCTGAAAGCGTTTGTAGCCGTCTGGAGTAAGGTATTCTTCGGGATTGTCGGGGTTCAGTTGTTCGATGTGAACGTCCTGATCGTCCAGATAGGAGGAGGTAAGGCCCCAACCCAAGCGCTCACTCCGTCCGGCTGAGATTGCCGGTACGCCTGGAATGGTTGCACCGATAACGCCGCCTTTGGCCAGTTCCAGCCGCGCCAGATACCAGATACCCGGGGCGGTGAGGCCCAGATGCGGATCGTTTGCCAGCAACGTGCCACCGCTGGCCGAGCGGGACGGCGCGGCGGTCCACGCGTTTGACGCACCTGCCAGCCCGCGCTGCGGGAAAGGCGACAGCGGCGTGTCGGGCATCGGGGTGCCTTGGGCATAGCGCGGAAGGTCTGGAAACAGATCAGCATACTCGGGCAGCGCGGCAATACCGGGACCGGGGACGTCGGGCAGAATGTCGGCCAGCCGTGCGGGATTATCCAGCATCAGCGATGTGCGTGCGCGCAACACTTCATCAGCAAGATGGCCGGAAAGCTGAAGGCTCATCAGCTTGATAATCGCTACGCTGTCGCCCGGCTGCCATGGGGGAACGGGGGCGTTGAACAGGAACATCTCGGGGGCGCCACGTCCAAGCGCCTGTTCGTTGATCTCGGTAAGCCGAGCATTGATCCCTGCGGAATAAGCGCGAAGCGCGGCCTTGGTATAGTCGTCCTGAAACTCGACTGAGCGATGGGCGAGTCCGTAAAGATCGAAACGACGCAGTAATTTGTCGATGGCTACCGTGCGCTGGCCGAACACTTCGGACAAGCGGCCCTGTGCGGTCCGACGCAGAATGGTCATCTGCCACAGCCTGTCTTGTGCATGGGCATAGCCCAGACCAAAGAACACGTCCGGGTCGGACTGGCCCAGTATATGCGGCACATTTGCAGTGTCGCGAACGATCTCGACAGGGGCAGTTATTCCTTCAACTTCAAGCGTTTGATTGTATTCAGGCAGGGATTGGCTGGCCAGAAAGTAGACCAACCCCACAGCAGCGATTGCCAGCAGGATCAGGCCTGTCGTAAGTCTCACCAGCCAGCGAAAAACCAGACCCATCTGTCCCCCGAGAATTCTATGCGGTCATTTGCGCCAAGGTTACTGGAACCTCCGCCCGACCGAAAGAGGAATGCCACTGGAATTTGTGGAAATCCGCGAAAACTCGGAGCCCCGCCACAAGATGTAGCGGGGCTCGTCAGAGGGGGGAGGGTGGTATCTTGGGTCTTAGGGGATGATGCGCGTATATTTGGTGCCTTCGACCGTCGCGCCGAACTTCAGACCCGCTTGTCCAAAGACTGCGGCCAGCACGGGTTTGCGCAACTGAGTGGTGTCGGTCGACAAGGATTCTCCGGTCGCGTCGACGACGTATCCGATATCTGCACCGGCCGTCCAACCGCTGGAGCGGCGGAAATCGTTCAAGGCCTCTTCGGTCATAAAGAACAGAACATGCGCATATTGCTGTGCGCCGATCTGCAGGCCCGCAGTACCGGAGATGGCGGAATAATAGTCGACCGTCGCGCCCTGAATACGCAGTGCACCCTGACCATAGGCGCCACCAAAGATAAATCCGGCATCTGTAATCAGTGGCATGACCAACATTCCGTTGGCCTTGTTGGCAATCTCAACGGTGTTGGGATACTTGCTGTACATCTCGTTCAGCGTCGCGTCGACGCGCGCGTCGAGTGTGACTGCGTTGGAGTTGCCAACGCCGTTGCCGCAGGCGGCGGTCAGCGTCAGTCCGGCCATGCCAAAAGCAAAACCGCGACGGCTAAGTCGGGGGGAGTTTGAACTGCTCATGTTTCTCTGTCTCTGTGTATGTGCCTGAAATGTCGGGTGTTCCCGATCTTGTCTGCAAGAATACGCCGATTGCACCGGCCTGTCACGGGAAAGCTGTGCTGCGCACGCAGCAAATCGGCGAAAAATTGCGACAATCTGAGGTGTTAGCCCTGCAGGATGCGCGCGGCTTCGGGTGCAAAATAGGTCAGGATGCCGTCACACCCTGCGCGCTTGAAGGCCAGTAGGCTTTCCAGCATCACCCTTTCGCCGTCGATCCAACCGTTTTGTGCAGCGGCTTGGATCATCGCATATTCGCCAGACACCTGATAGGCATAGGTCGGCGCACCGAAGCTGTCTTTGACCCGTCGGCAGATGTCCAAGTATGGCATCCCCGGTTTGATCATGACCATATCTGCACCCTCGGTCAGATCGCGCTCGATCAGACGCAGGGCCTCGTCCGAGTTGGCAGGATCCATCTGATAGGTCTTCTTGTCACCGGTCAGCGCGCCTGATGCCCCAACGGCGTCGCGGAAAGGGCCGTAGAAAGCGCTGGCATATTTGGCGGCATAACTCAGGATCATGACATTGTGGTGACCCGCCGACTCAAGTGCGCTGCGCATGGCGCCGATACGGCCATCCATCATGTCGGACGGGCCGATGATGTCAGCTCCGGCTTCGGCCTGCGCCAGCGTCATTTTCACCAGCGCCTCAACAGTCTGGTCATTCACAATCTCGCCATCGACCACATAGCCGTCATGGCCGTTGATGTTGTAGGGGTCCAGGGCCACATCCGTCATCACCGCGATTTCGGGCGCAGCAGTCTTAATTGCACGAATGGCACGGTTGGACAGGTTGTCGGGGTTCCAGGCCTCGGCACAATCTTCGGTTTTCAGGCTCGGATCGGTGTACGGGAAAATACATATTGCAGGAATACCAAGGGCTTGCGCTTCAACCGCGGCTTTGGCGATCAGGTCGACCGAGCGTCGCACGACCCCGGGCATCGACGGGACGGGTTCTTCGATATTTTCACCGTCGCGCACAAAAACAGGCCAGATAAAGTCATTCACGGTCAAGGTGTTCTCGCGCACCAGACCCCGGATCGCCTCGGATTGGCGGGCCCGGCGGAAACGGGTCCGGGGATATGGGGCGATAGTCGGTTTCATGGCGCACTCTCCTTGAACAATTGCGCATTGGGTGGCATGAATTCCCGGTGGTCTCAAGGGTAACAATGGACGCATCGCTGCGATGACGGTCCCTGCGGACGTTGAACAAAGGGCAGACGCTTGGACATATACTCTTCGATTTTCGAACTCATCGACATGCGGAGTTTTTCGAATCTGTGGTACTGGATCGGTCTGGCCGTTCTTTGGTCATCTGCCAGCCACTGGACGATGGGGGTGCCCTATGATCTGGTGATGCGCGCCCGTCGTGTAGGTGGTCAATCAGAACAAGACCTTCTCGATGTCGCGCGGATCAACTCGAACAGAGTGTTGTACATCGTCGAAACCTCGGGTCTGGTATTGATGGCAATTTGCTGTTTTGTTTTGACAGGCCTTGCAACGTTGGGATTCTTCTACGACGTGGAATTTGCACAGGCCGTATTCCTGCTTCTGCTCCCGATGTGTTTTGTCATGATGATCAGTATTGCGGCAGCGCGTCGATTGCAGACTCAAGAAGCGACCGTAGAAAATGTTTCCAAAACGCTGACGCGCAGTCGGACCTTTACTCAGATCATCGGTATGTTCTCGATCTTGATCACTGCGTTCTGGGGAATGTATCAGAACATTTCGATTGGTGTCCTGGGTTAGTAGTCCCTGAAAGGCAAGGTAATGACGGCTCCGAACCACGTAACAGTCGGCGGCGGCCCCGAGGGGTTTGATGCACAGCTTGTGCTGAATGAGATCGCGCGCTCGGGCGGTCCAGTCTGTCATATCGCTCGCGATGACAAACGGATGGAGGCGATGCGGGCAGCGTTGGCATTCTTTGCGCCGGACATGCCCGTATTTGTATTCCCCGGATGGGACTGCTTGCCCTATGATCGGGTGTCGCCCAACGCCGACATTTCTGCTGCCCGCGTGGCAACACTGGCTGCTTTGGTGCATCAGATGCCGCAGCGGTTCGTGCTGCTGACCACGCTCAATGCCGCGACCCAACGGGTACCCGCGCGTGCAGTGTTGCGAGAGGCCGCATTCACCGCTCGCGTAGATCAGCGCATCGACGAAGATGCCCTACGCAACTTTCTGGTGCGCATGGGCTTTACCCAAAGCCCCACGGTGATGGAGCCCGGAGACTACGCTATCCGAGGCGGTATCATCGACATCTTCCCACCCGGTGAGAGCGGTCCCGTGCGGCTGGACTTGTTCGGGGATGTTCTGGATGGTGCACGCCGGTTTGATCCTGTCTCGCAGCGAACGACTGAAAAACTTGATGTGGTCGAGCTTGCCCCGGTGTCCGAGGTCATACTGGACGAAGCCGCCATCACCCGATTCCGTCAGAACTATCGCATCGAATTCGGCGCGGCGGGTACGGATGATCCCTTATACGAAGCTGTCAGCGCAGGTCGCAAGCACCAGGGGATCGAGCATTGGTTGCCGTTTTTCCATGAAAAACTGGAAACCCTGTTCGACTATCTTCCGGGGGCCTCAATCTCGCTTGACGATCAAGTCACGCCTTCTCGGCTGGCGCGCTGGGATACGATTGCGGATCAGTATGAGACGCGAAAGCTGGCTTTGGAAAACCGCTCGCGCATGGATACGGTTTATAAACCGACGCCTCCCGGTCTGCTCTATATGGACGATGCTGCATGGGAAGATGCAGTGGGCGATCGTCGCGTTTTGCAGTTCAGCCCGCTGCCGCAGGCGAGTGGTCCGGGCGTGATCGATGCAGGCGGACGGATCGGGCGCAACTTTGCACCCGAACGTCAGCAGGAAAGCATCAGCCTGTTTGGCGCTCTGGCGGCGCATATCACCGAAAAGATGAACAAGGGGCCGGTCCTCATTGCCTCTTACTCCGAAGGCGCTCGTGAACGACTGACCGGCTTGATCGAAGATGAAGGCCTGGCCGAGGCGATCCCGGTGACCGACGGAACCCGGGTTGGAAAGCGCGGCCTGCATCTTGCGGTTTGGGCATTGGAACACGGGTTTGAAGCGCCCAATCTGACCGTGATCTCGGAACAGGACGTTCTGGGCGACCGTCTGATCCGCCAACCCAAGAAACGCCGCAAGGCCGAGAACTTCCTGACTGAAACGCAGTCGCTATCGCCCGGTGATCTGGTGGTGCATGTTGACCACGGGATCGGGCGGTATCAGGGGATGGAGGTCGTTACGGCTGCGGGGGCCGCGCATGAATGCCTGCTGCTGGAATATGCTGAACAGTCCAAACTCTACCTGCCGGTCGAAAACATCGAACTGCTTTCGAAATATGGCCATGACGAAGGGCTGCTTGATCGCTTGGGTGGTGGCGCTTGGCAGGCAAAGAAGGCCAAGCTGAAAGAGCGCATCCGCGAAATGGCGGACAAGCTGATCCGCATCGCCGCCGAACGAGCCCTGCGGAAAGCTCCTGTCATGGACCCACCGCCGCATGCATGGGAAGAGTTCAGCGCGCGTTTCCCATATCAGGAGACCGACGATCAGTTGCGCGCGATTTCCGAGGTGATGGAAGACATGCATTCCGGCGCGCCGATGGATCGTCTGATCTGCGGGGATGTAGGCTTTGGCAAGACCGAGGTCGCCATGCGCGCAGCCTTTGTCGCCGCGATGTCGGGCGTACAGGTTGCCATTGTGGCACCGACCACGTTGCTCGCACGGCAACACGCGGCGTCCTTCAAGGAACGCTTCCGGGGGTTCCCGCTGGAGGTCCGGCAATTATCGCGCTTTGTCTCGGCCAAAGAGGCGCAGCAAACCCGAGACGGGCTGGCGCGGGGCACGGTGGATATCGTGATCGGCACCCATGCGTTGCTGGCGAAAGGGATACGGTTCAATAATCTAGGCCTGCTGATCATCGACGAGGAGCAGCATTTCGGCGTGGGCCACAAGGAACGGCTGAAACAGCTGCGCTCGGACGTGCACGTCCTGACCCTGACAGCGACACCGATCCCACGAACTCTGCAATTGTCCCTGACAGGCGTGCGTGATCTGTCGATCATTGGCACGCCCCCCATCGATCGGCTTGCGATCCGCACCTATGTTAGCGAATTCGATGCGGTAACGATCCGTGAGGCGCTGCTGCGCGAGCATTATCGTGGCGGGCAGAGCTTCTACGTGGTACCGCGCATCTCTGACCTGCCTGAGATCGAGGAATTCCTGAAAGAGCAGCTGCCTGAATTATCCTACGTGGTCGCACACGGGCAGATGGCTGCGGGTGAGCTTGATGACCGGATGAACGCGTTCTACGACGGTAAATACGACGTTCTGCTGGCCACGACGATCGTAGAAAGCGGGTTGGATATCCCGACTGCCAACACGATGGTCGTGCATCGGGCGGATATGTTTGGCCTAGCGCAGCTCTATCAGATCCGGGGGCGGGTGGGGCGCTCAAAAACCCGCGCCTATGCCTATCTGACCACCAAACCGCGCCAGCGCCTGACGGCGACGGCTGAGAAACGGCTGCGGGTTCTGGGCTCGCTGGATACGCTCGGGGCCGGGTTCACGTTGGCTTCGCAAGACCTCGACATTCGTGGTGCGGGCAACCTGCTGGGTGAGGAACAGTCCGGCCAGATGCGTGATGTGGGCTACGAACTCTACCAATCGATGCTGGAAGAGGCGATTGCCAAGATCAAAGCCGGCGAGATGGAGGGGCTATCGGATGCCGATGACCAATGGGCGCCGCAGATCAATCTGGGTGTCCCGGTTCTGATCCCCGAGGATTATGTGCCCGATCTGGACGTGCGTCTGGGCCTCTACCGCCGCCTGTCGTCACTGTCGACGAAAGTGGAACTGGAAGGATTCGCTGCCGAGTTGATCGACCGCTTCGGCAGCCTGCCGAAAGAGGTGAATACCCTGATGCTGGTCGTGCGCATCAAGGCGATGTGCAAACGCGCCGGGATCGCCAAGCTGGACGGCGGGCCAAAGGGCGCAACGATACAGTTCCACAATGATAAGTTCGCCTCTCCCGAGGGGTTGGTCGAGTTCATTCAGAACCAACGCGGGCTGGCCAAGGTCAAGGACAACAAGATCGTTGTGCGGCGCGACTGGAAGAAGGACAGCGACAAGATCAAAGGTGCGTTTGCCATCGCCCGTGATCTGGCCGAAAAGGTCGTGGCTGTGAAGAAAAAGGCGAAAGCCTAGTCCCCTGTCACAAAAGTGCAGAGCTGCCAGTCACCCGCTTCGGATCTTACAAGCGCAGCGCGGTAACCGACCATTGATGCCAGAAAATCGCTGAGTAAGTAGCCCGATGTCCCATCGGTCAGTCTGATTTTCTGGTATTCCTCATCAGGTTGATAGTCAGGGACGATCACGATTTCATGACTGATCAGCGCGAGGATGGGCGCGCCACGAGACGGTGCCTGACGTAGTGTGATGCTTTCACCCGAAACATAGAAGGCGGTGAAAGGGTCTACTGTAGCGGGAAGAATGATCCGCCAATAGTGCGGCATCCAGAATTCACCCTGATCGTCAAAATATCCCGGTTGGGAAACCGTTTGCTGCAATTGCGACCAGTAAAAATCACGTAGCTCCGCAGCCTCGTCCTTAAATTCTTCACCAAGCGTTTCCGGAGGCACAGTCAAGTTGGTGCGAAACTCTTCCGGTCCACCTGCTGTGCCGTGACTGAGATAGATGTCGGGACAAGCGGCGGCGACAACTGCATCGGTATCGCGTGCCTCGATTTTCGCCAGCAAGTCAGCTCGGAATGCGACCAGTGATGGATTTTGACCTGCCTCGTCGATAGGTGGAAAGGTCTGGCGCTGTGCCAGCGCTGGACTGGCAAGCAGCAGGCCTGCCACCAAAAGGAATAGCTTCATTCCGCAGCCCTCATGGCGGCTTGGGCACAGAAGCACGACGCGCCGACGGTGCGGTCCGCGCGCGCCAAGGCAAGATCAAGGCGTTGCTTGATTTGGCGGATTTCTACTGTCTCGCCGCGTGCTTTCAGGCAATCATGCAAACCCTTCAAACTCCAGACATTGTCAGGGTGGATCGAGGCGCGGCTGAGCGTGCCACCCAAGCCTAGATCTTCACGATAGACTGCCTCAGCCTCGTTCACATGCCCTTGTTCGAACAACAACGCACCAAGCGCATGGCGTGTTGGTTGCATCCAACCCCATGGCTCGTCATAGGGCAGCGTGTCATCCAATTCGACCGAGCGGCGTAGATGTGCATAGGCAATCTCGTAGTTGCCTTTGCGATACTCGATTTCTCCGCGCAGCATTTCCGCTGCGATCTCCAGAAGGTCGATGACCCGATTGTTGTGCAGGCGGCGGGTCTCGGGCACGCAGGTTTTTGCGGCAAGGAACAACAGCTCTTCGGCCTCGGCCTGCGCCACCTCATCAGTGGCTGCATGGGCGATGGCGCGAGCATAATGTGTTGTTGCTGTCAAAGTGCGATAGAGGTCAGGGTCGTCTGGCAAATTCAGTGCCTTGGCCTCTTCCCAGCGGCCAAAGCGGATCAGGATATGCGGGCCCATGGACATGTAGCTTTCAAAATAATCCGCCATCGGCGGGCTTTCGATCCGAAGCATATCTTCGGGGGTGGTATCCCACAGGCCCTGATTGGCACGCAGGGCTGGTTCCATCTGACCGAGAAACAGAGCGCCATAGATGGTGAAGTGATAGTTGTGCTGACGATAGCCGGTATAAATGTTGAACGCGCCTTCACGCTCATAATATTTCAGATCGGCCTCGGTGGCCTTTTCGTTCCAGTAGGCAACGTTGTGATAGTGGCCGCACAGCACGTCGATATGGGTCGGCATATGCACCAGGTGACCGGCATCGGGTACGAGTGTACGCAGGATGTCTCCGGCCTGCAGCGCCTTTTCTGGCGTCGGCGACATCTCCATCAGGTGCACATATAGGTGAAGTAGACCGGGATGAGACATCGACGCCGGGTCATTGACCATAGCGCTCTCCAAAGCGTCTTGCGCTTCAAGGGTCGCGGCACCCTCGGCCGGTTGGCCCGTTTTCAGGTCCCACATCTGCCACGGGGTGAGGTTCATCAGCGCCTCAACATGGATCGTGCGCAGGTCCAGATCATCAGGCTGTTCGGCAAATGCGGCGCGCATGGCGTCCGCATAGTCATAGTCCCACTGGTGCATGTTTTCGGTGGGCGCGCGCTGAGGGTATCGGGCGGGTAGGGCGCGGATCAACGCTTGCTCAACCGCTGTGCACCCGTCGAGCAGCGACAGCGCCTTCTGTGTTGCATCATAGGCGATGGCCAGTGATTTGGCCCGGCCCTGATCGTCCCGCAATTCCCACGGCAGGTTATAGTTTGGGCCTGCTGCATAGGCGACGCCCCAATGGGCCATGGCGCAATCCGGGTCAATCTCGGCAGCTTTCTGAAAGCACGTGACCGCTTCGTCGTGGTTGTAGCCATACGTCCAGACCAATCCGCGATTGAACCAAAGCTGTGCTTCGGGCGATGCTGTGGTGACGGCACAGGAATACGTGCCCAGATCATAATAGTCGCTCATGGCGCCCCCTCCCCACGATTTGCGGGAAGGTTAGCGTGTTTCAGCGGCTCTGCACAGATCAGGCGGGCAGTCTGTTTTCAATCCGGCCCATATGTAGCATCAGGCCGAAGCCAAGGATGCACATCGTTAGCACGCCGGTCGTCAGCGGTGTGATCGACCCGTCAAATAACAGCCCAATAGGGGCCGCGATGGCAGCCGCCAGAATTGTGGCGATCGAGCCAATGACCGAGGCAGCCATTCCCGCGATATGACCCATAGGTTCCATGGCAATGGCGTTCAGGTTGCCCATGGTTACACCGGCCATAAAGAAGATCGAGGTCTGCCACGCCACAAAAACAGCAAATGACGCGCCCGGTGAAAGTGGTGTCATGTTCAGGATGATGACGGCGCTTGTTATCAGAATCTGCGCGCCCAAGGCCCAGGTCACCATACGGCGCATCCCGACGCGTACGACCACGGCAGCGTTCAAAAGGCTGGCCGAACCCGAGATCAGCGCCACGAAGGCGAACCAGAAGGGAAAGCTGTCTGCCCGATCATGGATGACGTCAAAAACCGGCTGAACCATCGTTAGCATGGTGAACAGCAACCCCATGCACAGCGTCTGCACCAGGATCGAGAGGCGCACGGTGGGGTGTGCGAACATCTCATGCACTGCCGCAATCATCAGGGGCAGGCGGAAGGGGCGCCGGTTTTCGGGCGCCAAAGATTCAGGCAGGCGCGTGGCCATCCAGATCACGATGATCGTGGCGAATATGATGAAGGACACAAAGATGCCGCGCCAGCCGACCAGTGCAATAACGCCTGCGCCTAGCAGCGGTGCCACGGCGGGGACCAGAGTAAAGATCATCATCGCAATCGAGATGATGCGCGCCATCTCGCGCCCTGAAAACAAGTCGCGAATGATCGCCATAGCCACAACGCGCGGCCCGGCCGCCCCGAGGCCCTGCGCGATGCGTGCAGCCAGCACCAGTTCAAGCGATGAGCTGGACCACGCAACAGCGCAGGCCAGTATATAGAGAGCGGCACCACCATAAATCACCGGCTTGCGCCCGACCGCATCGGAAATTGGCCCGGTAAAGAATGTGCCGATCCCCATGCCCAGCACAAAAGAGGTCAGGATCAACTGTGCTTTGTTCAGATCGTAGGGGCTGAGCTCTGCGCCGATCTCGGGCAGGGCTGGCAGCATTGAATCGATCGAAAAGGCTATCGTGGCGAACATCATCGCGATCAACGCAATGAATTCGCCCCGGGACATGCGGTCGGCCATGGGGAACTCCTTCCCGAATGCGCTATCACGGCGTTTCGGGTTGGACTAGATCAGAAATGCACAGAGGTATGTGCTATTCTGCAGGGGAAGCCTCAATCTGAGACATGATCTCAGAGATCACTTTTGCCCACAATTCAGGAGGTTGCGCGCCCGGAACGGCGTGCTGGTTTGCAACGATGTATGTGGGAACCGAATTTACGCCCATTTCGCGTGAATGGCTGTCGCGGTTACGGATATCTTCGCGGTCGGCGTCTGACTGCAGCAGTTTCAGTACGACCGCTGCGTCCATGCCGACGCTGTCCGCGACATCAGCCAACACCTCATGATCACCAATATCACGCGCCTCGACGAAGTAAGCATTAAAGAGTGCATCGACCACGGCATCCTGTTTGCTCTCAATCCCCGCCCAGTGGATCAGGCGGTGGGCATCCAGCGTGTTGGGCGTGCGTTTCATGCCTTCGAAATCGATATTCAAACCTGCGTTTTCGGCATGTTCAACAACGGGCGCGTATGCGCGAACTGCTCCGTCCTTGCCGCCGAACTTCCGTTCAAGGTATTCGCGCCGATCCATGCCCTCGTCGGGTATATCGGGGTTCAGCTGAAAGGGGTGCCACTCGATCACAAAGGGGTGGTCTGGCACTTCGGCGAGCGCTTTGTCCAGATGGGTCTTGCCGATATAGCACCAGGGGCAAATCGGATCGGACATGATGTCGAGCTTTACAGTGTGTGTCATTCGGACGTCGCCTTGAAATAGGCCGGCAGGGCGCGGCGCAGAAGTTTGCCGTTGCCTCCGGTGGGTAAGGCGGGCAGATGGACAAAGGCACGCGGCTGTTTGTAGCGCGCCAACTTGTCAGACACATAGGCGTGCAGGTCCGCCGCGTCCAGTTCTTCGGGGCCAGTGTAGAAGGCAACGATGATCGAACTGTCCTGTTTTACCTCAACCGTAGCCGCCCCGACCTGGGTGATCTCGGGATGGGTGGATAAGGCCGCCTCGACTTCGACCGGGGAAACGCGATATCCGCCCGCATTCATCATGTCGTCATCTCGACCCAGATAAGTGATTTGCCCATCAACGGCCATCGCGCCTTGATCACCGGTCAGGAACCAATCCCCCTGCATCCGAGCTGCGGCCTCGTCGGGGGCATTCAGATAGGTTAGCATCAGGCCCGGATCTTCGCGATGTACGGCTATTGTACCTTCCTGACCTTGTGGCACAGGGCCATCCGGCCCGAGGATGGCAATCCGACGCCCGGGCTGCGGCTGCCCCAACGCTGTACCGCGTGCCGGGTGGCTTGGGCTGGATGAGATGAAGGTCGAGCATTCGGACATGCCGTAAGCCTCATAAAGCTCGGTGCCGGTGAACTGCACCCATTTTTCATGCAGGTGTCGCGACAGCTTTTCCCCGGCGCAAAGGCCGTGGCGCAGATCGGGAAGGCCGGGCTGCGTGTCACTTTGCATCATCTTCCGAAAGACCCCCGGTGCGGCTGCAAAGATGGTGGCACGATGTTGTTTCAACAGGGCAGGCAGATCGCGTATGTCTGTCCCGGGTTCAGGGATCAGAGCCGTTGCACCAATGGCCCAGGGGTCCATCAAGCCGGTGCCCAGCGTGTAGGTCCAATTGAATGCCCCCGCATGGCACAGCCGGTCCGAGGATTTCAGGCCATACCAGCCGTCGACCATCATCTGCCGAGCCCAGATGGCGCGGTGTGCATGCGCAACCGCACGGGGTTTGCCCGAAGTGCCCGAAGTGTAGACCACGTAGGCAAGCCGCTCGGGATCACCCATGGCAAAACTTGCAGGTGGCAGTGATCGCATCCGGGCCAGTTCAGGCAGCATGATCTGATCCGGGTGCGGCGCGCAGGCGACCTGGGGATCTCGCAAAATGGCGGCGGGATTCAGATCGTCGATGATCTTTGCGGTCTCTTGCTCGGTCAGTTGTGATGAGGTGGGCACGGGGACCAGCCCCACGGCGATTGCGCCCAGATAGGCGATCGGAAAATCGACGGTATTGCCCAATCGCATGAGAACAATGTCTTGGGCGCGAAGGCCGCTCTGCAGCAATCCTGAACCGGTGCCCATTATCGCCGAATGCAGATCGCCATAGGTCCAGTCTGTTGCACCATCCGATCTCAGCACCGAAAGCGCGGTCTTCTCAGCTGAACTTTGCGCATGGCGCAGCACATGCGCGGCAAGATTGAATGGGCGCGGGCAGGGCGTAGGCGGCCCCTGATCAAAGATCGACAACATGAGAACTGGCTATCCCCGTGCGAGGCGCGTTGCAAGCAGGGCATGCTCGCCCTATAGAAAGACCCATGGCCACCAATGATCATAAATCTATCGTCAGAATTGCCCGCGACAATGGTATCAACACCGAGTTGGAGCCGGTCGATCTGGGCGCGCGCGTGCGCGAACTGCGTAAAGCCCGCAACTGGACGCTGGAACAGGCGGCGAGTCAGGCGGGTCTGGCCCGGTCGACACTCAGCAAGATCGAAAATGGTCAGATGTCTCCGACCTATGATGCTTTGAAAAAGCTGGCGACCGGATTGGAGATTTCGGTGCCTCAGCTTTTTACGCCGCCACAACGCGATCAGGTGATCGGTCGAATGGCAGTGACCAAGATGGGCGGGGGGGCGGCCCATGCGACCACCACCTACGAACATGAGTTGCTGGCAGAAACACTGACCAAAAAGCAGATGCTGCCCTATCGCGCCCGTGTACGTGCACGCTCGATGGAAGAATTTGACGGCTGGGTGCGTCACGATGGTGAGGAATTTTTGTATGTCCTGACCGGAGTGGTGCGGTTGTTTACGGAGTTCTATGAGCCGGTCGAAATGCGCCGCGGCGACAGCGCTTATTACGACGGCAGCATGGGGCATAACGTCATTTCGGTCAGTGATGAGGATGCGACGATCCTGTGGGTGACGTCACTTGCTTAGTGCTTGGGCCGCTTCGCGGTTCAATGCTTCGGTGAACAGGAAATCCTCAAGCTCTTCGCGCGCCTCGTTTACGGTCAGGTGGTGACGCTCGGCCAGGTAAGCTTCGAACTGTTTGCGATCTTCGCCAACGCGCGCCATATCCCTATCGCGCAGGTTCGGAAACCTACGTTTTGCACGCGCATATGACGCGTCCCAGTCTTGCGTCAGATCAGCCCAGTTTAGCATCTGCGAGCCTTCCTTAGTTGGTGTTTCAGGATTGCTCTCCCCCAAGACAGCCTACGGAGCGCCGTGCGTTGCTGCAGACATGACAAAATGTCGCAGCCGGAGTCGGGAGATAAGATGCAAAAAACCCGCTGCGGAGATACCGCAACGGGCCCACGGACCTGCTGTAAAGTGAGTGGCGGCCGGTCCGTTATTCTGCTGGTTCGAATAACCAGTTCAGTATTTTGTGTCCGATAAATACAGCAATTAACTGCATAATTATGAACATCGGAATGTGCGCAGGGTATATCCCCGCAAAGGTATCCGTAAAGCCCCTTGCGATTGTAACGGCCGGATTAGCAAAACTTGTGGAAGACGTATACCAGTAGGCGCCGGTAATATAGAGGCCCACAAGGGCTGGTACAGTGTCCGGCTTGTGCCGAATTCCGCCGAAAATCACAAAGAGCAAACCCAAAGTGGCGACAATCTCCGAAAACCACTGATGTGCCCCGGTACGATGCATCGTTTCCGAAGTTTGCAGAATCGGCAGGTCAAACATGTAATGGCTGGCCCAGACCCCCGCGATACCTCCGGCAATCTGAACAAGCATGTAAGGGGTGACCGCACGCCAGGGATGTTCACCGCGCAGCGCAAAGGCCAATGTCACTGCAGGGTTGAAGTGAGCGCCCGAGACAGGGCCGAGCGTAGTGATGATAGCGTAAAGGATGCAGCCGGTCGCAATTGCATTGGCCAGCAACGCCAGCGCGATGTTCCCGTCGGACAAGGTTTGCGCCATGATGCCTGATCCGACAACGCCGATCAGCAGGAAGGCGGTTCCGAGGAATTCGGCAAAGTATTGGCGGGCGCTCACAGCAGGGCTCCTATACGTTTGAGATGGGCCGAGAGTTCAACGCTGTCCATGGTTTCAATGGGCAGCTCCAGAAGTGCTTCGGCGCGGCGCCCAAGAATGTCATATGCGGTCCTAAAGGCGGTTTCCCAGTCTGACTGAGACGCGGCGGCTGGGTCCTCGACACCCCAATGCGCGCGTACGGGCGCGCCGGGCCAGACGGGGCATGTCTCTTCGGCGGCTGAGCCGCAAACCGTGATCACTATGTCCATTTCCGGAGCATCTTCTGCTGCAAACTCATCCCAGCTTTTAGAGCGGGCATCGCGGACGTCATGGCTTTCGGCACCAAGCAGCGTCAAGGATTGCGGATGCACCTTCCCGGTCGGGTTGGAGCCTGCTGAATAGGCGCGTACACGCCCTTCGCCGGTGTGATTGAAGAGCGACTCCAGCAGAATCGACCGAGCCGAGTTGCCGGTGCATAGAACCAGTATGTTCATGGGGGTATCCTTGGATTGATCGAGGACTATTCGGCCATTCGACCGATATCATCCACCTTGTGCTGTAGTGAGATGCGGTCGAGCGTTTCGAACGGGAGGCTTGCAAAGGCGGTGATACGGTTGCGCAGCAATCCGTAGGCCTGCTGGAATGCCAGCTGCTTTTGCGCGTCGGTTCCTTCAACTTTGACCGGATCGGGCAGACCCCAATGCGCGCTTATCGGTTGTCCTGGCCAAGCGGGGCAGGCCTCGTTCGCCGCGTGGTCGCAGACGGTAAAGACAAAATCCATCTTTGGGGCATCAGCAGCGGCAAATTCTTCCAGTGATTTTGAGCGGAGCGAGGTCGTGTCGTAGTCTTTTTGCTTCAAGAGTTCCAAAACGATTGAATTTGGTCCGTCCGATGGTGCCGTTCCTGCCGAATAAGCGCGAAACAAGCCGTTACCTTCATTGTTTAGGATGGCTTCCGCCATGATCGAACGGGCCGAGTTTCCGGTGCAGAGGAAAAGCGCATTCATGACGCGGTCAGGGGACGCCATAACGGGGTCATCCGAGGGTTGCATGCACAAATCAGGACGATTTTGACAGCAACCGCCCAGCAACTCATCAAACAGCCCGCGCACCGCTGGTAAGTTGGCGGCATATTGCAATGATGTCCCGCTGCGCGACTGCTGGATCAGCCCGGCGGATTTCAATGCATTCAGGTAGGTTGACGCAGTATTGGGTTTCAGCGCTAAAGCCTCAGCTATCTGACCCGCAGCAACGGAATCTGGATAGCGACGCATCAACAGCCGGAACAGATCCAGCCGCTTGGGATGTGCGAGTGCGTTCAGCCTGTCATGAATCTCTATTTCCATAATTCATGAAATATGGAAATAGAAAGGACTCGTCAATCCTGAAACCACCAGACCTGTGGCATATATTCTGGCCCATCGCCA
This sequence comes from Ruegeria sp. SCSIO 43209, assembly GCF_019904295.1. Taxonomy (NCBI): domain Bacteria; kingdom Pseudomonadati; phylum Pseudomonadota; class Alphaproteobacteria; order Rhodobacterales; family Roseobacteraceae; genus Ruegeria; species Ruegeria sp. SCSIO 43209. The sequence continues at coordinate 1,216,671 of NZ_CP065359.1, forward strand.
TAAATTGGCAGAGTGTCGGGTTGTTTCAGCTCTTTGACATGGGCGATACGGCCGACATCAAAGCTCCAGATAGGAATGACATAGCGACCCGCTGTCAGAACACGATCCAGCGCGCGCGTTGCCGCAACAAAATCCTCGTGGCTTTCCGAGGCCAGCATCGCGTCGATTAGCCCGTCCACGGCGGGCGAGGTCAGGCCCATAACATTCCGCGTCCCGGGAGCATTTGCGTTTTCGCTGCCCCAATACAGACGTTGTTCGTTGCCTGGCGAGAGCGACAGCGCTCGACGGAACGGGGTCATGTCAAAATCTTGCGCATCGATGCGTGAAGTATATTGCGCGTCATCTACTTTCTCGACTGTCAACTGGATACCCAGGCGTTCGAGGGCGCGGGCGTAGATTTCCGCGATCACGCCGACATCCTGCACCACATTCAGGCTGCCCTGGCTGATGACCAGATCAATCACAAACGGCTCACCGCTGGCGTTGCGAAGCTGGCCGTCCTGAATTGTCCATCCGGCCTCTTCTAGCAGTTTAAGCGCTTTGCGGATATTTCGACGGTTGCGTTCGGTTCCATCGCTTTGAGGCAATTCATATCCATCCAGCGTGCCCGGTGCCAACTCGGCGGCGTAAGGTTGAAGCAATTCCTCGACACGACCAGTGGCCGGTCCGGGTTGCATCCCCAATTCCGAACCCGAGAAATAGGAGGTGATCCTGGGCTGCGCGCCGCCTGTAATGGTGTCGTTGATGAACTCGAAGTTGAAGGCCAGCGTCAGCGCCTCGCGTACGCGCCAGTCATCGAATGGCACCTTGCGTGTGTTCATGACAAAGCCGGTCATGCCTGATGGTTTTTGGTGGGGAATTTCCGTCTTCACAACATCACCGCGCTGAACCGCTGGGAAGTTGTACTGCGTGTTCCATTTATCCGCGTTGAATTCACGAACGGCCGAAAGCTCACCAGCTTTGAACGCTTCAAACGCGACTGTACCGTCGCCGTAGAACTCAATCCGCATGTCATCCAGATTCATCGTGCCCTTGCGGTAGGGGATATCGGCACCCCAATAGTCAGGATTGCGACGCAGGTTCACATAGCGGCCAGCCTCATAGTCATCGATTACGTATGGTCCGGAACCGATGGGTATATCGTGTAGTTGAGCGTCAGCGAACGACTTTCCCTCCCACTGCGCTTTTTGCAGGATCGGGCGCATTCCGGCGATCAGGGCCAGTTCGCGATCCGGTTCGTTAAAGGTGATCCGAACGCTGCGCGGTCCAGTCTGTTCAATGCTATCAATCTTGCCCCACAGCCCGCGATATCGCAGGTGGCCTTCGGTGCCCAGTGTCTCATACGACCAGATCACGTCATCGACAGTGACCGGCGATCCATCCGAGAATTCAGCATTTTCGCGCAGCGTGAATTCGACCCAGGTTCGGTCCGAATCCGTCTCAACTGATTCGGCTAACAACCCGTAAAGAGTGAAAGGTTCGTCCCAGGAGCGGCCCATCAGGCTTTCATGCGTCCAAAATCGCAACTGCCACGGCGCGGTGCCTTTTTGCACAAACGGGTTCAGACTGTTATAGCCGCCGGTATTGCCAAATACGACCTTGCCGCCCTTGGGCGCGTCAGGATTTGCGTAGGGTAGCGACACAAAATCCGGTGGTAGGGCCGGGTCACCATACATAGCTATGCCATGGGCCGATTCTGCTGACGCCATTGAGGCGGCGAAAATACAGGTGATTCCCACAATCGCGGGACGAAGGGGGCGGAGATAATCGGGGCTCATTTTGGAAACAATCCTGCTCTGGCCTTATTTTGTTTGGGATTCACCGTAGCCATGATTTTTCTTATTATCAAACTTTTAGCTTGGACGAGGGCGTGGAATTGCTTATAAAGGTTCTACTGCTCGATAGGTTTCTTGCCTGTATGAAACCTGCCTCAATAACTTAACGCCCGCTTCGTGCGGGCGTTTTTTTTGGCAAAACTCGTGCGGGCGCGCGGATCAGATCATTCCCCGTTTTCTTTGCAGGTGCAGCATGGCACTGTGTTTGAGAAACAAAAACTCATAAGGAGAGTGCCATGAGTCTGTCGGGCAAAACAGCCGTCGTCACGGGGTCGAATTCGGGGATTGGGCTGGGCATCGCGCGTGAGCTGGCGAAGGCCCGGGCGGATGTGGTGCTGAATTCGTTCACCGACCGTGATGAAGATCATGCGCTGGCCACCGAGATTGGCAAAGAGACGGGAACCAACGCGCGCTACATCAAGGCAGATATGTCCAAGGGCGATGAATGCCGTGCACTGATCGAACAGGCAGGTGCTTGTGACATTCTGGTGAACAACGCCGGCATTCAGCATGTGGCCCCGATCGATCAGTTTCCGTCGGACAAATGGGATGCGATCATCGCGATCAACATGAATTCGGTCTTTCATACGATGGCGGCAGCGCTTCCGATGATGCGCGCGGCGGGTTGGGGGCGGATCGTGAATATTGCCTCGGCTCACGGTCTGACGGCCTCGCCCTACAAGGCGGCTTACATCGCGGCAAAGCATGGTGTCGTCGGGATGAGCAAGACCGTGGCGCTGGAGACTGCGCAGGAGCCGATTACCTGCAATGCTATTTGTCCGGGATACGTACTGACTCCATTGGTTGAGGCGCAAATTCCCAACACGATGAAAGAGTACAATATGAGCCGCGAGGATGTGGTGAAGAACATCCTGCTGGAGCGGCAGCCGTCGAAGGAGTTTGCCACGGTCGAGCAGCTGGGCGGAACTACGATCTTCTTGTGCTCGGATGCAGCGGCACAGATCACAGGAACGACGATATCCGTGGATGGGGGATGGACGGCATTGTGAGGGACCATGGGGGCTCTGCCCCCATACCCCCGAGGTATTTCTGGCCAGATGAAGAGGCGGAACCATGAAACGGATCAATCTGGCATTGCAGGGCGGTGGGGCGCATGGCGCGTTTACTTGGGGTGTACTGGATCGATTGCTGGATGATGAGGATATCGAGGTTGCCGCGATCACTGGGACTTCGGCCGGCGCACTGAACGGGGCAGCGTTCAAATCAGGGATGGTGCATGCAGGGCGCGACGGGGCGCGGGCGTGTCTGGATGGACTTTGGAAACGCATGGGTGCCGTCGGCGATATGCGAATTGCCCATTGGATGCGGGGCATTGAGCCTGCTCATGTTGCACAAGCGTTGGAGTACTCCGTTCCGTTCTCGATGGCCGAAGCATGGTCGCGGCTAGTATCGCCTTACGCCTATGGGCCGTTTTATCGCAATCCGCTCACCCCGGTTGTGGATCGGTTCAACTTTGATGAGATTTGTGCAGACGAAGGGCCCGCGCTGTTTGTCTGCGCCACCTGTGTGCGCAGCGGCAAGATTCGCGTTTTCACAGGCGAGGAGATTTCGACCGATGCGATTCTGGCCTCGGCCTGCTTGCCGAACCTGTTTCAGGCGGTTGAAATCTATGACCCGAAATCCGAGCGGACCGAAGCGTATTGGGATGGCGGCTATACCGGAAACCCGGCGCTTTATCCGTTGTTCGGTGGGGATTTGCCAGATGATGTGGTGATTGTGAACATCAACCCGCTGGAACGCGATGAGGTGCCTAAAACGCCGCAGCAGATTCAGAACCGGATCAATGAGATCAGCTTTAACTCATCGTTGTTTCGCGAGCTGCGTGCGATCAATTTCGTTCAACGGCTTCTGGCCGAAGGCAAGCTGAAGGCTGGTGAGATGAGCCGGGTGCTGGTGCATATGATCGCTGATGACGCCTTGATGAACGACCTTTCGGCGGCCACCAAGATCGTGCCAAACCCGGTTGTGCTGAACCGGCTGAAACAGTCCGGGCGCGATGCGGCGGATCAGTTTCTGAGCGCGCATAAGGACGATCTGGGTCAGCGAAGCACGGTCGATTTGCCCGTAATGTTTGGTTGATTATTCAGGCGGCTGGGTTGGGTCTTTGTCATTCGGGTAAACCAGACCTGCTGAGATCACCAGCTTGGCTGCATCCTCGATCGACATATCCAGCAGGATCACATCCTCTGCGGGGAAAAACAACAGGAACCCGGATGTGGGGTTTGGAGTTGTCGGGACAAACACGCTTAGCAACTCGCCCCCGGTTTCGGCGCGATCGCTCACTTCACCGCGCGCTGTTGTCGAGACGAAGCCGATTGCCCAGATGCCCCGGCGCGGATACTGGATCAGGCAGGCTTTTTCGAAAGACCGCTCGGTCTGGGCGAACACAGTTTCCGAGATTTGCTTGATCCCGGAATAAACCGAACGGACCACGGGCATGCGGTCGACGACACTCTCGGCGAAATGGATCAGAGAACGGCCCAGAATGCCCTTTGCGATCCAGCCGACGATAATCGTGAACAGCAGGAATATGACCACGCCAACGCCGCGCAGGTTGATGCCGACATATTCCGAGGGTTGGAACCGTTGCGGGATCAGTGGCAGGACGGCGCTGTCGATCCAGCCAACCACAGACCAGATCAACCAGATGGTCAGCCACACCGGAGCAATGACGACGATACCAGTCAAAAAGGACGCGCGTAACCGGGAGAACAGGCCGGGGCGTCGGTGGGGTTCTTCGTCAAACGGAGTGTTCATTGCGGTCCTGAGTGGTTTGCGGAATTAGGTAAGCAGTCCGGGCGCTTGGTGCAATAGCTGGGGTCAGTGGGCTGATTCCGTTAGCGCACGCGCGATGACCGCTGCCAGTCGGGCGTTGTTGCGTACCAAAGCGATGTTGGCGGTAAGCGAACGGCCTTCGGTCTGTTCATAGATACGCTGTAGCAGATAAGGTGTGACGCCTTTACCTGTGATCCGGTGAGTTTCTGCATCGGCCTGTGCGGACGCGATGATCGGGGCCAGCTCCTCGGACGGGATCTGGTCGGCTTGCGGGATCGGGTTAGCGACCAACTGACCACCCGGCAGCCCCAACGCACGCCGTGCTGCGTGGGCTTTTGCTATGTCAGCGGCATCATCCATGCGCAGCGGGGCTGCCAAGGGTGATTTTGCGGACCAGAAGGCCGGGAACTCGTCCTGTCCGTGGGCGATGACGGGGACGCCGAGCGTTTCCAGAACTTCAAGTGTTTTGGCGAGGTCGAGGATGGCTTTGGCCCCGGCCGCGACCACAGTCACCGGGGTCTGCGCGAGCTCGTGCAGGTCAGCGGAGATGTCGAAGGAGGTTTCGGCCCCCTGATGCACCCCACCGATGCCTCCGGTGGCGAAGACCTCGATGCCTGCATAATGTGCGGCGATCATTGTTGCGGCGACGGTGGTGGCCCCGGTGCCGCCTGTGGCGAGGCAGGCGGCCATGTCAGCGCGTGACAGTTTGGCGACGCCTTGCGCCTGACCCAGTGCGCTCAGCTGGTCGGCTTCGAGGCCGACGTGCAAAACTCCGTCAATAACGGCAATCGTTGCTGGAACGGCGCCCGCATCGCGGATGTCTTGTTCAACCTGTGCCGCGACCTCGATGTTCTGGGGGTAGGGCATGCCATGGGTGATGATGGTGCTTTCCAATGCCACGATCGGTTGGCCCGCATCCTTGGCGGCGCGGACCTCTGCAGAATAATGAATGGTGATCACAGTGGGGTTTCTCCGGAAACATAGGTTGCAGCGGCGCGCAGCGCGCGGCTGAGTGCCGCGTCGCTGTCGGCACCATTCGCCTCGGCGGCGATATGGGCGGCCATGAAAGTGTCGCCCGCGCCGGTCACGCGGGTGACCAGAACCGACGGGGGTGTTTGGGTCAAGACAGCATCAGCATCCCCGACGGTGGCCGAGTTGCCGCCATCGGTCACAAGAACCCGCAACGCGCCACGGTCCAGCAGGCCTTTGGCGGCGCTCTCGGAATCGGTGAACTCGCGTTGGCAAAGCAGTCCGGCCTCTTCGAGATTCACATAGAGCGTTGCACGGGCATGTTTGAGGAAGGGCAGCAGCCGTTCTGCCTTGCCGGGCGAGGCCGGGGCGACGCGCAGGTCGGCTTTGGCAAAGGCGGGGCTTTGGGCGATCTCTTCAAGCAAGGTCAGCGTGAGGTTACCGTCCAGCGCGATGGGCCCTTCGAATGGTGTATTTTCATAACCCAGCGGACCATGCATCAAGGGACGCAGGATTTTGGCTCCGGCAGCTTCAAGCGAATGCGCATCGGCAATGGCGGCGATCAGCCCGTTGGCTCCTTCAACCGCCATATATCTGTCGGTTGGCAGGTCTTGCGAGCGATAGATGTGATCGGTGACCATCCCCAAACGCGCGCAGGACCGGACCAATTCGTCGCCTTCAGCGTCGCGGCCAATTGCGGTCAGCAAAGTCGGGGTCATTCCGAACCGCACCAGCGTCATGGCGATGTTCATGGCGACGCCACCCGGCAGGCGAGTAATGCGGCCGGGTACATCCGAGCCCTGTCGCATGGCGCTGGCCGAGCGTCCGATCACGTCCCAAAGGACCGAGCCGATGCACAAAATTTCGCTGTTCTTGTTCATGCCTTGTGTCATGCCGCAGCCCCGACGCGGGTGCAAGGGTTAACGCTCGCATCCCTCAGCGCATTGCGGCAATCAGAGAGTTCAGCGCCTCCAACGGGTTATCTTGCGACCAGATTTCCTCTCCGATGCCGAAGAAATCGGTGCAGGGGGTGAGGTCTCGGATCAGATCGGACGTCAGGCCGCCCTCGGCCACGACGGGAACCTCGATCATTTCGGACCACCATTGGAACAGGTCCTTTTCGGCCTGAGTACCATCGCCCAGCGTGGCGGAACCAACCGGGCCAAAGGCCACGTAATCCGCGCCACTTTCACCAGCAGTCATCCCGTCATGGCTGGAAGACCCGCAAAAACTGCCGACAATCGCATCCGCGCCCAGCTCCTTACGGGCTGCCCTGACAGACCGCGCGCCGTCATCCAGATGCACCCCGTCCAGACCCAACCGCTGCGCCAGCAATACATGGTTGGAAATCACGATGGCTACATCGCGCGCATGCGCAACTTCGCGGCAAGCATCGGCGGCGCGCGCGATGGTATCTTCGTCGCTTCCAGCCAAGGCGAGGCGGATACATGCAATTTCAGCCCCGTCCAATACGTGACCCAATTGATCAGGGAATGTACTCAGCGCGATGGTCGGAGGCGTGATCAGGTAAATCTGCGGCTGCTCGGGGGTGTCCATGGCGCGTCCTTCGGGTTTGTCATCTTTCGCGCGGTTTAGCGGATTGCGCGGGGGAAGCAAACTTTTATGCCGGCTACGTACCCTTTTGCGAACAGAAGACGCCGGGCCGACTTGCCCTCGACCCATGCGGCCATTAGAGCAAGCGGAGTTTTTCGGAGTTAGCCATGCCCAGCGATACATCACAGCCGTCTTTTGTTCTGGTGCGCCCTCAGATGGGTGAGAACATCGGTGCTGCCGCGCGGGCGATGTGGAACTTTGGGCTGGATCGGATGCGGATCGTGGCACCGCGCGACGGCTGGCCCAACCCCAAGGCGGTGGCGATGTCCAGCGGGGCCGGGCGGCTTTTGGATGAGGCGCAGTTATTTGACGATCTGGCGGGCGCGCTGGAGGACACCACCTTTGTCTTCGCCACCACAGCGCGGCAACGTGGGTTGACCAAGCCTGTCTATAGCCCGGAGCGCGCAATGCAGCTTGCATCGCAGAAAGTGGCGGCGGGCGAAAAGGTCGCTGTTCTATTTGGCCCGGAACGGGCAGGGCTTGAGAATGAGGATATCGCCAAGGCCAATGCGATTATCTCAGTGCCAGTGAATCCGGAATATGCGTCGTTGAACCTCGGGCAGTGCGTTCTGCTGACCGCCTATGAATGGATGCGCCAGACCGGGGATGTCGTGCATGAGGCAACTGATCTGGGCAAGGGCGATTGGGCGACCGGGATCGAGGTTGAAAAGTTGGTCGAGCATTATGAGGACCGTCTGGAACAGGCCGGGTTCTTTTATCCGCCGGAAAAAGCCGAAGGAATGAAGGTGAACCTGCGCAATCTGTGGTCGCGGATGCGGATGACACGGGCCGATGTACAGATGCTTCACGGGATCATGCGGCAGATGGTCCGCTGGAAAGACAAAAGCTGAGGCTGGACCTATCTTCCGCCAAACCATAGCTTGCGACGAAATCAGGACATGAGGACAGCATGAGCGGTAAGCGCAGCATCTTCGAAGAGGTCTCGGACAGCGAAAAACAACAGGCCGTCCAACCCGGTATGATCGACCGGGGGCGTGGCGGTGCGCGGGCCGCGATCCGGGTTTGGCTGATGATCCTGTTCGCGCTGGTCGTGATCATGATTGCCGTGGGCGGGCTCACGCGGCTGACCGACAGTGGACTATCGATCACCGAATGGCGACCTATTACGGGTGCGATCCCACCGATGAACGCCGCCGACTGGCAAGCCGAATTCGACAAATACAAGCAGATTGACCAGTGGCGCATTCAGAACCAATGGATGGAGCTGGATGATTTCAAAACCATCTATTGGTGGGAATGGGGCCATCGCCAGTTGGGCCGCGTGATTGGATTGGTTTGGGCCGTTGGATTTATCGGTTTCCTTGTGGCTCGCAAAATTCCGACAGGATGGGCTGGTAAGCTGCTGATCCCCGGCTTGCTTGGCGGTGTTCAGGGTGCTGTAGGCTGGTGGATGGTCGCCTCGGGCGTCACACAGGGTGAAGGCATGACCGCCGTTGCCAGCTATCGTCTGGCAACGCATCTTGGCTTGGCCTTCGTGATCCTCGGCTTTCTTGCCTGGTACATCTTTGAACTTGGCCGTGACGAACGTGACCTGATGCAGGCCCGCCGTGCGAAAGAGGCTAAGCTTTTCTCGATATCGACCGGACTGCTGCACTTCACCTTCCTGCAAATCCTCATCGGTGCGCTGGTGGCCGGGATCGACGCGGGGAGGTCCTACACTGACTGGCCTCTGATTGGCGGTCAGTTGCTGCCGCCCGATGCGGCCATGCTGGAACCGATGTGGCGTAACTTCTTTGAAAGTCCCGGTCTGGTGCAGTTTATCCACCGTTGCGTCGGCTATCTGCTCTTTATTTTCGCCATCATAGTCTGGCGGCGCGGTGGCAGCAGCGCGCACCCACAGACCCGCTTTGCCTTCAACGCCATGTTCGCGGCTTTGTCACTGCAAGTGGTCGTGGGCATCATCACAGTCGTCTATGCGGCACCTTGGCAGATCGCCATTTTCCACCAGTTCATGGCCGTGGTCGTCTGGACACTGATCCTGCGCGCCCGCTTCCTGACAGCTTACCCTATCGCAACATCTGTGCGCGGAGCATGATCCCATGACAGCATACAATGACCTGATGGCCTTTCAGCGCGAAACCTCGGCCCTGGGCCAGATTGCCGGTAGGCTCGGCTGGGACCAGGAAACGGTGATGCCGCGCGGTGCCGCGCCGCAACGGGCCGAGGAAATGGCAGCGATCGAGGCTGTATTGCATGCTCGCCGCTCTGACTCTCGCGTTGCCGAATGGTTGGAGCAGGCCGCACCGCAAGATGAGGTCGGCAAGGCACAACTGCGTGAGATACGCCGCGCCTATGACCGCGCGGTGAAGGTGCCCGCCGATCTGGCGACGGCGATTGCACGCGTGACATCCGCCGCGCAGGGCACATGGGCCCAGGCGCGAGCGGACGAAGATGTCTCAGCCTTCCTGCCGGTGCTGGAAGAAGTTGTCTCGCTGAAACGGCAAGAAGGTGAAGCGCTGGCACAGGGTGGCGACGTTTATGATGCGATGGTTGAGGATTACGAGCCCTACACAACCGGCGCTCAGATCGCCGCGATCTTTGACGAAATGCGCCCACGTCTGGTGGCTCTTCGCGCCGCAGTTCTGGATCGCCCGGAACCTGCCGCGCTGACCGGCAACTTTGACGAACTGACCCAGATGCGCCTGACGCAGAAACTGGCAACGACATTCGGCTATGACCTGAACAATGGCCGCGTCGACAAAGCGGTGCATCCGTTCAGCTCGGGCAGTGGGCTGGACGTTCGGATCACCACCCGCACCAGCGAGACCGATCCGTTCAACTGCTTTTACTCGACCATTCACGAGGTTGGACACGCCGCCTATGAGCAGGGCATCGACCGCGATTACCTGCTGACCCCGCTGGGACGTGGTGTGTCGATGGGTGTGCATGAAAGCCAAAGCCGGATTTACGAAAACCAGCTGGGCCGCTCGCGCGCCTTTACCGGATGGCTGTTTGACCAGATGAAAGAGGCGTTCGGTGATTTTGGCATCACCGATGCAGATGCGTTCTATGCCACCGTCAACCGCGTCCACAACGGCTATATCCGGACCGAGGCGGATGAGGTGCAGTACAATCTGCACATCATGCTGCGGTTTGATTTGGAACGCGCACTGATGGCCGGTGACTTGCAGGTCGGCGACCTTGAAGCCGCCTGGAACAACCGCTTCAAAGCAGATTTTGGTTATGCGGTCGACAAGCCCTCGAATGGATGCTTGCAGGACGTACACTGGTCGGTTGGCCTGTTTGGCTATTTCCCGACCTATTCGCTGGGCAATGTCTACGCGGGATGCCTGTATCAAGCACTGCGCGCAGCAATTCCCGGGCTTGAGGGGCAATTGGCAGCTGGCGATACTTCCGGGGCGACCGGTTGGCTTCGAGAGCATGTGCAGCAACATGGAGGACTGTACGCGCCCCGCGAAATCATTCAGCGCGCCAGTGGGGTGGAACCAGGGCCGGAGCCGCTGTTGGCTTATCTGGAGCAGAAGTTCGGGGCGTTGTACGGGCTTTGAGGCGTGTTCGTGGCGCTCCGGCGTTACATTGGCCCTGACGGTACCATTTCGATACGCAAGGCAACAGCGGCGAAGAAAAGGCCGCTTCCTGCCAATACAAATACGTGCCAGATGGTGTTGTGGTAGGGCAGCCAGTCCAGAAGGTAGAATACCACGCCTGCGGTATAGATGAGGCCTCCGGCGATCATCAAAGTAAGGGTAAGGGGTGAGAGTTCGGCCAACATGGATTGTCCGGCCCAAACCGCGGCCCATCCCATCAGAAGATACAGCGCCAGCCCGAACCAGCGGAAGCGGTTCGGGTCGATCATCTTCAGAACAGAGCCCAGCGTCGCAGAAGACCACAACCCCAGCAAAAGCCCCGGAGGTTGCGAAGCCGAGAGCAGCAGGAACGGCGTATAAGTTCCTGCGATCTTCACGTAGATACCCGAGTGATCAAGGCGGCGCAGAAACTCTGCCCACTCATCATGCTCGATCATGTTGTAGAGCGCCGAGAACGTCAGCATCAAAACCAGAGTTATTCCATAGATCGAGGCGCCCAAAACCGCCGCCGGGTCTGACCGATAGAAGACTGTCATGATGATCAGCATAGGCGCTGCGATCACCGCCGAAGAAACACCCAGCACATGAACAACACCGTCACTTATTCGCTCAGCACGGCTGTAGGCAGGTCGGATATGGGCGAATGACCACATATCGAAATGCTAGGCGTGCCGGGTCTGCTGGGGCAAGCCCACCCTCGTGCCGTTGGCAGGAACGTGACCCTGAGTAACAAAAACGCCCGCAATACGGGCGTTTTGTTACACTTCTGTAGTGCTTTGTTATTCCTCGGCTTCTTCGTCACCCTGGTCGGCGATCCAGGCCACACTGACGACTTCTTCGCCTTTACCGGTGTTGAATACACGCACACCACCCGCGCTGCGGGAGCGGAACGAGATGCCCTCGACCGGCACCCGGATCGATTGGCCCTTCGAGGTAGCCAGCATGATCTGATCGTCGATTTCTACGGGGAAGGAGGCAACCAGTTCGCCGCCGCGCATGGCTTTGTCCATGGCTGCAACGCCCATGCCACCGCGACCGCGGACAGGGTAGTCGTGACTGGAGCTCAGCTTGCCCGCGCCGCCCGACGTGATGGTCAAGATCAGGTTCTCGGCTGCCGACATCTCGGCATAGCGTTCCTGCGTGATACTGCCAGGCGCGGCTTCGTCCTCGTCCGTTTCGCCGTCATCCGCAATGCCCGCGACTGCGCGGCGCATCTTGAGGTAGGCGGCGCGTTCGTCCGGGTCGGCCTCGAAATGGCGAATTACGGACATCGAGACGACACGGTCGCCATTGCTCAGCCTGATGCCGCGCACACCGGTAGATTCGCGCGAATTGAAAACGCGCACATCAGTGGTCCGGAAGCGGATCGCACGGCCCGAATTGGTGACCAGCATCACGTCTTCATCTTCTGAACAGATGCGGGCGTTTACCAGTTCCACATCCTCGGGCAGTTTCATCGCGATCTTGCCATTGCGGCGAACGTTCGTGAAATCTGACAGACGATTGCGGCGGACATCACCTGCACTGGTGGCGAAGACGATTTGCAGGTTCTCCCACTCTTCATCCGGCACATCCACGGGCATGATCGCCGCGATCGAGACACCGGTCGGGATCGGAAGAATGTTGACGATCGCCTTACCCTTACCGGTCCGGCTGGATTGCGGCAGACGCCAGGTCTTGAGCTTGTAGACCATGCCTTCGGTGGTGAAGAACAGCAGTTGCGTATGCGTGTTCGCCACGAAGAGATTGGTGACAACATCCTCTTCCTTGGTCTGCATACCCGACAGGCCTTTGCCGCCACGCTTTTGCGCCCGGAAATCGGCCAGCGGGGTGCGTTTGATGTAGCCGCCTGAGGTGACAGTCACGACCATATCTTCGCGTTCGATCAGGTCTTCGTCTTCCATATCACCGGACCAGTCAACGATCTCGGTGCGGCGGTCGACGGCGAACTGCTCGCGCACGCTGCGTAGCTCATCGGCGATGATGCCCATGATGCGCTCACGCGAAGACAGAATATCCAAGTATTCCTTGATCTTGTCGGCCAGTTCTTCCAGTTCGTCCGTGACTTCCTTGACACCTAGTTGGGTCAGACGCTGCAGCCGCAGTTCGAGAATGGCGCGGGCCTGTACCTCGGTCAGGTTATAGGTGCCGTCGTCATTCATCTTGGACAGCGGATCGTCGATCAGGCGTAGATAGCCTTCGATCTCGGATGCAGGCCAGCGGCGGGTCATCAGTTTCTCGCGCGCTTCAGCAGCGTCTGCCGACGAGCGGATCGTGGCAACCACTTCGTCAACATTCGAAACGGCCACGGCCAGACCACACAGAATGTGACTGCGCTCACGCGCCTTGCGCAAGTCATAGGCTGTGCGGCGGGCAACAACATCTTCGCGGAAGTCGATGAACGAGGTCAGGAAGCGGCGCAGGGTCAGCTGTTCAGGCCGACCACCGTTCAACGCCAGCATGTTGCAACCAAATGAGGTCTGCATCGGCGAGAAGCGGTAGAGCTGGTTCAGCACCACTTCGGGCGTTGCATCGCGTTTCAGTTCGACCACGACACGCACACCATTGCGGTCGGATTCGTCCTGTACGTGGCTGACGCCTTCGATGCGTTTTTCACGCACGGCTTCGGCGATCTTTTCGATCATCGAGGCTTTGTTCACCTGATAGGGGATCTCGTCGACAACGATGGCGTAACGATCCTTGCGCAGCTCTTCTACGCGGGTCTTGGCGCGGATGATAACGCTGCCACGGCCTTCAAGGTACGCTTTGCGCGCACCTGAGCGGCCCAGCATCACACCGCCGGTCGGGAAATCGGGGCCGGGCACATATTCGATCAGTTGTTCTGATGTCAGATCCGGGTCGTCGATCAGCGCCAGCGTGGCATCGACCACTTCGCCTAAGTTATGCGGTGGGATGTTGGTTGCCATACCCACGGCAATACCACCGGCACCATTGACCAGCATGTTCGGGAAACGGGCGGGTAGGACGGTCGGCTCTTTGTCTTTGCCGTCATAGTTGTCCTGAAAATCGACGGTCTCTTTTTCGATATCGGCCAATAGGGACGCGGCGGGCTTGTCCATCCGTACTTCGGTGTAACGCATCGCCGCCGGGTTATCGCCGTCCATTGAGCCAAAGTTGCCCTGACCATCAAGCAGCGGCAGCGACATCGAGAAATCCTGCGCCATCCGCACCAGCGCGTCATAGATCGCACTATCACCATGCGGGTGATACTTACCCATCACGTCGCCAACCGGACGGGCCGACTTACGATAGGACTTGTCATGAGTGTTCCCGGTCTCATGCATCGCGTAGAGAATACGCCGATGCACCGGTTTCAGCCCATCGCGCAGATCGGGGATCGCACGGCTGACAATGACCGACATCGCATAGTCCAGATAGGACGTGCGCATTTCGGATTCGATGGATACCGTCGGGCCGTCATAAACGGGGCGCTCGGGCGGGGTTTCGTCCATGTTTTCAGGGATTTCTGGCGTATCGCTCACGTAGGCTGCCCGTGTCTTGTTCTTGATCTATATCTTGTGGATACACTTTATCAGACCCGGCATATAAGGTGCAAGCAAGCAACCGTTCCCCGGCCAAATTAGGTCGGTAACACCTGAGTAACATGTTGTTATCTAAGTATTAGGACAGTTCCGTGTTACTCTGACTAGACCTTGTAACAAATTTGGAGGTCTGCATGGCGCAAAGTGAAACTGAACTCATGCTTAAGGGGTACGGGCTGACCACGGCGGAATTTTTCTACCACATGCCCGACTATATTCACGTACTGAACACGTTTATTTGGCAGGATTACGACCTTGCTCCGGACCATCCGAAGCTGTTCGAATTCGTAGAATTCTGGCAGAAAGAGATTGAAGGTCCGCTGCACTCGGTCAGGTTCACGCACCGTAAAATGATCGCGCCGGGGGAATGGCGCAACATGGTGGGTGAGTTTCGGGTAAATTAGCCCTCAGGCCGAACAGCTCGCGCCGCCCAATACACAGAATTTGGCGCAATGCGGGTGGTTCAGATGCACGTCGGCCTCGGCCTCTTTAAGGGTTTCGCCCAATTCAAACTCCGGCGAATAAGGCAGCAGCGTACAGGCCAGCACCACCGGACGCTCGGCGCCTTTGCGTTTGACGACCATACGCGAGCTGGCGCACATCACCGCATCAGGGGCTTTGTCCAGGATGCCCCAGCAAGCGGTTGTGATTTCAGGAACTTCAACTGTTTCGTCCATCTCGGGAAACAAAACTGTTTGGCCCGGATTTTGCGCATCGATGTCAAAGCCGTGCTTGGCAAAGAATGCTGCATACCCCGCGCGGCTTTCAGCGTCGCTATCCCCCCAGACTGAGCGCCCGGCAATTGCCATCCTAAAGCCGTTGTCCCGCAACCACTCCATCCCCGTCAGAGTTTTGGCAAAACTGCCTTTGCCGCGTTCTTCGTCATGCAGATCGGGGCGGTAGTGGTCGACGGAGACACGCAGCGTCAGTTTTTCTGCGTAGTCGCGCTGTAATTCCAGCAAACCCTCGCGCATTTTGCGGCGCATCATCGGCCGCATTGCATTGGTCAGGATCAAAACTTCGTACCCGCGCTCTAGCGCAACGCGCGTCATCTCGATCATCTCGGGGTTCATGAAGGGCTCACCACCTGTAAAGCCTATCTCGCGGATCGGCCATTGGCGCTGTTCGATCTGATCCAGATAGTCGCGGACTTCGTCGGCGGTGATGTAAACCAGAGCATCGTTGGTTGGGCTGCTGGCGATATAACAGTTTACGCACTCGATGTTGCACAGCGTTCCGGTGTTGAACCAAAGGGTTTCGGGATGAGTCAGCGCGACGGACGCGCGCGTTTGCCCGTCTGCTGTCACTAAACTGTTCTGAAACTTCCCGATATTCGCAGCCTGTTGGGCGTTGTCTTTCATTCCGGCATCCGGTTCTGTGCTTGTGCCAAACCGACTTAACCGTTTGTGCCGGTTTAGTTAAGAGTATCTACCCCTCGCTGACAGAGTTTTGATGTGGGAAGAAAGTTGCTGATTGGTTGCGCTAACATTGGACATGCCCCAAGCGGCAAGGTAAGGAAAAGCCATGGTTTCTCGTGTCATACCTGTTGACCCATTTGATCTGGTCATATTCGGCGGAACCGGCGATCTGGCACAGCGCAAGATCGTTCCGGCCCTGTTTCGGCGTTACTGCGCCGGGCAGTGGCCCGAGGCCACCCGGATCATCGGCGCAGCGCGGGGCGCTCTGAGCGTTGATGGCTTTCGCGAGATGGTGGCCGAATCGTTGCGGCAGCACGCACCGAAGCGGGCAAATGATCAGGAGGCTGTGAACGGTTTTCTGCAGCGTGTGGAGTATGTCCCGCTTGACGCATTGTCCGAAGATGGTTGGGCCCAGTTGGCCGAAATGCTGAATGCGGATCGTATCAGGGCCTTCTATTTCTCGGTAGGCCCCCGATTGTTTGGCCCGCTGGCCGAACAGATCAGGGCGCACAATCTGGCCACCCCGCAAACCCGTATCGTCGTCGAAAAGCCTTTTGGGCACGATCTGGAAAGTGCTCGCGCGTTGAATGCGACACTGGCGGCGCATTTTGACGAAGGGCAAATCTATCGGATCGATCATTATCTGGGTAAGGAAACCGTTCAGAATCTTATGGCCGTTCGGTTCGGCAACATGCTGTTCGAACCGCTTTGGAACAGCCAGTATGTCGATCACATTCAGATCACTGTGGCCGAGACCGTCGGCATTGACGGTCGTGAAGAGTATTACGAGCGCGCTGGCGCCATGCGCGACATGATGCAGAACCATCTGATGCAGCTTTTGTGTCTGATCGCGATGGAACCACCCGCAAAATTTGATCCGGACGCGGTGCGCGATGAGAAACTCAAGGTCATACGCGCGTTGGATTCGGTTGAGCCGCACCATATCGTGCGAGGTCAGTTTGCAGGCGGTGCCGATGGCCGAGGGTATCGTCAAGTTGTCGGCAATCAAAGGTCGACGACGGAAAGCTACATCGCATTGCGCGCACATATCAGCAATTGGCGTTGGGCGGGCACACCGTTCTATCTGCGCACGGGCAAAGAGCTGGTGGCGCGGTCCTCGGTCATCAATGTGATGTTCAAGGATGCTCCGCATTCGATTTTTGGCGAAGAGGCCGGGCGTCATGCGAATGCCCTGTCGATCCGGTTGCAGCCCAATGAAGGCATCACTTTGAAAGTGACAATTAAAGAGCCGGGGCAGGGAGGCATGCGTCTGGTTGACGTTCCGCTGGACATGAGCTTTGCCGAAGCGCTTGGGCCTGAAAACCAGGACCCACCCGACGCTTATGAGCGGCTGGTGATGGATGTCATTCGCGGCAACCAAACCCTGTTCATGCGCGGCGATGAGGTAGAAGCCGCATGGGCCTGGACCGATCCGATTATCGCGGGCTGGGAGGCGCGTGGTGATGTTCCCAAACCCTATGAAAACGGCAGCACCGGCCCGGGCGACGCTGAGTTGCTGATGAAACGAGACCACCGCCGCTGGCAAGGAATAAATCCATGAATATCAAAGAATATGCCGATCGCGACATGCTGGCGATTGATGTCGCGAATGCATTGGCCGGAGACCTTGAGGCCGCATTGCTACATCATGATACTGTCTCGTTGGCCGTTCCGGGCGGAACCACACCGGGGCCGATCTTTGATGGATTGTGCGCTGCGGATCTGGAATGGGATCGTGTGCACATACTGCCGACCGATGAAAGATGCGTGCCGGGTGATCACGAGCGTTCGAACGAGAGGTTGATCCGGGAACGGTTGCTGACCAGTCGCGCATCCATTGCACAATACATGCCGCTCTATGTTGCGGAACATGAGCCTGAGGCGGTTTTGCCCGAGATCGAAAGCCTGATTAACCCGCATCTGCCGCTATCGGTTCTGGTGCTAGGTATGGGTGAGGACATGCATACCGCCTCGCTCTTTCCGGGGATGCAGGGCTTGTCTGCTGCTCTGAACAACAACGCCCCGACACTGGCGGTAGCGCGGACCGACGTGCAGCCCGAAGCGCGTATCACGCTGACGGGTCCGGTTCTGGACGGCGCTTTGTCCAAGCATCTCGTCATATTCGGAGAAACTAAACGGAATGTCCTGGATCGTGCCATGTCACTGCCACCCGAGGAAGCTCCGATCGCGGCCGTGCTCAGCGGCATGACCGTACATTGGGCGGAGTAATCACGATGCAGCTGGATCAATTGAACTCACTCGCAGCCACACAGACGGGCCGTCGGATACTCGATCTGTTTGACGCCGATCCAAACCGGGCGCAGGGTTTCTCGGCTTTGACCGGAGATCTGCTGTTTGACTATTCGAAGACACAAATCGACGAAGATATCCGCACGGCACTGATCCAGCTTTGCGATCAAGTCGAATTGGCAGAGCGTCGGGCCGCGATGTTCTCCGGTGAAAAGATCAACGAAACCGAAGGCCGGGCTGTATTGCATACCGCGCTACGCAATCTCGACGGAGGCCCGGTCGAGGTCGATGGTCAGGATGTAATGCCGGACGTACTGGGCACTTTACAGCGAATGCGCGTCTTTGCCGAAGAAGTGCGTGGCGGGGCGATCAAAGGGGCAGGGGGCAGCTTTACGGATGTGGTCAACATTGGCATCGGTGGCTCGGACCTTGGGCCGGTGATGGCGACGCATGCCTTGGCACCTTATCACGACGGGCCAAGGCTGCATTATGTCTCCAACGTGGATGGTGCGCATATTGCGGATACGCTGCGCCCGCTTGATCCGACACGGACTCTGGTGATTGTCGCTTCGAAGACCTTTACGACCATCGAGACGATGACCAATGCACGCACGGCGCGGGCTTGGATGGTCGATGGTGGTGGTGATCCGGCGCGGCAATTCGCAGCGGTCTCCAGCGCTGTTGACAAGACTCAGGCCTTCGGGATTCCCGAGTCGCGGGTGTTTGGCTTCGCGGATTGGGTCGGCGGGCGGTACTCGGTCTGGGGGCCGGTCGGACTGCCGGTAATGATCGCCGTTGGCTCGAACGCGTTTGACGCGTTTCTACGCGGCGGTCAGGCGATGGATCTGCACTTTCAATCCGCCGAATGGGCAGAAAACCTGCCAGTTATGCTGGCGCTTGTGGGGGTCTGGCATCGTCAGGTGCTTGGGCATGCCAGCCGCGCAGTTCTGCCATATGATCAGCGTCTGCTGCGCCTGCCTGCCTATTTCCAACAGCTTGAGATGGAATCGAACGGCAAATCCGTCGCGATGGATGGCAGCGCGCTGACCATGCCTTCAGGTCCGGTTGTCTGGGGCGAACCCGGCACAAATGGGCAGCATGCATTTTATCAGTTGATCCATCAGGGCACCGATGTGATCCCCTGCGAATTCATGGTGGCGGCAAACGGGCATGAGCCGGAACTGGCCCATCATCATCGCCTTCTATTGGCCAATTGCTTGGCCCAGTCCGAAGCGCTAATGCGGGGTCGGTCGCTGGATGTTGCACGCGCACGCATGGCCGAAAAGGGCCTGACAGGCGACGAGTTGGAGCGTCAGGCACGCCATCGTGTGTTTTCGGGCGACCGCCCGTCAACCACGCTGATCTATCCGCAGCTTACCCCGTTTGTGCTGGGTCAAATCATTGCGCTTTATGAACACCGTGTGTTTGTCGAAGGCGTGCTGCTTGGAATCAACTCGTTCGATCAGTGGGGTGTTGAGCTGGGCAAGGAACTGGCAACGTCTCTGGGACCGATCGTGGACGGTGAGGTCAACGCCGATGGCAAAGATGGCTCGACCTCGGCGCTGGTTGGATACGCATTGCGACATCGCGGTTGACGCGGCACCCTGCCGCACTCTCTTATTGTCAGACAATTGAATTCTTGGCAGGGTTGTTGCCAAGACATAACGGCGCGGCCAAGCGCTGACGATGGGAGGAATGTCCATGCTGGGACAGATGATGACGCAGCCTTTGCTGATTTCGTCGCTGATTGAACATGCTGAACGTTATCACGGGCAGACCGAGATCATCTCGGTCGAAACCGACGGAACCGTGACCGAGACCAACTGGTCCGGGATCGCGCAGAACGCCCGACGGATGGCTTCGGCGTTAGAGAAACTGGGGCTGCAACCGCAGGATCGCGTGGGCACGCTGGCCTGGAATAACCGCCGCCACCTTGAGATCTACTATGCGGTGTCCGGCGCGGGCTTTGTCTGCCACACGATCAACCCGCGTCTGTTTCCCGAACAACTAACCTATATCATCAACCACGCGCAGGACCGTGTCCTGTTCTTCGATGCGACTTTCCTGCCATTGGTCGCCGCGCTGCAAGAGCATCTGACCGAGGTGCAGTACTATGTGCTGATGGGTGCGCGGGACGAGGCTGCGCTGTCTCAGGTGCCGGGGTTGGTTTTTTATGACGAGCTCATTGAAACCGGTGATACAGACTACGCGTGGCCCAGCTTTGATGAAAACACTGCCTCCAGCCTCTGTTATACTTCGGGTACCACTGGGAACCCCAAAGGCGTTCTCTATTCCCACCGCTCTACAGTTCTGCATAGCTTCGCGTCGAACACGCGCGACGTAATCGGCTATTCCGCCATGGATGTGGTGATGCCGGTGGTGCCAATGTTCCACGTCAACGCTTGGGGCTCGCCCTATGCCAGCGCTATGTCTGGTTCGCGAATGGTGATGCCGGGGCCGGGATTGCATGGCGAGGCATTGGTCAATCTGATCGACACATATGGCGTCACGCTGGCGATGGGCGTACCGACCATTTGGCAAGGTCTGCTGGCCCATGCCGCGACATGCGGGACCAAGTTGAAAAGCCTCAATCGTACTGTAATCGGTGGTGCGGCATGCCCGCCCTCAATGATTGAAACGTTCCGCGAAACCTATGGCGTCGATACCGTCCACGCCTGGGGCATGAGCGAAATGAGCCCGCTGGGCACGACGAATTATCCGATGGCCAAACATCTGGACATGCCCATGGAAGCACAGCACAAGCTGCGCGAAAACCAAGGCCGCCCGCCCTTTGGGGTTGAACTAAAAATAGTCGATGATGATGGCAGAGATCTTCCCCATGACGGTGAAACGCAGGGCGATCTGATGGTGCGCGGCCATTGGGTTCTGGACAGTTATTTCCACATGCAGGACGAGGACTTGTTGCAAGATGGCTGGTTCGCGACTGGCGACGTTGCAACACTGGACCCAGATGGGTTCATGACCATCCGCGACCGGTCGAAAGATATCATCAAATCGGGGGGTGAATGGATCAGCTCTGTCGAGTTGGAGAATATCGCCGTCGCACACCCTCAACTCGCGACGGCTGCCGTTGTGGGTGTGCCGCATCCGAAATGGGACGAACGCCCGCTCTTGGTAGCAGTGAAGGCCGAGGGCGAAGAACCGACCGAGCAGGATTTGTTGGCATTCTTCGACGGCAAAATCGCAAAATGGCAGGTACCCGACAAGGTCGTGTTCGTTGATGCCTTGCCCCTTAACGCGACCGGAAAGGTCCTGAAACGCACGTTGCGCTCGGATTTCAGTGATGCGCTGATGGGATAAGTGCCAGTCTGGGAAGAATGGCTCCGGCGGTAGGGATCGAACCTACGACCAATTGATTAACAGTCAACTGCTCTACCGCTGAGCTACGCCGGAACTGAGGGGCGTGTATCAACAGGTAAAGTGGAGGTCCAGATGCAAAAACGTTTTTTTGTGGGTGAAGTGCACGGCCTCTCATCTAATTCGGAGGCGACTCAGTGTGGACCTTCCCTAATAGCGTAGCCAACGGCCTATTTGAGCCCGCTTCGACCAATGCTGCGCGATGCTCCAATGACATCAATGCGCAGGAAGCCGACGTCGGCCGCTTTCGAGGCGGCCTAAAGCAGTGCACTGTTACCCAATTGGATGGCTACCTGCAGTTGAGTCAGAGCGGCCGTTCTAAGGCCCCCAAATTGAGTAGGAGCGGTTCTTACTTGATTAAGACTGCCCCCTATGAGTTTCGACTACATCCCAGAAAGCCCAGCATTAGTGTTCAATAGAAACTGGCGGAAAATCGGGCTGCTTGCCGCCCCAATCCCGCGGGCGTTTTCTCCGACAGCCGCAGCTTCTACAACCGGAGGAATCAAACCGCGTTTATCTTGGTTGACTAGGTAACGACGAACCCGTGAGACCAGCTCCTCACGTATTTCAGATGGGAATGCGCCGTCGATAAAAATTGCCTCAAAGTCGATGACCGCGCAAATAGACAGCGCAGCTTTGGCCAGTTCCTGCGCGGTGGTACCGATCCATGGTTCGACATAGCGCGAAATGCCGCTCCAGTCCTGCGGCTTTTTCCACAAAATTCCCGGATCAACACCCGCTTCTATCAACCTGTCCTCGAGCAGGAACAGCGATGCAGTGTCAATCAGTTGCTGGCTTTCACCCAAAGGACCCGTCGTCCGCATGGCACCCAAGGCACCGGCATTGCCTTGGTTGCCCTCAAATACGGTGCCATTCAATGCAACGCCTCCGCCAATCATTGAGCCTATGAAGAAATAAAAATAGTCTCGATACTCAGCCCCGCGGCCATAGAGGTGCTCCGCGTGACACGCGGCAGTAGCATCATTGACCACAAAGACCGGCAGTTCGCTGAACTTGGCCACCTCGGAAAAGAAGTTCACGTTTCTCCAGGACCTGAATTTCTGAGCCGCAAGCCCAGAAAGGTCGTGCCACTTCCACAGCTCGAACGGTGTTCCGATTCCAATCCCGCATACACGGTCCCGAAGTTTCTGGGGTTCATTGGCCAGAAGCTCTTCCAATCCTACCTCCAGAAACCCGAACACTGCTTCGGGTAGCGGGTAGTCATAAGTCGTCGAGAGCTGTTGGCGTGGCTTACCGGTGAAGTCGATCAAAAGAAGATCGGCGCTGCGGCGACCGATCTTCATTCCCACCGACAGAATGCCTTCGGGATTGAG
The DNA here is from genome assembly GCF_019904295.1 of Ruegeria sp. SCSIO 43209. Classification (NCBI taxonomy): domain Bacteria; kingdom Pseudomonadati; phylum Pseudomonadota; class Alphaproteobacteria; order Rhodobacterales; family Roseobacteraceae; genus Ruegeria; species Ruegeria sp. SCSIO 43209. The sequence goes on from NZ_CP065359.1 coordinate 1,239,397, forward strand.
CTCCATGGGGATCGAAGGTTTCCCAACTTTGCCCTTCAACGGCGTCCCACGTTTGAGAATCTCGTCCTTTTCGAGCTTACGCAGAATGATCGACACGGTCTGGGGTGACAGGCCCGTCAGCCGCGCGACGTCCGCCCCGGCAGCAGGTCCATGCCGTTGTAAAACCGTCAGAATGAGGCGTTCGTTATGATCACGAACACCGCTTTGGCTTACCCCGCCGGTTAGTATTTTCAACGCCTCTCTTTCCATAACCTTAAACATAAACACCTTGTTTTCTTATGAAAAGATACGTGGGCAAATTAATAAATAAACTTTATTTATTTATTGACACAGAGGCTAGAATCACGGTTTCTTGAACGGGACCTTCATTGGAGGATGGAGGCCCGCCTTGTCGCTATTCCGCGCGGGGCCACAACAATTTTCTGGGAGGACAACATGAGAAATCTACTCAAGCTCGCCGCATCCGCGACTGCGCTGACTTTGGCCGCTGCATCCGCGCAAGCGGCTGGTGAAACCGTCTGCCTGATTACCAAGACCGACACCAACCCCTTTTTCGTTAAGATGAAGGAAGGCGCAACCGCCAAGGCAGAAGAGCTGGGCATGACGCTCAAGGCGTTTGCCGGCAAGGTTGATGGCGACCATGAAACTCAGGTTCAGGCCATTGAAACCTGCATTCTCGATGGCGCAAAAGGCATTCTGCTGACAGCATCCGACACCAGCTCAATCGTTCCTGCGGTCAAACAGGCGCGGGATGCGGGGGTTTTGGTCATTGCGCTGGATACTCCGCTTAGCCCGATTGACTCAGCGGACGCGACATTCGCGACGGACAACTACAAGGCCGGCCTTCTGATCGGTCAATGGGCCAAGGCCAAAATGGGCGACGCCGCAGCCGATGCCAAGATCGCGACGCTGGATCTGAACGTCAGTCAGCCGACAGTAGACGTTCTGCGCAATCAGGGTTTCCTCGACGGGTTCGGCGTGGACCTGGCGGACCCGAATGTCATCGGTGACGAAACCGATGCGCGTCTGGTTGGCAGTGACGTGACCGACGGCAATGAAGAAGGCGGGCGCCGCGCGATGGAAAACCTTTTGGCCAAGGATTCATCCATCAACGTTGTTCACACGATCAACGAACCGGCTGCTGCGGGCGCATATGAGGCGCTGAAATCCATCGGGCGTGAAAACGACGTACTGATCGTTTCGGTCGACGGGGGGTGCCCCGGTGTCCAAAACGTCGAAGCCGGTGTGATCGGGGCGACAAGCCAACAGTACCCGCTGTTGATGGCCTCGCTTGGGGTTGAGGCCGTGAAAAAATGGGCCGAAGAGGGCGTGAAGCCCGAAAACACACCCGGCAAAGACTTCTATGACACGGGTGTGGCACTCATCACCGACCAGCCGGTTGATGGGGTCGAGTCGCTGTCTGTCGCAGAAGGCCTGGATCTCTGCTGGGGCTAAAGGCAGCTCTATTAGGTGAGGCGCGCCGCAGCGCCTCATCAATCCTTTCACCAGCAAACCTAAACTTCCTGTAAACTGATTTCGTGGACGCGATGCCAGCCACGAAAAGGGGGAGAGATGTCTGAAGCAAACCAAAACGCCCAGGAATTCGAAACCGCCGCCAACGCGTCAGAAACCGTAGCGGAATTTGAAGATCACCGTCGTGGTGTTCTGGGGAAGTTGCAGCATCTTCTCCATGTCAACCCTTCCTTTGTGCCGTTGATCGTTCTGGTTGGCGCCATCGTAATTTTCGGTCTGCTGCTGGGGTCCAAGTTCTTCTCACCCTTTGCGATGACGCTGATCTTGCAGCAAGTTCAGATCGTGGGCATCGTGGCCGCAGCGCAAAGCCTTGTCATTCTGACCGCCGGCATCGACTTGAGCGTCGGTGCGATCATGGTGTTTTCATCCGTCATCATGGGTCAGTTCACCTTCCGCTACGGTATCCCGGTGCCCATTGCTGTGATGTGCGGGCTGGCAATGGGAACGCTGATCGGGGCTCTCAATGGCTGGCTGGTCAGTCGCGTAAAGCTGCCGCCCTTTATTGTCACGCTCGGCATGTGGCAGATCGTTCTGGCGACAAACTTCCTGTATTCCGCAAACGAAACAATTCGCAGTCAGGATATCGAGGCCAACGCCCCGTTCCTGCAATTTTTTGGCACCAAATTCAGCGTCGGTGGCGCGACCTTCACGGTTGGCGTGATATTCATGCTCGTACTGATTTTCGTGTTGGCTTACGCGCTCAAACATACGGCCTGGGGCCGGCATGTCTATGCGGTGGGGGATGACCCTGAGGCGGCTGAACTATCCGGTGTGAACGTGCACAGAACGCTGATGTCCGTTTATATGTTATCCGGTTTGATCTGTGCATTTGCAGGCTGGGCCCTGATCGGGCGTATCGGGTCGGTTTCACCTACATCCGGTCAGTTGGCCAATATCGAAAGCATCACCGCGGTAGTGATCGGGGGCATCTCTTTGTTCGGCGGGCGGGGATCCATCCTGGGATCGCTGTTTGGCGCGCTGATTGTTGGCGTGTTCACTTTGGGGCTAAGGCTTCTGGGCGCAGACGCACAATGGACCTTCTTACTTATCGGACTTCTCATTATCGCTGCGGTTGCCGTCGACCAGTGGATTAGAAAGGTATCGGGCTAATGTCAGACTCAACTCCAGTCGTCCAAGGCCGCGGGATCGTAAAGCGTTATGGCCACGTTACCGCCATCGACCATTCCGACTTTGAACTGCGCCAGGGGGAAATCCTGGCAGTGATCGGAGATAATGGCGCGGGCAAATCATCCATCGTGAAGGCGATCTGCGGCGCCACAATCCCGGATGAAGGCGAGATTCTGATCGAGGGCAAAAAGGTTAACTTCAGCTCTCCGATCGATGCGCGGAATATGGGGATCGAGATTGTCTATCAGCAGCTCGCCATGTCTCCTGCCCTTTCGATTGCGGACAACATGTTCATGGGGCGCGAAATCCGCAAGCAGGGGTTCATGGGCAAATACATGCGTAAGCTTGACCGTCCAGCGATGGAGAAGTTTGCCCGAGAAAAACTGACCGAGCTTGGGCTGATGACTGTACAGTCGATCAATCAGGCGGTTGAGACTCTTTCTGGTGGCCAACGCCAAGGTGTTGCCGTTGCTCGTGCCGCTGCCTTTGCAACCAAGTTTATCATCATGGACGAACCGACGGCTGCTTTGGGAGTCAAGGAAAGCCGAAAGGTGCTCGAACTGATCCAGGACGTGCGTGCCCGCGGCATTCCGATCATCCTGATCAGCCACAACATGCCTCATGTTTTTGAGGTTGCCGACCGCATTCATGTGCATCGGTTGGGCAAAAGGCTCTGCACAATTGATCCCAAGGATTACACGATGTCCGATGCAGTCGCCTTCATGACCGGTGCCAAGGAACCCCCAAAAGAGGACGCAGCGTGATCGAGCAGGACGTACAGCGCGTTTGCGACCTGATCTCCTCCCGGCGGCAAGTTGGAGTCCGGACGATTATCGCAATCGCCGGTCCCCCTGCATCCGGAAAGTCGACCTTAGCGGATGCCGTTGTGCAATCGCTGAACACGCAACAGAGCTCGGCGGTTCCCTCAGCCACACTTGTACCAATGGATGGTTACCATTTGGACAACTGCGTGCTGGAAACGCGTGGATTGCTGGCGAGAAAAGGCGCGCCAGAGACTTTCGACGGGGTCGGGTTTTGCGCTGCAATCAGAGAGCTTCAATTTACGCGCCACGAGTCCTTTCATCCCAAATTCGACCGCACAATGGACCTCGCTATTGCCAACGCCATTGCGGTTCACCCGGCAACTCCGGTCGTCGTCGTTGAGGGTAACTATCTTCTGATGGACAGCGACCCGTGGAGAAACCTGACGGATGTCTATGCCGCAACGGTTTTTATCAGCCCAACTTTGGAAGAGCTTGAAAACAGGCTGCAAAACCGCTGGATCAGCCATGGCTTTGACCCGCAAACCGCGCTGCAACGCGCAATAGCGAACGATCTGCCAAACGCTGAACGTGTCATCCGTGATAGCCGGAAAGCCGATCTTATACTGAGCCAGAACTACACTGAATTCGGGATGCGCAACGCATTCTGAATCTGCGCACTGGCTTCAGCCAACCCTTGATACAGTGCCTCTAGGCAGCCTCAGGTGCAACCCAAGTCACCCCTTACGCAATGAGGAAACCTCATGAAATTCTTCGTGGACACCGCAGAAGTAAACGACATCAAAGACCTGATGGGTTTCGGATTATTGGATGGCGTGACCACCAATCCAAGCTTGATCGCCAAGTCCGGTCGCGATTTCAAAGAGGTCATTGCAGAAATTTGCACTCTGACGGATACGCCAGTATCGGCAGAGGTTGCAGCGTCGGATGCTGCGGGAATGATCGCAGAGGGAGTGCACCTCGCGGCGATCGCAGACAACGTCGTTGTCAAACTGCCGCTGACATTGGATGGCCTCAGGGCCTGTGCTCATTTCAAAAGTGAAGGTATCAGAACAAACGTCACACTGTGCTTTTCACCCAATCAGGCTCTCTTGGCGGCAAAGGCTGGCGCTACCTATATATCTCCGTTCATTGGCAGATTGGATGACATCAATCTGGACGGAGTCAATCTGATCCGTGACATCCGTAGCATTTACGACAACTATAGTATTGAAACTGAAATCATTGCGGCATCCGTCAGAAGCCCCAATCATATTACAGAGGTGGCACTGGCCGGTTCCGACATCGCCACGATCCCGCCGTCCGTTATTCGCAAACTGATCATGCATCCATTGACCGATATCGGCATCGAGAAGTTTCTCAATGATTGGAATTCGACTGGGCAATCGATCCTTTGATGGATTGCCAACTCGATTGGGGAGGAGCGACCTGTCCCAAATGATTTACCTCTAAGCGGCACTGCTGCATTTTAAGAAATAAGGTCTCAAGGAGAGTCTTTCTGCTTTGTCAAGTACGTCGAGCTTTGTGGAAAACCGTCGTCACTCCTCACTATTGGCGGGATGAACACTAAGGCAACGGCAGACCAATATAAGGTCAACGGTAGGAAAATGGCTAGAGCAATCGGCGAGGTCGCGGCGAAATTCCGGTTTGACCTTGGCAGCCAGGCGCCTTCATTTCATAGTGTCATCTTCCCGTAAACGTCCGCTTTCACTCCCGTGCCAATTACCTTTGGCGTCTCCAGGGAATAACAGCTTTCCGTCCGCCGTATTTGTTGCCTCGGTCGCAAAGTGCACAAAGCGGACGTTCCGCCGGAAAACTTTGACAGCAGCTTTGTCGGCAAAGTAGCCCTCCGCTCGGGCGAAAGTAAACGACCGGCTTCCTCGTTTCCAGATGTTCGCGAAAGGTGCCGCAAACATCAGCTTTGAGGTAGCCTATGATCGATTGATCTCGAATCAATTGACCTACCGATTTGCTCTGCCTGAAAATCAAGCAATAACAGCCGGTTGCTGGCTGAATGGTGGTTTTGCTGGGAGCTGTTGTCACTTCATTGCCACCTGATTCTTGGCAACAAACTGGCAACACGGCCCTACATTCCTTCCCCTAAATGCGAGGCTTTCCATTAAGTCTATGATCTAAATGTGGAAAATTGGCTCCGGCGGTAGGGATCGAACCTACGACCAATTGATTAACAGTCAACTGCTCTACCGCTGAGCTACGCCGGAACTGAGGGGCGTATAACAACCCGTATTTTCGGCGTCCAGAGGGGAAGCGCACGGGCCGCCAATTTTTTCCGATTCACGCGATGCGCTTGAAACGAGACGCAACTGACAGATCCCCCAAGGGCGCTACACGGGATCTGCCGGTCAGATCAACCAGATGGGCGAAGACATTACGCTCGGCCGCGGGAAGCAGCGCGGCGGGGGTTTCGATATAGATTCGCTGGGCAAGCTGTTGGGCCGTTTCTGGGCCATTTTCCAGGGCGTCGAGTATCTGTGATTCCCGCTGCAATCGGTGGTCTATCAGCCAATCCAGGCGCTTGGCAGGATTCGTGATAGGGGCACCATGGCCCGGATGAAAAACCGACCACTCGCGCGCACGCAGGCGGCGACAGGCCGCCATGAAATCCGTCAGGTCTCCGTCCGGGGGCGAGACCAGAGAACTGGCCCAACCCATGACGTGATCAGCCGTAAAGCAGACATCCCCCCAGGCCAGCGCGATATGGTTGCCCAGATGGCCGGGTGTGTGGATCACTTCGAGTTGCCAGCCTTCTGCCGCGACGCGTTCACCGTCTTCAAGCTCGATATCAGGGCGGAAATCGGCATCGATTCCCTCACCACCTCCGGCAAGCCCGTTCTGGGCCAGCTCGGTCATGACTTCGCTGCGTCCAGCTTGCGGACCACCAAAAGCCAGAACCGGAGCGCCGGTGCGGGATGCGAGCGGGGCGGCCAAAGGCGAGTGATCCAGATGGGTGTGCGTAACAAATATGTGGCTGATCCGCTGCCCGGGTTCCAGCGCATCAACTATGGCTTGCAAATGGGCATCACTCAATGGCCCAGGGTCGATGACAGCAATGTCCTTGTCGCCTAGAAGGTAGGTATTCGTACCACGATAAGTCATTGGCGAGGGATTGGGCGCAAGAATGCGCCTTAGCCCCGGGGCAAGCACGGCAACCTGTCCAGGGAGAGGGTTGAAATCGTCGGGGGCTTGCATTCTGACCTCTTCCTCTTGCCCGGGCAGCCCGCTAGGTTTAGCGCATGTCGACCCAATGGCTCAAACCCTATATGCCGCGCAGCCTATATGCGCGTGCCGCACTCATTCTGGTACTGCCGGTCATTGTCGTGCTTTTGGTGGTGGCGATTGCCTTTTTGCAAAAACATCTTGAGGAAGTGACCGCCCAAATGACCCGCACGGCGGCGCGCGAGGTGACGCTGGTGCTGGACGTGATGGAGAGTGCGGAAACCCAGCAGCAGGCATTGGCAGCTGCGCGGCAGGACTTGTCGGTCTTGAACATGACCGCCCGCTTTCTGCCGCCGAATGAACAGCCGAAAAACAGTCCGCGTCGATGGTACGATTTCATTGCCCCGCAGGTGGATGCGGAATTGCGCAGCTTGTTGCCTGAAACCCAGTATGTGGCTCTGCCAAATGGACAGGAAGTGAGTCTTTTTCTGGCAACCAATCTGGGCATGCTTGAGCTAGAGTTTGATCGCCGACGCCTGTCGCCGACTGCACCGCATCAGCTGATTGTGACGATGGTGTTCTTTGCGGCTCTGATGACAACGATCTCGTTTCTCTACATGCGCAATCAGTTGCGCCCGATCACGCGCCTTGCGGACGCGGCGCAGGCCTTTGGTCGCGGGCGGGTCGTGCCTTATTCACCCGGTGGCGCAATCGAGGTACGCGCTGCGGGCAATGCCTTCGTTGACATGCGCGCCCGAATCGAGCGGCAGATTGAGCAGCGCACGCTCATGTTATCGGGGGTCAGCCACGATCTGCGCACACCTCTGACGCGTCTGAAACTTGGATTAGCTATGTTGCCCGAGGACGAGGCCGCACCGTTGTTGCAAGACGTGGACGAGATGCAATCGCTGCTGGATGCATTCTTGGACTTCTCGCGTGGCGCTGCAGAGAGCGCACCCGAAGAGATTGAACCCGAAAATTGGCTGAGCCAAATCGTTGACGATGCACAGCGCGCGGGCCAGCACGTTGAACTAATCTCGGTCGAGGGGCGTGGAACGGCAATGCTGCGCCCATCGGCCATGCGCAGGGCAGTAGAGAATCTGATTGGAAACGCGAATCGCTATGGTTCACGCGCCGAGGTCAGCCTTTCGATGACGCCAAAGTCACTACGCATTCGGGTTGAAGATGACGGCCCCGGTATCCCGGTCGAACAACGCACCGAGGCCGTCAAACCCTTCACGCGACTTGATCCGGCGCGAAACCAGAATCAGGGCACCGGCGTGGGATTGGGCCTTGCGATTGTTGCCGATATCGCCCGCGTACATGGTGGTATTCTGCGACTGGGCAGCAGCGAAAGGCTGGGCGGATTATGCGCGGATATCGTGATTGGACGGTGAATTGGTAGGCCCGGAGGGTCTGTCAGGAATTAGGTTTTGCCCTTTATTATCAACGTGGGTGTCCCAGGCTGGAATACCGCTTTGCTCAGCTTTCCAATCCATCCTGGCCTGTTTTGATGCCCCCATTCCAACCAGTCTCATCCGTTCAACCCTTTCAGTATTTGCCTGGGCGCGCTCGTGAATGGACATGATCTCGCATAGAGTAACTCCACGAAGGACGAGAAGGTGATGGATCGCCTTATGAATCATCGAGGGCTACTGGTGAGGGTCTCGTCAAAGTGAAAGAGCTGTGTAGTCGAGCAGTTCGTCTGAAGCGGCCGGCGAGGGCCGGTCGATAGCTGAAGTAGCCGGATCATCTATGGGAATATCGACAGCTAGCGGTGCTGTTCCTTCCGATCTGTCGACAATGCGTTTTGATGCCGAGGTTGCAGGATCCTGCGCTCTCAAGTTTCCAAAGCCAGAACATGGCGTATACCGGTCAACCATCCCGAATTATGGAGAGATGTCGCATGACAATGATTTACAAAGACGTCTCATTTAACATGCTCGTGCCGGATACGGACGAGGTGACAAGCGATCCACAGGATTTAAACGACGTTGCCAACAATGATGTCGTAGCTTTTGTGGGGCGTGATTACAAAAGTGTTGTCTGGCAACGATCAAGGTTCCTTATCGTGTACTGACCGAAACAAAACCGTGTCGTTTGACGAATCATGGGGAGGCTCACACTCACAAAATAATGGACAACCGCGAAGTTCTGCCGTCATCCCCATTCGGAAATCACGCAAGAAGTGTGTTGCTGTCGACAGATCGCTATATTACGTTCGTAAATTGGGAGAACGTTGCTTCAGCAAGCCAAAGAATACCCACCGTGTCGACAATACCGTGGAATGCAACCTAGTCTTATCGACATCAAATCGATCCGTCTCTGGTTGCGCCACTTGTCAACACGACCAAACCAAACAGCGCTATTTCTAGAGAAAGCCAGCTCTCTCAAGCTTCTGACTTATTCGCTGTCCGGTTGATGTCGGCAAAAAATACCCCGTTCGCTCTGCAAGATAATTCTGCAAATCACTATGAAACGTATCCTCGGTACAAAGTCGCCAGAGAATGTCCAAAGCCTCCTCACTGTGGTCGTACGTTCCAGGATACGCAGAACCAAGTTGTTCGTCACGAACCGCATTTCGCCGGGTGACAATGGGGGTTTTGGTTGCCATTGCATCCAGCAGTTTCCCAGACCCCAAATAATCGCTGTCTGCGCACATTTGCCCAAGTGTCCCGCGGCAGGCTGCAAGCGCTCCGGGTACTTCTCCATAGGGAATGTGACCTAAGGACAATGCTGGCATGGGTAATGTTGTGCGGATGCTTCCAGCAAATGCGGCCAACGGATTAGTTGAAGAGCCAAGCCGTTCTCGGACAATGCTGAGGTTGTCGATCAACTCAATTGGAATTGTCTCTTTGGTAACACGCCCAAAGAATCCAAAAGACTTAGAACCAGTCATCTTTGCGTGCCAAATGAATTTCGACTTGGAAGAGATTGGTTGAAGAAAAAGGGGATCGATAGCTTGCTGGATGTTTAGGATCATATCGGGCAGCACGATCTTGTCGGGATACCATTTGGATAGTTTTTTTCGTACTGCAGCACTGGTGGAATGCTCATACAACAAATTCTGCCACGCCTCTGTCGTGACCACCAGAGCATCGGCTACACGAAAGGCTTCCGGGTCGTAAGGATATGCTAGCGTTATCTTAGGGTGGGGAAGGCTTTTGAACAACTCTGGGTTCGCCCGAACATAATACAGATCATAGTCGCGCGTCGGTGTTCTCAAGCCTCCCGGATCACCTATGATTCCGCGTTCCCAGTCAATGAGGACGTCGTTGTAGTAAACATCTGCAAAGCTGGAGAGACTTCGGTAGAATCGCATTTCGTTTATACGATCCCCAGACAAAGGCTCCATGACAGGGCGATCAAGAAATTGGCAGTAAATTTTGGGACGCTTGGAATTCACGCTGTCAGCCTGTTTTGTTTTGATTGGAATGAGGATGACGCTAACTGCCTCGCTCGGTTCAATCATACCCAACTATGCGGGTCAAGTCCGCGCATGATAGTTTGTGTTGACAAGTGTGACGGCGTATTGGCTGGCGAAATTTTTTTTGTTGAAGCTCTGTCTTTTTTTGTCCCATTGGAATCACGTGAGGGTACTATCAATAGTTCTTGGGGCAATTTGGCGTTGATTTATATGGAAAATGGCGGTTTTGGTAGGCCCGGAGGGACTCGAACCCCCAACCAAAGCGTTATGAGCGCTCTGCTCTAACCAATTGAGCTACAGGCCCGCCTGAGGGCTTTGCCTATCACGATGGCAGCCCGCGTCAAGCCTGACCGTTGCAACATGGCCCACAATCGAATAACCCGCGCGCAAAGCACTCATGAGGGATTGGCCATGACAGCGGGCAAGAACGGAATCACCTATGCAGACGCAGGTGTGGATATCGATGCAGGCAACGCTCTGGTCGATCGGATCAAGCCTGCGGCCAAGCGCACCAACCGTTCGGGCGTGATGAGTGGGCTAGGCGGATTTGGCGCTCTGTTCGACCTGAAAGCGGCTGGCTATCAAGACCCGGTTCTGGTGGGCGCAACCGATGGTGTGGGCACCAAGCTGCGGATCGCAATTGATACCGGCGTTGTCGATGGCGTGGGAATCGATCTGGTGGCGATGTGCGTCAACGATCTGATCTGCCAAGGTGCTGAGCCGCTGTTTTTCCTGGATTATTTTGCCACCGGTAAGCTGGACACCGATACTGCCGCGCGGATTATCGAAGGAATTGCCGAGGGGTGTGTCCAATCTGGCTGCGCCCTGATTGGTGGTGAAACCGCCGAGATGCCGGGTATGTACCCTGACGGCGATTTCGATCTGGCCGGTTTCTCGGTTGGCGCCATGGAACGCGGGACCGCATTGCCCGAGGGCGTTGAACAGGGTGATGTCCTGCTGGGGCTGGCTTCGAACGGGGTGCATTCCAACGGCTATTCGCTAGTGCGCAAGCTGGTCGAGATCTCGGGGTTGGGCTGGGAGGAAGAGTCGCCTTTCGGTGGCGGAACCTTGGGTGAGGCTCTACTGACCCCCACGCGGCTGTATGTGAAACCAGCGCTGCAGGCGATCCGGGCTGGCGGCGTTCGCGCGCTTGCCCATATCACCGGCGGCGGCCTCACCGAAAATCTGCCGCGCGTATTGCCCGAAGGGCTCGGGGCCGAGATTGATTTGAATGCTTGGGACTTGCCGCCTGTGTTCAAATGGATGGCCGAGACCGGTGGGATCGCCGAATCCGAGATGTTGAAGACCTTCAACTGCGGCATCGGCATGATTGTTGTTTGCGCTGCAGATCAGGCGGATGAGCTTACAACACTGCTTGCAGAGGCAGGCGAATCCGTTGCGCGCATCGGAACGGTCACCGCAGCGCCGGGTATGGCCTATTCAGGCAAACTGCTGTGAGCCACAAGCGCGTCGCGATCCTGATCTCCGGGGGCGGATCGAACATGCTGTCGCTGGTCGACAGCATGAATGGCGATCATCCCGGTCGGCCATGTCTGGTATTGTCGAACGATGCAAATGCCGGAGGGCTGAAGAAAGCTGCACAGCGCGGAATTCCGACCGCAGCCGTCGACCACAAGCCCTTTGGCAAAGATCGCGCTGCGTTTGAGGCAGAACTGCTTAAACCGCTTATGGCAGCCCAGCCGGATGTTGTCTGTCTGGCCGGTTTCATGCGTGTATTGACGGGTGAATTTGTATCGCGTTTCCAGGGCCGGATGCTGAACATCCACCCATCGCTTTTGCCTAAGTACAAGGGTTTGAACACCCATGCCCGCGCCATTGAAGCAGGCGACGCCGAACATGGCTGCACCGTTCACGAAGTTACTGCAGCGTTGGATGACGGGCCGATTCTGGGTCAGGCGCGCGTGGGTGTACGGGTAGGGGACACGCCTGAGGAGCTCGCCGCCCACGTGTTGACCTGGGAGCACAAACTCTACCCTGCCGTGCTTCGCCGTTATTGTATGGGCAACAAAGACCCAGTTCTTCTGCCCTAACGCGGCGGGTGATTTACACGCAAAGGTTATTCGTCTTATGGTCGCATATCGCTCGGGACGAGGACGGCACGGGCAGTCACAATAACCAAAAGCAAGAACAGCACCGCGCATGAAAACCCTGACGACGACGCAAGAGCTGGCCGCATTCTGCTCGGCTGCTGCACAATATCCTTATGTCACTGTAGATACCGAATTTCTGCGCGAACGGACCTATTATTCGAAACTCTGTCTGGTGCAGCTTGCAGTGCCATCGGAAGATGAAGACAGCGCCGTTCTGGTTGATCCATTGGCTGACGGCATGTCGCTGGAGCCTTTGTACCAGCTGTTCTGCGACGAAAGCGTGGTTAAGGTTTTCCACGCCGCGCGGCAGGATCTTGAAATTTTTTGGGTCGACGCGGGAGTCTTTCCGACTCCGTTGTTTGATACTCAGGTCGCTGCGATGGTCTGTGGTTTTGGTGAACAGGTTGGCTATGAGACTCTGGTCCGGAAGATTTGCAAGGAAGGGGTCGATAAAACTTCTCGCTTCACCGACTGGTCACGGCGCCCTCTGACGGAAGCGCAGAAAACATACGCATTGGCAGATGTAACCCATCTTCGGAAAATCTATGAGCATCTGGCTGCAGAACTTAAGAAGTCGCGCCGGGATCACTGGGTCGCAGAAGAGCTTCGCATACTGACCCGACCCGAGACATATGACATTCGCCCGGAAGAGGCGTGGCGGCGGGTCAAAACGCGGACCAACTCTGCCAAGTTTCTGGCCGTGGTTCGAGAGCTGGCGCAGTTCCGCGAGGCCTATGCGCAAGAGAACAATGTGCCACGAAGCCGTGTGTTCAAAGACGATGCGTTGATCGAGATGGCCTCGACCAAGCCCAAGACGCCCTCTGATCTGGGCGGATCGCGCTTGTTGCTGCGCGAAGCGCGCAAAGGGGCGATCGCAGAAGGCATTCTGGAGGCGGTAAAACGGGGCGTAGGTTGCCCGCAAGACCGATTGCCGAAAATTGACAACAGCCGCGACAAGCTGAAGGTCAACCCTGCACTTGCAGATTTGCTGCGCGTTCTTTTGAAATCAAAGACCGAAAGCGCAGGCGTTGCCGCAAAATTGATCGCCTCCAGCGCGGAATTGGATCAGATCGCTGCAGGAGAACGAGAAGTTCCCGCCATGTCTGGTTGGCGGTTCGAGGTTTTTGGCGAGGACGCGCTGAAGCTTTGCGAAGGCAAGATTGCTTTGGCCGCCAAGGGACAGGCCGTGCAGGTTGTCTCGCTTTAACGGCGACGGGATTCCAACGCGTTCTGCTGGCCTTTGACCCGAACTAAACGAATACCTTCCAGTTCTTTCCGGCTTACATTGACGGCCTCTGAAACCATCCGCGACCGTTCGGTGCCCTGCGCAGTGGCGTAGTCCGGGTAATCCACGCGGAAGGTGAATTCCATAACGCCATTTTTGCTGAGTTCTTCAGATCTTACGCGCGCGAGCTGCGCGTTGAACGCACCCTGTCGAATGGCTGTGCCAGCCGCATAGATGATTGCACCCGTCGAGGTTGGGTCGATCCGCAATTCGTTGATCACGGCGATTGGAACGCTATTATCCTCGGCGTCCGGACGCTCGAACAGGCCTTTTTTGTCGGCATTTTCGGGAACCAAGGCATTAGCGTCATCGGCTGATACTTCGGATGGGCTGGGTGTGCTGCTGCCAAACCAGTTCGATGGATTCGCGCTTGAGTTGCTCCAGTTGCTACAAGCGGACAGAGCCATTGTGGAGATCATCAGAACAGGCAGAGTTTTGTGCATGGACCCAGTACTTTGTGCAACTTTACCTGCATCGGGTTAACGCAAATTCGATCGTTTGAAAAGCCACGCTGGGGACTGGACAGTTGGTAGCGCTGAGCATAGTTCACAATTGTGAATGCGTAACGCAAGGACGGACCCGATATGGCAACGCCAGCCTTCGAAGAGATAGTCGAGGATTTCGAGTTCCTGGAGGACTGGGAAGACCGCTATCGCCATGTGATCGAGCAGGGCAAAGCGATGGAGCCTCTGGATGATGCATTCAAAGTCCCTGCGACCAAGGTGAATGGTTGCGCCAGTCAGGTCTGGCTGCATCCAACCATTGAGGGCGGTCAATTCCGCTTTGACGGTGACAGCGATGCCCTGATTGTTCGGGGCCTGATTGCGGTTCTGCGTAGCCTGTATAACGGCTTGCCGGTGGCCGAGGTGCCCAGTGTTGATGCCGGTGGAGAACTCGCGCGACTGGGGTTGCAGGATCATTTGTCTGCCCAACGTTCGAACGGGTTACGCGCTATGATAGAACGTATTCGCGAAGTGGCATTGGCCAGCGCCTGACTTTTAGGTGGATTTGCGCGCTGCCCAGTCAGCAAGCGTGGTTTCCAAATCGCCATAGCCGGTTTGCCGACGTTCGAATTCCAGCCCCATCCGATCAGCGCACTCCTGCGCGCGACGGGTCAAGTCGGGATCATCGGTTTGCGCCTGATAAACGAGCTTGGTGTAATTGCCGAAATACATCTCTCGCAATTCAGGATGATGGTCCAGACCCAGCGGTTTCCAGACAAACGCATCAAACTGCCGCGCAAGGAAATCTGTCAGATAAAAAGCGGTGGTTTCATCGTCGCCATGCGCTGCAAAGGCCAGATTGCCCTCGAAGAAGGAATAGCAATGGGGCCCTTGGATCATCTCGACCCCCAGTCGCTTGCACGCTGCCTGTAGCAACCCACCGGTTCCGCAATCGGCATAGACAACGTAGATGCGGTCGTATGAGTCTCGATGCTTGGCAACCGCATCCTCGACCGCCTGTGTGATCTTTTCCGGGTGCACATGCAAAATGGCGGGCAGGCAAGTCAGGGCCATGTGATCCCAGCCGTTCCGTTCTTTCAGGTCCAGAATCTCGCGGGCCAGTGCACCACATGCGATCAGAAGAATCGACTCGGCGCTGTGCGCTGCGACATAGCCCTGACGGGTCAGGCTGTCATCGTCTGGGATCTGTGAGTCGGTCATCTGATCTCTCTGGCTGGTCTTTAGCTATATATGTGCCCGAGGTTCGGACAAAAAAGGCCGCCCCAAAAAGGACGGCCTGTCTCACGATATGATCTCGCGCCTTAGCCGGCCAGTTGGTTGTGCTTGCGCGACATGAAGTCCTTGGCCATTTCCACCGCCACGGCTGCGTCGCGGCAATAGCCGTCAGCGCCGATCGCCTTGCCGAACTCTTCGTTCAGCGGAGCGCCGCCAACCAGAACGGTGTACTCATCACGCAGGCCTTGTTCGACCAACGTGTCGATTACGACCTTCATATAAGGCATCGTCGTCGTCAGCAGAGCGGACATGCCCAGAATGTCGGGCTGTTCGTTTTCCAGCGCTTCGAGGTAGTTCTCGACCGGGTTGTTGATGCCGATATCGACAACTTCGAACCCGGCGCCTTCCATCATCATCGCAACAAGGTTCTTGCCGATGTCATGGATGTCGCCCTTGACGGTGCCGATCACCATCTTACCAACGCGCGGAGCACCAGTTTCAGCCAGCAGAGGCTTCAGGATCGCCATACCGCCTTTCATGGCGTTGGCCGCCAGCAGAACCTCAGGCACGAACAGGATGCCGTCGCGGAAGTCATGGCCGACAATTGTCATGCCGCCAACCAGCGCTTTGGTCAGGATGTCATAGGGTTGCCATCCGCGCTCGAGCAGGATGTTCACACCTTCTTCGATCTCTTCCTTCAGGCCGTCATAAAGGTCATCGAACATCTGTTCGACGAGTTCGTCGTCATTCAGTTCGGACAGGACGATGTCTTCTTCATCAGACATGGGTATTTCCCTGAGCTGTGCGGGCCTGCGGCCCGTGGTGGCATTTTCACCGTTTTGGCCATTTCGTCGCAGGTCTACTGTGACGATTGCGACCTAGGTCGTTCTGAGACCGACCTATAGGCCGAATATTCGCACTCAGCGACATCGAATTTTGCAAGATCATCCTGCATTGGTTTCATTAGCCACGGTAAATTCACCTGCAGTCTAATGCGTCGCCTGTTTCGAGCATCTGATGATTTTTGGAAATCGAAACATGAATCTTGCCAGTGAAACTGGTTTTAATTACATCTAGTGATAGGAACAAAAAGCGAACAAATGACTGCTGCCATCAAAAGCCCTGGGCGCGGAGCAACCTCAAACGAAGCAGGTCGATTCGAGAGGTTTACAACCGAGTTGACCGAAGATGGCTGGGATTTGCCAGAGGAACTGCCCCCGTTGCGGACCGAAGTTCGGGAAGAAATGGCGCGCAATCTGATCACCTATAACAAGTCGCCGGACCTACCTTTTGACCGATCCATAAACCCATATCGGGGCTGCGAGCATGGATGCGTGTATTGCTTTGCTCGGCCAACGCATGCGTATCTGGGGCTGTCTCCGGGTTTGGATTTCGAAACCCGCCTTGTTGCGCGACCCAATGCGGCTGAGCTATTGCGTCGCGAACTCTCAGCACGTTCTTACAAGGTGGCCACGATTGCACTGGGAACCAACACCGATCCCTATCAACCGATCGAAAAAAACCGCAAGATAACAAGAAGCTGTCTAAAGGTTCTGAGAGATTTTCAACATCCGGTCGGTATTGTGACCAAGGGGACTCTGATCGAGCGTGATCTTGATATTCTGGCACCGATGGCCCGCAATGGCCTTGTCCGGGTTGGCATCTCGCTGACCACATTGGACCGCGATCTTTCCCGACGGATGGAACCCCGGGCGCCTTCACCGCAGCGCAGGCTCGGAATGATCCGCAACCTGACCGAGGCTGGCGTGCCTGTGCGCGTTATGACGTCTCCGGTGATTCCCGGTTTAACCGATCATGAATTGGAAATCCTGTTGGAGGCCGGAAAGCAGGCTGGCGCCGATGCTGCAAGCTGGATCATGCTGCGGCTTCCCCGTGAAGTATCCGCGCTCTGGCGCGAGTGGCTGATCGAACATCAGCCGGGCAGGGCTGAGAAGGTGATGGCACGGCTGCGCGAAATGCATGGGGGTAGGGAATATGACCCCCGGTGGGGCCACCGCATGCGGGGCGAGGGGACCTATGCCGAGATGATTGCGCAACGGTTCAAGGCCGCAGTCAAACGTCTCGGGCTGTCGACAGACATGCCGCCACTGAACTGTGCGGCGTTTGCACCTCCACCCCAGCCCGGTGATCAACTGGCTTTGTTTTGAAGCCTTGGTTCAGAAACTAATGCCAATACCGGCCGAGAATCCGTTGACGGTATCGCTGCCGTAGTAGCGGACCATAAACCGTGTCGTTGATACCCAAGGCACCCATGTGTCAGACAGATCGACCTCGATCCCACCACCTACGCGGGCCAGCCAGTCGGTGCCCAATACAAGTGACTGATCCCCGATCAGATAGGACAGGGACAGATCGCCCACCCAGCGGACCGGGCGACCGAACATGCGTTTTCCAGTTGGAAAGCGGTAGCGTGACCACAGAACTGCATTTGCGGCAGTTGATTCAACCAACAGGTCCTCGTTGTCTCCGATAGGCCAGTATTCGATATGGGTATAGCGCAGGCTTGCCTCGAATTCCCGGTCGTTGGACAGAGCTTTCTCGTACGAGACCGTCATCGATCCGCCTGCGCCACCAGCCCAGATGCCGCCGCTTTCGAGAAAGTCTCGATCAAGCCCCAGGCGGTTGGCTATGGCTTGCGCACCGACAGATGCGTCGGATTGCGTACGTCCGACCGAGATATGGGCCATCGGGGTCATTTTCCAATACTCGCCGATGTCGAACTGATAGCCGACACCGCCGGTCAGGGCGAGGCTGGTCCATTTCAGCGGTATACGCGTGGTATCTCCGGTGCCGCTGAAGGTCAGAACGGGGTCATAGCGCGCGTAGCCTATATACCCCTCAAGATAGATCGGCACGCCCTCAGCAAGGCGAAACCCGCCGCCCAGCTGGGCGGATTTGAAATCGTAATCGCGATTGTCAGTATTTGATTGCAGTGAGATTGCGCTGGCAGAATCGTCCGGGATGCCTGCCAACCCCAAGATTGCCAACGACCCGGCGGCGTTTTCCTGCTGCTGCTTCTCAAAAGCACGCTCCAGCACGCTTTGAGCGGATGCCGATTGCGCAAGTAGCAACATAATGAACAAGAAGATGAAACGCATGAGAACCAAACAATATTCGCCGGACGCGGCAACATTAGGCGGACTGAGGCAGTGCGGAAAGATGCATCGAAACAGTCATTTACGATTGGTTTCGAACGGTCTCATTTTGGTAACGCTACGGAAAAAAAGACCCCGGATAACCGGGGTCTTAACATCGATATTGTGTGTGGATCAGCGGTTTTCGATGTCCACGTAATCGCGGTTGGTCGCGCCCAGATAAAGCTGACGTGGGCGTCCGATCTTATTCTGTGGATCGGCAATCATTTCTTTCCACTGGCTAACCCAGCCAACGGTACGTGACAACGCGAAGATTGGCGTGAACATCGAGGTCGGGAAGCCCATCGCTTCCATCACGATGCCCGAATAGAAGTCGACATTCGGGAACAGTTTCTTCTCGATGAAATACGGATCTTCCAGAGCCTGTTTTTCCAGCGCCTTCGCGACCTGTAGTTTGGGATTGTTTTCCACGCCCAGCAGGTCAAGTACTTCGTCTGCCGATTGCTTCATCACTTTCGCGCGTGGATCGAAGTTCTTGTAGACGCGGTGGCCAAAGCCCATCAGACGGAACGGGTCATCTTTGTCTTTGGCGCGCTCGATAAACTCGGGGATGCGGTCCACGCTGCCGATCTCTTCCAGCATTTCAAGGCAAGCCTGGTTCGCACCACCATGGGCCGGACCCCAGAGACAGGCGATACCGGCCGCGATACAGGCGAATGGGTTTGCACCCGAAGAAGATGCCAGACGCACCGTCGAAGTCGAGGCGTTCTGTTCGTGATCCGCCTGCAGCATGAAGATACGATCCATGGCGCGTGCCAGAATCGGGTTCACCTCGTAATCTTCGGCAGGAACGGCAAAACACATGCGCAGGAAGTTTGACGCATAGTCCAGGTCGTTGCGCGGGTACACGAAGGGCTGACCGATATGGTATTTGTAGGCCCAGGCCGCGATGGTCGGCATTTTTGCGATCAAACGGTGCGAAGCTACTTCACGCTGACGCGGGTCCGCGATGTCGGTCGAATCGTGATAGAACGCGGACATGGCACCAACCACACCCACCATGATGGCCATCGGATGCGCATCCCGGCGGAATCCGCGATAGAAATACTGCATCTGCTCGTGCAGCATCGTGTGGCGGGTGATTGTGGTCTCGAAGTTCTCCAGATCCTTCGCCGAAGGCAGCTCGCCATACAGCAGCAGATAGCTGAGTTCGAGGAAATGCGACTTCGAGGCGATCTGTTCGATCGGATAACCGCGATGCAGCAACTCGCCCTTGTCACCGTCGATGAATGTAATGGTGCTGTCACAGCTTGCGGTGGACGTGAAACCCGGATCATAAGTAAAGACGCCAGCCTGACCATAGAGCTTGCGGATATCGATCACATCGGGCCCAGCGGTCGGAGAAAACACCGGCAGATCATAGCTTTCGCCGTGGACAGTCAGTTTGGCTGATTTTTTGCTCTCGGTCATGTTTGTCCCTTCTTCATTCGTGCGCATGCCGGATCGCTGTCCGACAAAGCAGGCAACGACTGCGTTCCGTCGCGCAGTCCGTTCTTAACGGAGCAGCGTTACCCTTATGTGAAATCAGGCCGGGTTCGCTGCATCAGAAAGCCGCGCCAGGGTTTCATCGCGCCCAAGCACAAGCATCATGTCAAATACCGAAGGTGTAACTGCCCGGCCCGCTAGTGCCGCCCGCAGCGGACCAGCCAATTTGCCGAACTTAACCCCATTCGCCTCTGCGAACGAATTCAGGGTCTCCTCCAGTTCGTTCCGGGACCAGCTAGCATTTTGCAGCTGCGGCGTCAATTCTTTCAGTATACCGTCGGATACAGATGCCAGCGCCTTTGCGGCCTTTTCATCTGGCTGGATAGGTCGCGACGTAAGCACAAAATGAGCTTTTTCAATGAGTTCTGGGAACGTGCGTGCGCGGTCCTTGAGGCAATACATCGCACGGACCAAATCACTGGATTGTGTTTCGGAAAGCGGCGGCAAACCAGCTGACTTCAGATATCCCTGAATTTCATGCTGCAGCGCGGCATCTTCCCCGACGGCAATATGTTGTCCACAAAGGTTTTCAAGCTTCTTCACATCAAACCGCGCCGGGCTTTTGCCAATGCCATCCAGATCGAACCACTCTTTAGCTTGGGCATCGGTAAAGAACTCATCATCCCCATGGCTCCAGCCCAGCCGAGCCAGATAGTTGCGCATTCCGGATGCCGGATATCCCATGGCCTGATATTCTTGCGCCCCCAACGCACCGTGACGTTTGCTGAGCTTTTTTCCATCGGGTCCATGGATCAAAGGGATATGCGCCCAGACTGGTACATCCCAACCCATCGCCTCGTAGATCATCATCTGACGGGCGGCGTTGTTGAGGTGATCGTCGCCCCGGATCACATGAGTCACGCCCATATCATGATCGTCAACCACAACGGCCAGCATATAGACCGGAGTCCCATCCGAACGCAGCAGGATCATGTCATCCAACTGATCGTTGCGAATGGTGACATCGCCCTGCACCTGATCGCGGATCACAGTGGCACCGTCTTGCGGAGCCTTGATGCGGATCACGTAAGGTGCGTCGGGATGTATGGCAGGGTCAGCCTCGCGCCACGGGCTGCGAAACAGGGTCGACTGCCCCTCGGCCCGCGCCTGTTCACGGAATGCAGCGATTTCTTCCTGCGTCGAAAAGCACTTGTATGCCTTGCCGTCGGACAGCAATTGATGCGCGACCTCTGCATGTCGAGGGGCACCCTCGAATTGGCTGACCACCTCACCGTCATGATCAAGCCCTAGCCAGTCCATGCCTTGCAGTATGGCCGCTGTTGCTTCCGGCGTGGAACGTTCCCGATCGGTATCCTCGATCCGCAACAGGAACTGGCCGCCGCGACCCCGCGCATAAAGCCAGTTGAACAGAGCAGTGCGGGCGCCACCGATATGCAGAAATCCGGTGGGAGAGGGGGCAAAACGGGTGACGACCTGATCGGACATGGTGTGGATTAACCTTTTGGTAACCTTAGCGGGCATAGTTTGGCGACTATCTACCCAGCCCGAAGGACGGGGGCAACCATGCGTGTTCTGACACGGGTCGAGACCGCATTGCTGACCCAGCGGGGACACTTGTTTCCGTGGTCCCCGATCTGCCTGGCGGTCGGGATTGGTTGGTATTTCAGCCTCAGGTTCGAACCCGAGGTTGAGCTCTATGTCGGCGTCCTGGCGCTTGCCTTGCTGGCGCTTGCCTCCACCCGTTTCATGGGGGCCGCGTGGTCACCGCTAGCCACTGGCTTAGCCCTGATCGCGATGGGGTTCGCTCTGGCCGGGGCGCGGGCACATATGGTTGCGGAGCCGGTCCTGCAATGGCGTTACTATGGCCCGGTCGAGGGGAGGGTCGTAGCGCTAGACCGCTCTGCGTCGGATGCGCTGAGGGTGACATTGGATCAGGTGCGGATCGGGGACGTTCCTGCTGATCAAAGACCCCGGCGCATCCGGCTGTCTATTCACGGGGAGTCAGTTGCGCTGTCCCCGGGTCAGCGGATTATGACCACAGCACATCTTTCGCCGCCGCAAGGGCCAGTTGAACCCGGAGGTTTTGATTTTCGCCGCCACGCCTGGTTCCAGCAACTCGGCGCTGTTGGATACACTCGGGTTCCGGTCCTGACGTCGGCTGCGGCGCAAGATGGTTTGGACGGAGTGCGTATCACGGCCTGGCGCATGGAGATCTCGGATCGGGTGCGCACGATCCTGCCGGGCGAAGTCGGGGGCTTTGCCGCC
The DNA here is from genome assembly GCF_019904295.1 of Ruegeria sp. SCSIO 43209. Classification (NCBI taxonomy): domain Bacteria; kingdom Pseudomonadati; phylum Pseudomonadota; class Alphaproteobacteria; order Rhodobacterales; family Roseobacteraceae; genus Ruegeria; species Ruegeria sp. SCSIO 43209. The sequence continues at coordinate 1,261,406 of NZ_CP065359.1, forward strand.
GCCGTAACTACCGGTGATCGCAGCGGGATGGGGCAGGCCTCGTTAGAGGCGTTGCGCGCGTCCAACCTGGCTCATCTTCTGGCGATTTCGGGCCTTCACATGGGTTTGTTGACCGGTTTCGTTTTTGTGGCGTGCCGCATGGGGTTCTCAATGGTACCTGTCATCGCGCTTCGCATGCCCGTACGCAAGGTGGCCGCGCTCTGTGCGTTATTCGCGTCGACAATCTACCTGCTTCTGTCTGGTGGGAACGTCGCGACTGAGCGCGCCTTTGTGATGGTCTGCGTTATGCTGGGGGCCGTATTGTTGGACCGGCGCGCGATTTCATTGCGGGCGGTGGCCATGGCTGCGCTGATTGTTCTTACCTTGCGCCCGGAAACTCTATTGAGCCCCGGATTTCAGATGTCTTTTGCTGCTACAACCGCCTTGGTCGCAGGGTTTGGCGCGTTGCGGGACTATGGCCCAATGCCAGGCCCAAAATGGCTGCGGCCTGTGCTGGCCTTGTTGACATCCTCGGCGATCGCGGGGATCGCGACAGCTCCGATCGGGGCGGCGCATTTCAACGCTATTTCGCACTACGGGTTGCTGGCAAATCTCGTCTCCGTGCCCGTCATGGGAACGCTGGTCGTTCCAAGTGCGGTTGTCGCCGCCCTTCTTGCACCTTTTGGGCTTGAAGCGATTGCATTGCACGTAATGGGTCTTGGGCTGAGATGGATCCTTACCGTTGCCAATTGGGTCGCGGGACTGGAGGGCGCGCGCGGGTACGTAGTAAGCCCAGACTATTTCGTATTGCCTGTTCTGGCTCTGTCTCTTCTGTGGCTAATGCTGTGGCAAGGGCACGCACGGTGGCTCGGCATCGCCCCGGCGGCATTGGCGATAGCGCTGTGGGGTCAGGGAAGCCGCCCAGACGTGCTGATCGCCGATACCGGCGGGCTGGTCGGAGTGATGACTGAACACGGGCGCGCGCTGAGCAAACCGAAAGGCAGCGGATTTGTCGCGTCGGTTTGGCTGGAAAATGACGGGGACGGGGCAGATCAACCAAAGGCCGCTTTGCGATGGCCAGAGGCATCAGCGGGAATTCAACGTTTTCTTCTGGGAGACAAAGAGCTTGTCCACTTGACTGGCAAGCGGGCTGCGAGCGCCTTTCAGGAATGCAGGAAAGATCAGATCATTGTCGCCCCGGTGTCGTTGACTTTGACCGGTGAATGCAGCGTTTACGATACGGAATTTCTGCGGAAGACAGGCAGTCTTGCGTTATCCAAGGGGCGTTTGTTCGCGAGTTCTGATATCTCAGGCCGCCGCCTATGGTCCCCCAAGCTGCCTCAGTAGCTTCGGATCAAGCCTACCAGGCGGCCCTGAACTTTCACCTTGTCCTCTGGCAGCACGCGGGTCTCATAGGCCGGATTCGCCGCTTCCAGCGCAATGGCCTGACCTCGGCGGAAAAACCGTTTCAGCGTGGCTTCCTGATCTTCCACCAATGCCACCACGATGTCACCGTTGTCAGCGGCCGTTGTTTCGCGGATCACCACGACATCGCCATCGTTGATACCGGCGTCGATCATCGAGTCGCCACGAACCTCAAGCGCATAATGTTCACCACGGCCCGAAACCATCGAGCCCGGTACAGCGACACGGTGCGACACATGGCTGATCGCTTCGATCGGTACACCGGCAGCAATCCGGCCCATAACAGGCAATTCCATCGCATCAACTGTGACGGGTTCAAAGTTCGCGGGGCGTGGACCTTCAGGGCGATCGCCTTCAATCACACGCGGTTTGAAACCTGCCGTGGGCTCTCCCCCAAGGCTTTCTGGCAGCTTGACAATTTCGATGGCACGGGCTCGATGGGCAAGGCGGCGGATAAAGCCACGTTCTTCCAGCGCGGTGATCAGTCGATGAATCCCGGATTTTGACCGTAGATCCAACGCGGCCTTCATCTCATCAAAACTGGGCGGAACACCGTCCGCTTGCACGCGTTTGTGGATGAATTCCAGCAAATCCAATTGCTTCTTGGTCAGCATTGCTCATACCTCGTCGCTCATGCGTTTTCTTTTGTTCTACGCATGTTCACGTTTTGTGTCAACGGATTTGCTAGATCGGCAGGTAAAGGACCTCATCCCCGGCCTCGCGCGCGGGATCGTGGGGTTGGCGTACCAATAGTGCATTGGCTTGCGCCAAAACACTTAGCAGCGAGCTGTCCTGATCATCACAGGCGCGGATGCCGCCGTTGTCCAACACCGCCCGCATATAATGCTCACGCGGGCCATTTTTTCCGAGCGGGGCAGAAAGGCGGGCGCGTTGGAATGGCTGTAGGGCCTGTTCAATCCCCAACATGCGGCGCACCATTGGGATGAGGAACAGGTAACCGCACACCATGGCACTGACCGGGTTTCCGGGTAGACCGACCATTGCAGCACCCCCAAGCCGCCCGGCCATCAGAGGTTTACCCGGTCGCATGCGAATCTTGTAGAACGATTGCTTCAACCCAAGACCTTCCGAGACATCCGCAACCAGGTCGTACTCGCCAACCGACGCCCCTCCGATTGTCACCACAAGGTCAGCGCCCTGTGCCAAGCCAAAAGCTGTTTCTAATGACGCTAAGGTATCTTGTGCGATAGGAAGTACACGAACTTGTGCGCCAGCGTTTTCCAGTAACGCCTTAAGACCAAAGGTATTTGAGGCGATGATCTGATCGGGGCCGGGTGTTTCTCCGGGCATCACCAGTTCGTCACCGGTTGAGATTAGTGCAACCACGGGTTTGCGGTTCACAGGGACCGAAGCGATGTTCATCGCTGCCATTAATGCGACATCTTCGGGTCTGAGCTGGCGTGGGGCCGTGATCTGCGTACCGATGCTGAAATCGATCCCCGCAGGGCGGATATTGGCCTTTTCACCGGGGGCGTCGGTTATGCTGATCAGATCACCGCGTCGGTCGACATCTTCCTGTATGACGACGAAATCTGCACCATCCGGCACAGGCGCACCAGTGAATATCCGCACAGCTTGGCCGGGTCCGACGCTTCCAGCAAAGCGACGTCCGGCCGCAGCTTCGCCAACCACTTTGAACATTGCATGCAGTTCGACTTCGGCCGCCTTGACGGCGTACCCATCCATCGATGACGCAGCAAAGGGCGGCTGATCACGCGTTGCTGCAACGTTTTCTGCCAGGATACGACCGGCAGCCTCGGCAAGGGCAACCGTTTCTGCGGGCAGCGGTGAGACCAGATCGAACAGCAGAGCCCGCGCTTCTTCAACCGAGATCATGATGCCTCGTAACGCCCTGATTTTCCGCCGTCTTTCAGTAGAACACGAATACCGCCGATCTCCATCGATTTGTCCACGGCCTTCGCCATATCGTAAACCGTCAGTGCGGCTGTCGAGACTGCTGTCAGCGCTTCCATCTCTACGCCGGTCTGGCCGGAAGTCTTTACAGTCGCTTCAATCTGAACGCCGGGAAGGTCCGGGTCTAAGCTCAGTTCAATGGCGACTTTGGTCACGGGTAGCGGATGACACAGAGGTATCAGGTCAGGCGTTTTCTTGGCGCCCATTATGCCCGCAAGTCTGGCAACACCAAGAACATCGCCTTTCTTAGCGCGTCCTTCTGAAATGATATCAAAGGTTTCCTTCGCCATCTTGATGTATCCAGATGCAACCGCAACCCGGTCGGTGACAGCCTTGTCGGACACGTCCACCATATGGGCCTCACCTTTGGCATCAAAATGGGTCAGCGGCATCACATCACTCCGGGAATGAGCGGGTTGGCGAGCAGTGCTCGAGTTGCCGAAGCTACATCATCCTGACGCATCAGGCTCTCACCAATAAGGAAACAGCGCGCACCGTAGCGGGCGATATCGGCGAGGTCCGCCGGAGTGCTCAGGCCGCTCTCGCAGACGATCGTGCGATCCGCTGGAACCAGCTTTGACAGATGACGAGTTGTATCAAGAGTCGTCTCGAACGACTTGAGATTGCGGTTGTTTATCCCGATCAGCGGGCTTTTCAGCTGCGATGCGCGCGCAAGTTCATCGGCGTCATGGACTTCGATCAGAACATCCATGCCCCAGTCAAACGCGGTTTGCTCAAGCTCGGCGGCCTGTGCATCGCTGACCGAGGCCATGATGATCAGGATGCAATCCGCACCCAATGCACGCGCTTCGACCACCTGATAGGGGTCGTACATGAAGTCCTTCCGCAATGCTGGCAACGAACAGGCCGCGCGAGCTTCGGTCAGAAAGGACTTGTCACCCTGAAAGCTAGGCGTGTCCGTCAGAACCGACAGGCAAGCCGCGCCGCCCTCTTCATAAGCTTTGGCAAGCGCGGGCGGATCGAAATCAGCGCGAATCAGACCTTTGGACGGGCTGGCCTTTTTGACCTCGGCGATCAATCCGTACCCCTTGCGCATAGCCGAATGCAGGGCTTCGGCAAAACCGCGTACCTCGGGTGCGTTCCGTGCCTCAGATTCTAGTGTTTCCAGAGGCTTATGCGCCTTATCCGCAGCGATCTCTTCCAGCTTGTACGCTTTGATTTTGTCCAGAACGGTCTCGGTCATGCGGCTTCCTGTGTAATGCGCGCCAGCGCGGTGATCTTTTCACGGGCCTTGCCGCTATCAATGCTTTCTGTGGCCATCGCAACGCCCTCGCGCAGATCGTTTGCCGCATCTGCAACGACCAGCGCCGCGGCAGAGTTCAGCAACACCGCGTCGCGGTAAGCTGAGGGTGCGCCATCCAGCAGGGCGCGGAAGGCAACCGCGTTCTCTTCGGGCGTGCCGCCGATGATATCTTCGAACGGATGCACAGGCAGGCCGGCGTCTTCGGGGTGAAGCTCGACCTCTTTGACAACGCCATCCTCAACCGATGCGATCCAGCTGACCCCGGTGATCGTAAGCTCATCCGTACCGTCTGAGCCGTGAACCAACCAGGCATGTTCAGTTCCAAGCAGGCCCAAAGTTTCGGCCATCGGGCGGATCAGGTCACGGCTGAACGCACCGGTCAGTTGGCGCTTCACTCCGGCGGGGTTGGTCAGGGGGCCCAGAATGTTGAAAATCGTGCGCGTACCCAGTTCTTGCCGCGAGGGCATGACATGGGCGATCGCCGGGTGGTGCATCGGGGCCATCATGAAACCGATACCAACTTCTTTCAGCGCTTTTTCAACGATTTCCGGGCCGACCATTACGTTGATACCTAGCTGCCCAAGAGCATCTGCTGCGCCGGATTTCGAGCTCAGGTTCCGATTACCGTGTTTTGCAACGGTGACACCGGCGCCTGCCGTCACAAAAGCCGTGGCTGTCGAGATATTGAGTGTTCCTTTGCCGTCGCCCCCCGTACCAACGATGTCCATCGCGCCAGCGGGAGCTTTCACTGCATTGCATTTCGCGCGCATTACGGCAGCGGCGGCGGCGTATTCCTCGACCGTCTCGCCGCGCGTGCGCATTGCCATCAACAACCCTCCGATCTGGCTGGGCGTGGCGGCCCCATCAAAGAGGATGCCAAAGGCCTGTTCAGCCTCGGCACGGGTCAAAGGTCGATCGGCCGCAGCACCGATCAGCGGTTTCAGAGCGTCGCTCATGCGGGGACTTTCATTTCGTTCAGGAAGTTCTTGAGCAGGGCGTGACCATGCTCGGACGCGATGGATTCCGGGTGAAACTGGACGCCGTGGATCGGCAGTTCTTTGTGCTGCAGACCCATAATCGTGCCATCCTCAAGCTCGGCCGTGATCTCAAGGCAATCGGGCAGGCTTTCGCGTTCTACGACAAGCGAATGATACCGGGTGGCCTCGAAGGGCGAGGGCAGGCCAGCGAATACACCTTTGCCGGTGTGTTTCATCGTGCCCATTTTCCCGTGCACGATCTCATGACAGCGCACAACCTTGCCGCCAAATGCCTGTCCGATGGTTTGATGCCCCAGACAGACCCCCATCAGCGGTGTTTGCGTCTCGGCCGCGGCTTCGGTCAGGGCCAGACAGATGCCCGCCTGATCGGGATCACAAGGGCCGGGACTGAGCAGAATACCAGCCGGGTTCATCGCCATTGCTTCCTGTACATCCAGTGCGTCATTCCGGCGCACGACCATCTCGGCCCCGAGCTCACCCAGATAATGAACGAGGTTGTAGGTAAACGAGTCATAGTTGTCGATCAGCAGCAGCATTTGGGCACTTATCTTCCTATGGGCATTTCGGGCTGGCGATGCAGTCCCTGAGCGCGGTATAATGTCGGGACATACATGCTCAGGCTTGTGCGGCAGCGTCAAGAGGACATACCCAACTTGACACCGTACAGGTGAGCGTCGCGGAAGATGGCGTCTGGGCAGATGAGGCACGAAACAACGCGAGAGGCGAGATTTCGATGAGCGGATTTTACGGTGGAGTGATCGCCGGGGCGGTCTCGGTATTGGCACTGGGCGCGGTTCTTTCGCTGACAACTCCTTTGTCACGTAAACCAGATGTGACGGCAACAGCGCCCGAAGTGGCTGATACTCCGCAGCCCCTGGAGGCTGCGAAAGTTGAAGAAAGCAATGCCGATGCCGATCTGGTTGAGTTGCCACCATCCGGCCCTGAAACCCCCGATCTATCATCAGATTCGCTGGATGGACTGGCAGGTATTGAGCTTGAGCCCGGTGCCCGTCCTGAGGCGGGTGGAGCACCGACCGTAGCCGAGGCACCTGCAGCGATCTCATCTTCTGACGTGACCGTTCAAACCGAAGCGCCCGCGGCACCGCCAAATCCACTTGCCGAACCGACCTCGCCACAACAGGAAGCCGAACCGGCAGCGCTCGCGGATGCTCCAGCAGCGCCTGCGCCCGAGGAAGCCCCGGAACCTCAGGTGGCGGAAGAAACGCCCGGGGAGGCCCCTCAGGTCGCAGCCCTGCAGCCTGAGACCGTGGAATTGCCGGATGCCGCGCCAGAGGCTGAGGAAGCGGAACCCGTGCCTGATGAAAATCCAATCGCGGTTGAGGGTGAAGAAGATACCCGACCTGTACGTCAGCCGCGCGTATTGACCCTGCCGCAAATTGGCGGAGAGGGGGCCACAGGTTCCGGTTCGTTGATCGGCAAGCGTGTCGTGCCCCTAACCGAGAGGGATGACCCGCCCGTCGAACAAGCCGTGATTACTCCAGAAGTGGTGGCCAAGCCCATCGAAGCACATGCTGCCACCTTCGAAAATCCAGAATCCAAGCCATTGATGTCGATCATTCTGATCGATGATGAAGGGGCTTTTGGGGCCGAGGCGTTGCAGGATTTCCCATACCCGCTAAGTTTTGCCGTCAGCCCGTCTGACCCGAATGCAGCGGAAAAAATGGCCCGTCATCGCGAGGCTGGATTTGAAGTATTGGCCTTGGTTGACATGCACGAAGCCGCCAGTGCTCAGGACGCTGAGGTGTCGTTGTCGGTGTGGTTGGATCAATTGCCTCAAACCGTTGGCATTCTGGAAGGTGTCGGAAGCGGCATTCAGGGCAACCGAAAGCTGGCTGATCAGGTTGCGGCGATTGCTGGAGATACCGGGCGCGGGCTGGTGACGCAGGACAATGGTCTAAACACTGCGCAAAAGCTTGCAGCGCGCAACGGCATTCCATCCAGCGTAGTGTTCCGCGATTTCGATGGTGCCAAACAGGACCCCAAGATCATGCGGCGTTTTCTGGATCAGGCAGCCTTCCGCGCCGGACAGGAAGGTGCCGTGGTGATGCTGGGTCGTCTGCGTCCCGAGACGATCTCGGCTCTGTTGCTGTGGGGGCTTGAGGATCGCGGCAGCCGCGTGGCGATGGCCCCAATTTCTGCCGTGATGATGAAAGAAATCCAGCAGGGCGTTGCCGGATCGCTGACGGACGGGTGATGGCAGCGACCATCCGCCACCCCGCTAGCTGTTTCCGCTGCCTGTAAACCGCGCCGCATCCGCAGCCGCGCGGCGAATGGCGTTCGATTTATGGACGGTCTCCATGTATTCCGCTTCGGGGTCGCTGTCATAGACAACGCCGCCTCCAGCTTGGATATACAGTTTGTGGTCTTTCACAATGGCCGTCCGCAGCGCGATGCACATATCCATGTCGCCGCCTGCGCTGAAATACCCTACACCGCCACCGTAGATGCCGCGCTTTTCAGGCTCCAACTCGTCGATGATCTCCATCGCGCGCACTTTGGGCGCGCCTGATACCGTGCCTGCAGGCATCCCGGCAAAGAACGCGTCCAATGCGTCCTTGTCTTCGGCCAGTTCACCGACCACGTTTGATACGATGTGCATCACGTGGCTGTAGCGCTCGATGATGAACTCTTCGGTAGGACGCACGGTTCCAATCTTAGAAACACGCCCGGTGTCATTGCGGCCCAGGTCCAGCAACATGAGGTGCTCGGCCAGTTCTTTCTTGTCGGCCAGCAGGTCGATTTCGTTGGCTTTGTCTTCTTCGGGCGTCGCGCCACGCGGGCGGGTACCCGCGATAGGGCGGATCGTGACCTCATTGCCGAAGACACGCACCAGAATTTCTGGGCTTGCACCTACGACCTGAAAGCCGCCGAAGTTGAAATAGAACATGAACGGCGACGGGTTGGTGCGCCGCAGCGAGCGATAGAGAGCAAATGGCGGCTGCGGAAAATCCTGTGTCCAGCGTTGGGCTGGGACGACCTGAAAGATATCACCTGCACGGATATATTCCTTGGCCTTTTCAACGGCTTCCATATAGCCCGATTTGGTGAAGTTAGAGACAGGAGCCCCAACTTCTATTGCGTCACCCAGATCGCGCGTCTCGGCCGGCATGGCACGCTCAAGATCACGCACGGCATCCATCACACGCTCGGCAGCCTGCGCATAGGCGGCTTTGGCGGTTTGCCCCTCGCTGACCCAGGCGGGCGACACCACGGTAACCTCGCCTTTGACGCCGTCCAACACAGCAATGACCGAGGGGCGCAGCATGATCGCATCGGGCAGGCCCAACGGGTCAGGGTTCACATCCGGCAGGTATTCCACCAACCGGACCATGTCGTAGCCCAGATAGCCAAATAGGCCAGCGGCGGCCTGCGGCAGGTCATCGGGAAGCGCGATGCGGCTTTCAGCCAACAAGGCGCGCAAGTTGTCCATCGGGTTGCCATCCTGTGGCTCGAACGCCTCGGCATCGAAGCGGGCTGATCGGTTCAAGGCCGATGTCTCGCCCTGACAGCGCCAAATCAGATCGGGCTTCATTCCGATGATCGAATAGCGCCCACGCACTTCACCCCCGGTTACCGACTCGAGCATGAAGGCGTCTTTCTGAGCGCCTGTCAGTTTCAGCATCAGTGAAACCGGCGTATCCAGATCAGCGGCGAGGCGGGTATAGACGACCTGATTTTCGCCCGCATCATAAGCGCGCGCGAAACTTTCGAAATCCGGGGTCAGGGCCATGTTCTGTCTCTTTTAGTAACTGGCCCGTACCGCGTTCAGCGCTTGCTGATCCAGCACAGGGCGTGCGCGTGTCTGGGCATTGCGCACATAGATGTCAAAGATGTTCTGCGCCAGCGCCTGGCTCAATTGCGCAGCCAGTGCATCCTGCATCTGGCGTTGCTCATCGGTTTCCGCCGGAGGCAGCTCTTCATCCAGACGCACGATCAGGGCGTTACCGTTTCCGGGAATGACACGCAGCTCGCCAGGGTCCATTTCAAACACCTGAGTCATGAAGTCCACGGGAACATCCTCGAGGAATGCGGTACGTGTCAGCGCATTTTCGACGCGGAAGGGCAGGCCTGTGGCGGTAAAGTCGCCATTTGTTGCCAGTTGGGTCAGAACCGTGTTGCCCTGATTTTGCAGCGCTTTCGCAGTTTCTACCTGCAGCCATGCCTCGGCGACACGGTCACGGGCGCTTTCCAGAGGTTCCGGGCGCGGTTCCAGCACTTCATTCAAGCGCAACGCAAAGATCGAACCATCTTCAAGGAACGCGACCTCTGGGAAATCACCTTCTTGCACAGCCTCAGCGACTGAGCGGAAGCCGTCATACGCGGCAACGCCATCGTCGCTTTGCTGGGTCCAGTCGATCTGACCCAGTTCCATCTCGGTCTCACCGGCCAGTTCTTCCAGTGTTGCGCCGCCTGCAAGCAGGTCGTTGATGTCTTCGGCCTGTGCTTCGATCTGACGGCGCGCTCGGTCGGCGGCGAGTTCTGCACGAAGTTCGGGTTCGGCGTCTTCGAAACTGACATTGTTCTCGGCCAGCGATCCATTGATCCGGAACAGGGCAGGGCCGAACACCGTGGGAAGCGGGCCGACCACATCGTCGATCTCGGCGGCAAACACGGCGTCGGCTGCATCGCCCAGATCTTCACGGGTGACATCGCCCAGATCAACATCGCTCAGCTCAAGCTGACGTTCGCGGACCAACTGTTCGAAATCGGCCCCGCCAACTTCAAGTTGTGCCAGCGCCTCGGTTGCGGATTCTTCGCTGGGATAGGGCAGACGCTCGACCAAGCGGCGCTCGGGTTGGAAAAATTCGTCAGCGCGTTGGTCGTATAGACGGCGCAGAGAATCTTCGTCCACTTCGATCGTGTCGAGCAGCATGTCGGGCGACAGAATGGCGTAGGTCAGTTGCTTGGTGCGGGGCAGGGTGAACTGATCGGTATTCTCATCGTAATATGTCTGAATCTGCGCGTCTGTGGGTTGGGCCACGGGCGTTTCGAGAAGGTCGGCTGACAGGGTCGCCACGGTAAAGCTGCGGCGGGCCAGCACATAGTTCGACAAAGCCTCGGTCAGCGTACGGGGCATTTCAACACCGCTCATGACCGCACCCTGAACGATGGTGCGTGAAGATTCTTTGCGCAGATCCGATTCGAATTCGGAATCGGTCATTCCGACCTGTTCCAGCTGAAAGCGATAGGCTTCGCGGTCGAATGTACCGTTTACACCTTGGAACGCCGGTATCTGTACAATCTCGTCCTGCAGGTTCTCGTCACCGATCGAAATGCCAAGCTGTCCGACCTCGTTATCGATTGCGGCCAGCGCGATCAGGCGCGAAAGGGCAAGTTGATCGAGGCCAAGATCATGTGCCTGCGAAATCTGCATTGCCTGTCCGGTTTGTGCTTCGACGGCCCGGATCTCGCGCTGAAGCTCACGAAAATACGCGTCGACCGAAATGCTTTCATCACCGACCTGCGCAACCGTACGCACGGTTCCGGTCAGGCTGGTGGCGCCAAAGCCCGCAAGGCCCAGCATCAAAAGACCCATGAGAATCCAGACAAAGGTTTTGGATAGGTTTTTCATGCCTGCGGCCATGGTGCCCTCTTGGTTTTGTCGGCAAATGTCTGCCCAGTCGGTTGCGGCCCTGAATACGATGCGTGCAGCCGGGGGGCAAGCTTAGAAGGACAAGCCCTGCAATCGGTCGAACAATTGCGCGATACCGGCGCGGTCGAGGTTGGCAAATGCTACACGAACCTGCCGCTTTCCCGCGGAATCGCCCTCTGGCATGAACATGGTACCCGGCAAAAGCAGTATACCTGCCTCGGGTACCAGCCGTCGGGCCAATTCGTCGGAAGCGATGCCAAAGGGATGTTCGAGGTAGGCAAAGTAAGCGCCAAGTCCCAAAAGACGCCAGCCTTTGTCTTCAAGGCGTGGCATTCCTTCTGCAATGGCGGCTCTTCGGTCGAGAATTTCATCTCGTTCACCCGCAACCCATTGGGTCAAGTTCCGCATTCCCCAAAGCGCGGCAAACTGGCCGATCTGGCCGGGGCAGATCGCGACCGTGTCCAGAAATTTTTCGATCTCCGCCAACAGGGCGGGGCTGGTTGAAATCGCGCCGACACGGTGACCGGTCAGGCGATAGGCTTTTGAGAACGAGTAGAGATGGACAAACGTATCGTCCCAACCCGATTGCTGGAACAGGTCATGAGGCGCGCCTGATCGACTGTCGAAATCGCGATAGGTTTCGTCAACCAAAAGACGAAGCCCCGTTTCCCGCGCAAGATCAAAGAAGCGGCGCACCAAGTCCGCAGGATATTCGACACCACCGGGATTATTCGGCGTCACCAACGAAATCGCCCGTGTCTTTTCGGTGATAAGGGCGCGGGCGCGTTCCGGATCGGGAAGCAAATCATCGTCTGTGGGCAAATCAACGGTTTTTACCCCAGCCATATCCAGCCACATCTTGTGATTGAAATACCAAGGGGTCGGAAGGATCACCTCATCCCCCTGATCGGTAATTGCCGAAATCACGGCTGAAAAGGCCTGATTGCAACCCGAGGTGATTGCGATCTGATTCGCCGATACCTCAGCCGCATAATGTGCGCTGATCTGAGCCGCGAGTTCGGACCGCAGGTCATCGTTGCCCAGAACCGGGCCGTAAAGATGTGCGCTGTCCTGCTCGACCGCGAATTCGGCCATTGCTTGCCGCAGCGCTAACGGGGGCGGATCGACCGGAGCCGCCTGACTGACATTGATCAACGGACGGTCAACTGCGAACTCGACCCCGTCCAGCCAACGGCGTGCCTCCATCACCGGAGGGGCAAAGGTGGCGGCAGTGCGGGTCATTGTCATGGTGAGTCCGTGATTTCAGCGCTTAGTTGAAACGCTTGATTAATCGGTGCCCCGATATGGTTCGACATATTGCAGCGCCATGTCCCATGGGAAGAAAATCCATGTGTCCTGACTGACCTCGGTAATGAAGGTGTCTACCATCGGACGGCCCTTGGGCTTGGCGTATACGGTCGCGAAATGCGCTTTGGGGAACATCTCGCGCACCAGTTCCAGCGTTTTGCCGCTATCGACCAGATCGTCGATGATCAGAATACCGGTGCCATCACCCATCAGATCAGCATTGGGCGCTTTGAGAATTTCTGCTTCGCCCTGCGCTTGATGATGATAGGATTTCACGCTGACAGTATCGACCGTACGGATATCCAGTTCGCGGCTGACGATCATCGCGGGGGCCATGCCGCCACGTGTAATTGCCACGACTGCACGCCAAGCGCCGTCATCTGGTCCTTGCCCATCCAGACGCCACGCAAGAGCGCGCGAGTCGCGATGAATCTGATCCCAGCTGATGTGGAAGCCTTTTTCGTGTGGCAGGCGGTCCTTGGCGCTCATGGTCTGTTATCCTTTTTCAACGTCCGGCGCGTCGACGGCCTTCATTCCGACGATGTGATAGCCTGAATCCACGTGCAGATTTTCACCTGTCACTCCGCTGCTGAGATCAGACAGCAGATACAGGGCCGATTTACCAACATCATCGATGGTCACATTCCGGCGCAGGGGCGAGTTATACTCGTTCCACTTCATGATGTAACGGAAATCGCCGATGCCGCTGGCCGCGAGCGTTTTGATCGGGCCTGCCGAGATCGAATTCACGCGAATGCCGTCTTTGCCCAAATCCTCGGCCAGATACTTTACGGATGCCTCAAGGGCGGCTTTTGCAACACCCATTACATTGTAGTGTGGCATGACCTGTTCAGCGCCGTAATAGGTGAGGGTGATCGCACTGCCGCCTTCGTTCATCATTTTCTCCGCGCGCTGCATAACGGCGGTGAAAGAGTAGACCGAAACATCCATCGTCAGGTTAAAGTTCGCGCGCGACGTGTCGACGTAACGCCCGCGCAATTCGTTCTTGTCAGAAAAGCCAATGGCGTGGACGACGAAATCCAGTTTACCCCATTTCTTTTCGAGCGCGCTGAAGAGTTCATTAATTGATTCTTCGTCGCTGACGTCACAGGGCAAAACGATCTCGCTGCCCAACTGCGCCGCCAATGGATCGACGCGTTTTTTCAGGGCGTCCCCCTGATAGGAAAAGGCCAGCTCGGCCCCGGCGTCGGACAAGGCGCGGGCGATACCCCATGCGATTGATTTGTCATTGGCCAGTCCCATGATGAGGCCGCGTTTTCCGGCCATCAACTGATTTGACATCTTCGGTTCTCCGCCTGTCGTCGCATTGTGTTCGGTTGGTTTATGCCATTGATTGTCCTGCTTCAAGGCCATGCGCTCTTGCCCGCAGCGGGTTCTCGCCTTAGGGTCATGTTAATTGTTTCCTGGGGATGGAAATGAACGAGCATAATGGCATCTTCGCCGGGGCTGATCCGTTTGAAATCGCGGATCGGTGGCTGGCCGAGGCAGAAAAGACCGAACCGAATGATCCTAATGCGATTGCTTTGGCAACCGTGGACCCGGAAGGTTTGCCGAACGCCCGTATGGTTCTGCTGAAGGAAATCGAGAAGGACGCGTTTGTTTTCTATACGAACTATCACAGCGCCAAGGCTCAGGAGTTGGACAGCGCCCACAAAGCGGCTTTTGTGATGCATTGGAAATCTTTGCGGCGACAAATCCGTGTTCGTGGTACAATCACCAAGGAAGATGGGCCGCAGGCGGACGCATACTACGCCTCGCGCTCGCTCAAAAGCCGCTTGGGTGCTTGGGCGTCACACCAGTCGCAACCGCTGGAAAGTCGTGCATCCCTGATGGCCGAAGTGGCTAAAGTGACCGCAAAGTTGGGTACCAACCCGCCTCGCCCTG